>CAZVPZ010000015.1:0-25330 GCA_964629245.1 uncultured archaeon | reverse complement strand
TCGTCCAGGTTGTTGTTTAACTCGTTGAAGAAGAATTCGGGAATGTAGAACTCCAGATCTTCGGTGATTATGATTTCACGTGTCTTGCCTTCTGCGATGAGTGCGGAGAAGACGATGTTGGTGTCGACGACAAGTTCCATTCAGGCGGTCATTCCTGGTAGTGTTCGGCTATGTCGTGTTTGACCTTCTTGCTGAGTTCTTCCGCTTCATCTTCCGTTAATTCGCTTCTGGACGCGATCTCGTCCGCCACCTCGATCTTCCGGACGTACTCCCACATCGACTGCCGCGCCACTTCACTCCAGTTGATTTCCGGGTGTTCGTCAATCGCGTTTTTCAGGTCGTCCGGGATCCGTATAGTCATGTTCGGCATACACAATTCACCTTTGCATGTAATTACATGCACAGACATAAAAATCTAACCTCTCTACAAGAGAAATGGTCCTTCCTAGACTTTTATAAATTTTCTAGACCATATTCTCTTAACAAACCAAACGAAGGAAGGAGAGTCGAAGAGCACGGCAACAAGTTGCTCTCGATTGTTCGTTCATGGTTCGGACGCCGCAAATTCTTCACTGAAGAAGAATTTGCTTTGAGAAGCAACATGGTTGCTTCGACCGCAATTAATAATTCTTGGATGTATCATATATCCGAGATACTCCGTAAATCCTGCAAGGTTTATTGAAGTTGGAAATAAAGGAGAAGAATAAGTGGTTCCTGTCTTACTGTATCTCGATTTCCCCGGTGCTTTCTGTTTCCGGCCATTCGATTTCTATCTCGATTGAGATATCTCCATCCTCTTCCTTTTCTACATCGAGTTCGAACTCTACCTGGTCGGCGGGCTGAAGCGTCACAGAGTCGTTCCCTGATTTCAGCTTTACCTCGCCTTCCTTGATTTTGTCGGCGAGACTGTGGAGTTTTTCACTTGCTTCTTCTCTATCCATCTTGGTTGTCGTCTTCAGTAGTTTTCGTGACATGATGGTAAGCTGGAGCTTTAACTGTATATGTCTTGTCCCGGTCCGGCTCTATCCCTCCGGGTATCTGTCGGTCAGCTTTTTCGCGTCTTCCTCGGCGAACTCTTTCTCGGCGTAGCCGTATAGCGGGAGGTCGAGTTCGTCATCCAGGTCGAAATCATCGCTTTGTACCGTCCAGAAACCCGCGTCGTTCTTTACGAGTTCTATCTCGGCCCCGGTCCTCGAGTGTTTCCACGTATCGTCTTCCCGCTCCCATTCGCCAACTTCCCTCAGGTCGCGGCAGTAGGTCGCGTAACGTCGTCCTGATTTCTTGTTCCTGACCAGGAGGTCGTCGGTCTCCTCCGCGGGAAATATGACGTACTCGCCGCCGTGTGGTCCCTCGATGTGGACGCGGTTCTTGTCGACCGCGACCACTTCCAGCGGCACCTTCCTGTCGTTGAAGAGCACGCGGTCGCCTTCCCTGAACTGGAGTCTTTCATCTTCCATCGTTCTAGAGCCTTCTTTCTACAAAATCTCTTACGCCTTTACCCAGCGCGAGGTCACCGAGTTCTTCTCTGCTGAACCAGCCGTGCTCAACGATGTTCTCGTCCGCGGGGTTGGAACCTATATCTATCTCGCCGTCCTCTATACTGCAGCTGAAGACGGTGAGGACGACCTGTTTCTCGGGCTCGCCGTAGAAAAAGGTGTACATCCCCAGGGGTTCGCCTACATCTACCTCCACCGATACCTCCTCCCTGACCTCTCGCCGGAGCGCTTCCAAGGGTTCCTCTCCGAACTCGATGCGTCCACCGGGGAGGGTCCAGAACTTCCTGTCTCCTGACTTAGTCGCTATCAACAGGTATTTTCCGTCCCTCTCTATCAAGGACTTGACTGCGGGCATAGGTCTGTCGGGCATGTAGAGAGTTACCAGAGTCACGATTTTAACTTTAACCGGGACCAGAGAGCTTAAGTAGGGAGAACGCAAAATCCACTGTATGAGAAAGCTGCTGGCGCTGTCGCTGGTCATCCTGCTGGTTTCTATGCAGGTGGCGGCACAGGGCTCCGGTTCTGGCTCTTCCTCAGGAGATGATCCTCTCGACAGCCCGGACCAGCAGCAGCCCGGCGAACCCATAACTGATCCTCCTGAACCCGAGAAAAAGCCCAGCCTCCCCGAACAGGCGGGCATGACTGCGAAAGCGGTTATAGATACTGTTTTCGGCGGCATAGGAGATGCTTTCGGCAGTGTGGGTGAAGCCCTCCGGAACCTTCTGGGGGGCGGTCCGTCGGGTGAGAACGGCTCGGGAGGTTAACCGCGATCCGTGAGGTAGAAGAGTTACCTATTTCAGCGCCAGCTCAAAGCTCAAAGATTAGCTTTATAATGGAAGAGGCAGGGTTATTGTGGTGTCGTATAAGTATCTTTGATGGTTAATAATCACTTTGCGATGACAGCGGAGTCACCTCCCGAGGAAGTAGTGGAAGAGCTTGATTATATAGAGGACGTACTGGGGCGAGCCTACCCTGACGTCAGTATCGGGCGTTCGAGGCTTTTCACCGGCGAGGAAGGCTCGCTTGAACCTAGAGAAGAGTTCGGAGGAGCCGGGCGATGGGGCGAACGCCTGAACGGACAGCTGGATGACAGCCAGGTTCTCGGGGTCCAGATAGATCTTTCCTGGGACGGGGCGGTCCCCAACAACCCGCTGCACTACACCAAGGTCGTATACCTCGCGGAGCAGGGAGAGGAGGGACTTGAGACCAGCACGATTGTACATACGAGGACCGGATACGCCGGAAGCGGCCGTTACCTGGACCGGGAGGACGAGTACCGGGCCGAGCGGGAAGTTACGGAGCTGCTGGAGCAGCACGGTATAAATGTTTCAGACAATCTGGAGGATAACTACGGCCGTTTCTGGAGAGGTTAGAAGAACTCCATCCCCGGCACGTTTCCCAGCTGGTCGCGTGCCTCGTCGCTCATCTTTTCGGGTGTCCACCGCGGTTCAAACGTGAGTTCGACTTCTACCTCGTCTATATCATCGAGCTTCGAGACTTCGCGCTCCACCAGCTCGTTGAAGACGCCGTGGAGCGGGCATCCTGGCGTCGTAAGGGTCATAAGTATCTCGGCGGTTCTTCCCTCCACTTCCACCTCGTAGATAAGTCCCAGGTCGACTATGTTGACATTGAGCTCCGGGTCTATGACTTCTTTAAGCCGCGTCCGCACATCCTCCGCTGTCGCCATGGTGGGGTGTTACTGACAACTTATTTCACTCTACTGGCTCTTTGGAGCTTTCCGGCTGGCTGGGCTGTATCAGGTTGTCGGCGGTGGCAGCCCCTATGACCGCGAAAACGGATATCAGCGACACCACCTTGGCGGTCTGGTAGATGTCAGCGTTAAAGGTGGAGGGTGCGCCGCTCAGTAGCAGGACAAGGGAGGTGGTGGCGAGCGGGACGATTATCAGTGAGAGGAACCGGAGTGTCAGACCCATGAATTTCCTTTCTTCCTCCCATTCTCTTTCCCTTCCCGCGACATAGAGTATCGCATGGCCGAGGCCGAGAGCCAGGCCTATCAGCACCAGGCTCTGGGAGAGGGAGGTGTTCGCGGCGATCCTCCAGACCTCCTCGGTGAAGATGAAGGGCGAGGTAAGTATAGCGCTTCCGATAACCTGCTGTATGAAATCGTCTCCTCCGAAAGGGTAGCGCGAAGAGGCTTTCTCAAGCAGGTTTCTCAGCATTCTAGAACACCCATATTATCAGCCCTAGGTATAGGACTACCAGCGCTAGAACAAAAAGCCTTACAATTATGTTGAGACTGTACATCAGGCTGTAGTAGTCCTTCTGGAGTATCTTGATTTCCTCCGCAAGAGAGTTAGTAACGCCGATAGTTGCTGCGGAGACGTTTTCCTCAGCCTTCTCCACCAGTTCCAGGAGTTCCTCCCTCGGGATCTCTTTCTCCAGTGCGAGCTCGTGGATGCTCCTGTGGGTGTCTGTCGTCACCACGAGGGTCTCGTCGAAATAGCCCTGCATCTCCTCCTTGAGCGACAGCACGTTCTGTGAGGGCCCGTTCTCGTCGACCGCGAGGATAAGTGTGCGCTGTCCTCCCACTTCTTCGACGAGCGTGAAGGCGGACTTGTCGTTCGTCTTGGAGGAGTAGCCAGCGTAGTAGTCGTGCATCTCGAGTTCCTCAAGCTCTCTCAGGAATTCGAGGAGGTGTTCCCTGAACCGTTCCGCATCCACGGTCCCGTAGAAGAGCGTGTCCCGGTCCTTGTGCTTGGTGTGGGAGTGCCTGTCGACCAGCAGGACGTTGTCCAGGTCTATAATGTCCCTGAAGATCCATTTTTCGAAATCATCGTACCGGTCCGTCTCCATGAAAACTATCTTCTGTTCTCCTATCTTCCTTCCGTGGAACTCGATGCCCTCATACTGCCTGCTGATAAGTTTCGATGCCTTACCCCCGAGTTCAGGCTCTGCCAGGGCGTCGATTATCTTGTCGCAGTCGTTTGGGTCAGCGGGATCGTCCTGGTGGGTGGAGGGGATGTGGAAGAAGAACCCTGTACCGTCCTCGTTAAGGTGCTTGATTATCTTCTCCGAGAGGCTTCCTCCGCCGAACCCCTCGAGCGGGCCGGGATGGACCCAGGGAGCTGCGATTGTCGCCCTGCCTGACTGGTTCTCTACTGCGAGGGTCTGCACGTCAGGACGTGAGAGATAACCGACATCAAGGGCGGCCTGCTCCTTTTGGAGTATGCCCGCGGCCAGCGAGGAGGCTGTGATGTTAGAGATGTTGCTGCCCATCAGGTATTCCTGTACCAGTATGACGACGACAAGCATCAGGCCAGCGAACAACAGCACTCCGAGGTTGCTCAGGTACTCGATCGCTGTGACGTTAAGCAGTCTCCCGAGGAAATAGTGGAAGCCCCCGAGTATCATCATAGGCTGTACCGCGCTGAGCATCCCTATCTTGGATAGGTGCTCCATCCCCACGGAGAGGATGAGCACTATCATGTTGGCGAGGAAGACGGTTATCAGGCCCAGCCAGAAGATGTTCCAGGCGTTCACGAAATTGTTGGCGCCGGACAGTATGGCCGTGTAGATGAAGATGATAAGCTGTGTCGAGAGCATCAGGAAGTAGCCCCATTTCCGCGGGTAGTCGGGTAGGAAGCGGTGTAGCAGTTCGCCTGATACAAAGCAGGGTGCGATGAAAAGGAAGAACGCCAGGAGAGGTATCATGTTGGGTTCAAGGCTGTGCCGGGTGAACATCCCCAGCATAATGTAGAAGGCGACGCTGTAAAGAGTCCCGAGCGAGGTTATGAGCGTTGCAGTCTTCTTCGTCGATGGGATGTGGAATATGACCTTTTCAAAGATGTCCAGGTTATACGCCATCGCCTATATCACCGTAGATACCCTCCAGCTGGTCGATGGTTTTGGAAAGTGAGAACTTCATCACGGCTTCCCGGGGTTCGAAATCTCCCGAGAGCGCGTTTTCGACCTTCCCGCCCAGATCCCTGATATCGCCCTTGGTGTACCTCAGACCGTTTCCATCTGCCACCGTGTGGGTGAAGGGTTCCACGTTGGGCGCAACCACTGGTGTGCCGCAGGCGTTCGCCTCCAGTACCGAGAGGCCGAGAGTGTCGGCGGTAGATGCGGTCACGAAAACGTCTATCCCGGTATAGAACTCCGGGAGTCTCTCCCGCGGCAGGAAATCCTTCATCAGGACGTTTTGAGGGGATAAACGCTTTATCTTTTCCTTCTGTGGCCCTTCACCGACGATGAAGACCGAGCCTTCGAAATCCTCTGCGAACTCGATGAGTTCGTCGATATTCTTCTCCATGCTTATCCTGCCGCTGTACCCTATTACGGGTCTCTCCAGGCCTGAATCCTCTATAATACTGTTTTCCGTGGGCTGGAAAAATTCCGTGTCGACCCCGACAGGGAGTTCCACAGGGTCCACGTCCCGACCTATATCGGGGGTTGAAGCCGTCACCGTCTCGAAACTCTTGAGGAAGTAGTTCTCGAGAGGTAGGTAGAGCCTCGCGAGCGCATCTGCCAGGAGTTTGCTGTGGATCTCCTGCTCAAAATATTGTTCTAGCGGGGTGTGATGAGTGTAAACCGCCGGCAGGTCGTTACGGCGGGCATAGAGTCTTCCTGCTATGCCGAGCGGCGCGGGGCTGTGGCAGTGGACTATATCCACTTCAGGGAACTTTCCGAAACCCGGGGGGAGAGGTATATTGTAGCCGCTGTAGAAGGGATTCGGAATCGAAAAAACAGGGATCTCGCGTTCTTCCGGCGTGTAGCCCATGGAACCCGGGTATACGATGTAGACTTCGTGCCCTCTTTCCTCCAGTTTATCTCTCCACGACTTGAGCGTATATGTGACTCCGTCGATGGAGGGGAAGTAGCTGTCCGAAAAAAAGCCTACTCGCATACAAGTGATTCTTCACCTGTAAAGTTTTAAACAAGCTCCGAGTAGAGTTCTGCTATCTGGCGGCCTATAACGTCGAGAGAGAACTTCTGGCCGGTTTTAAGTGCTTTTTTCCCTATCTCCTCTCTCAAATCGGGGTCTTTCATCTTTTCCAGCTCTCCTGTAAAGTCGTCATCCGACTTGAGGCAGTTTTCCTCATCTTCAAGCCAGCTAAATGTGTCGATATCCCTTATAACTACGGGTTTGCCGCAATAGAGAGCCTCAAGTAGCGATATTCCCTCGTTTTCCTCGTGGGTAGGGAAGAAGAAAACGTCTCCCGCGGCGAATGCGCCCCTTACATCTTCCACGTATCCCGGGAACTGGCAGTTTTCCGGGGCTCGCTCGACGAGTCTGGAGGTCTCCCTGTCCTTGAGCATCAGGTGTTTCGGGCCGAACCATATGAAGTCAAGTTCCGGCATCTCCTCCGCGGTTTCCACGAACTTCCGGAGACCCTTCCTCTTGAACACGTGCCCCAGGTTGAAGACCACAGGCTCCTCAAGGTCGTACCGGTTCATGTACTCCTCCCTGAGTTCCTCGAAGCCCTCCAGCTTTTCACCGTTGACACCGTTGCTTATGACTGTCGATGTGGTTTCCGTGTAGCCCTCTATAATCCGCTGGTTGTAGTCTGAGGGGCAGATAAGCTGGTCTGCGAGGCTGTAACAGAACTGGAGCCAGTACCGTAGCGGGATCGCGATTTTATCGCTCAGCCGGAAGCTCTTCCCGAAGTCCTCCGCCGTCAGGTGGGTGTGGACGACGACGGGGACTCCTTTTTCTCGGGCTCTCAGGGCGTAGTAGACGGAGGATGGTCCCATGATGTTTAGGTGCAGTAGGTCCGCGTCGAGATCCGGCTCCGTCGTGAAATCTATCCCCTCCTGCTCAAGCGCCTTCCGCTGGTGCTTCACAGACTCACGTATCCCGCCGCTTAGCCTGTCTTCGAATTCACAGTAGTGGCTCACCAGCATCTTCTGACACCGGCTCCGGGTTTAACCTGGCTTTTTGCCATCGCTAAGCTAAAAACTATTGTACATGCTTTTCAAGCTATGGAGAGGGAAATAGCGGAGGAGCGTATCCAGAGACTTTTCGAACTCGCGGAAATACGGTTCAAGGAGGAGCCGGAGCTTTCGGACCGCTACGTTGAACTGGCCAGAAAGGTAGGGATGAAGTACCGCGTCAGCATCCCCTCGAAGTTCAGGAGGAGGTTCTGTCACGAGTGCCACAGCTATCTGAAGCCAGGTCTTAACTGCAGGGTAAGGATTGATTCAAAAAACAGGACCGTAAACTATGTTTGTAGGGACTGTGGAAACGTGAACCGCTATGGATTCTAGAGTAAAGAGAGTCATCTGGTTCGGCGTCTCGACACTGATCCTGCTGGCGATGGTTTACTTCGCCGATGTCGGGGACCTGGTTAGAGCGGTGAGTGCTGCCGAGCTCTTGGTGCTTGTCCCGGCACTTCTCTTGGGTTTTGCGACCAACTTCGTCTGGAGCTATACATGGTTCAGCTTCTTCAAAGCGCTTGAACTTCCGATATCCTATTTCAAGACGTTCAAGATCTTCCTTGCAGGGAGGTTCCTGGATAACATCACTCCCCTGGGGACTTTCGGCGGCGAGCCCTTCATGGCGTACGTGATATCGAGCAACACAGATGCGAGCTACGAGAAGGCGTTCTCCACCGTTTTCTCCGCCGACATGGTCAACGTGACGCCTCCTTTCACTTTCATAGTCGCAGGATCCGTCTACCTCCTCTTCTTCGGTTCGCTTAACGAGGTCATACTTCAGACACTTTTACTCGCGCTACTGGCGACGATTGGGGCGGGAGTGGTAGTTTACTTCCTCTGGTTCAAGACGGAGAAACTGGAGAAAGTTTCAGTGGGAGCTGTCAGGTGGATTTCCGGCCACCTTGGACTCGGCAGGAAGATAGTGACGGCTATAAACGGGCGTATCTACCGTCTCCGGGAGAACTTCAGGAAGATAGGGGAAAGTCCCCGCCACCTGCTGAAGACGGCTGTCATCGCCCACCTGGGCTTCATACTTGAGATAGTCACTATCTACCTCATACTGATGTCGCTGGGGGTAGAAGTCGATTTCGCACCTCTCTACTTCGTGATGCCGCTGGCCGCACTGGCAAACTTCTCCCCGATGCCAGGGGGTTCTGGCGCCTACGAGGCAGCGCTTTCCGGTTTGCTGACGTTCTTTTTCGAGGTCTCTTTCGCATCCGCACTCCTCGCCGCCATCCTGTTCCGCATGGCTGTCTACTGGCCGGTGATAGGTGTCGGCTACATCTCGCTCAACTTGCTCCAGGAGGAGAGACGGGGATGAGTTACCTTTACCTCCTGGCCGGAGAAGACATCGGTCTTGCCGTCGCCGAACTGGAGGGTTTCCTGGAGTCCCAGGGGGTAGAAGAGAGTGCCGAACTCCGTGGAAGACTTGCGGAGACCGAGGCGGAGCCATCCCGGTTAAGAAGGCTGGCGCTCGTCCACGAGGTGTCGCGCAAGCTGGAAGAGGGCGATATCGAAGAACTTGAGCCGGAGTACCGTCCCTCCTCGAGCTTCAGGGTGAGAGCTGTTGAAGTCGAGGGAGAGCATGATACGCGGGTGGTTCAGCAGAAAGTAGGCAGCGCTATAGAGACGGATAACAACGGCGTCGATCTGGAGGATCCGGATGAAGTCGTGATAGTCTACCTTTTCGAGGACATCTACGTCCTGGCGGAGAGAGTTCTCGACATCGATAGAGGTCTGTTCGAAAAGCGGAAGAACCAGGAGCGGCCTTTCTCTTCGCCCGTCTCGCTGGACCCTGTTCTGGCGCGCGTGCTGGTCAACCTTTCCGGGATCCCTGCGGGTAAACACGCGTTTGACCCTTTCTGTGGTACCGGAGGCGTACTTATAGAGGCGGGGCTGTGCGGGATAGGTGTTCACGGGCTTGACATCAGCGGGGAGATGGTTGAGGGTGCGAGGGAGAACCTGGAGGAGTACGGTATAATAGTCCACGATATAAGGGAAGGTGATGTGGCTGAAGCGGAAGAGATCTTCGGGCAGAAGTTCGATGCAGTGATAACCGACCTTCCTTACGGGAAGGCCTCACGCTCAGAGAACTCGCCGGTAGACTCTTTCCTTGATACCGCTCCAGAGCTCGCGGATAAGGCGGTTTTCATGTCGAACCGACCCGATATCGGCGATTTCGAGGCCAAGTACGAGGTCTATATCCACAGTAGTCTTACCCGGTACATCTACGTGGTGGATTACTCCCACATCTGATCCAGGATGTTGGCCGAGAACGCGAGGTTGAATATCACTACCAGACCGAAGACTACAAGGCCGTACGGTGTTTGCTCCGGGAGCTCCAGCTCGATAAACTCCGTTCTGGCCGCGAATGCGAGCGCCGCTATCGTGACCGCGAAGGAGGTAGTGATCATCAGCGAGGTTTTCATAGCCTCTCCGAGGTCTATCTTCTCCGCGAGGCTCATAGTGAGGTTTTGCGTTCTCCAATTAAATCATCTTTCGTCCGATTTCATGTTAGAAAGCTGTCAGACCAGTCTTCTGCCTCTAGTACCTGTATAAACTCCCTTATGTCGCGGCTATCGTCTTCGAGGACCCTGTAGGCTCCGTGCATGTCTTCCCTAGGCCTTATCTCCACATCGTAGTCTTCAACAGTCCTGTATTCCTGGAGGGAGTGTCCCTCCTCCAGCTGGTGTTCGAGGGCCGAGAGAGAGTCGTACTCCCCGCTTACTTCGAGCCATTCGGAGGCGTAATGAGTGCCTTTTGACAGCCTGTGGCCGTGGCCGGTCTGCTTGATACCCGGTTCCACCACTGTTATTCCCAGCGGCTCGTAGGAACTGTCACCGTACTTCAGGCCGGTCACCATCGCCTTGACGGTGTCCCTGCCCAGCTTCTTTACCACCCACTCCGACATAATGTTATTACTGTCTCGTGACTATATAACTTTTCCGGTTCAAACCGGTTAAAAGACTGCGTTTCTCAAATCAACCTATGGATGTATGGACCGTTGGCACCTCCAGTTCAGTACCTACAAGGGAGAGAGGACTTCCTGCGAACATCATAAACTACGAGGGCGAGAGGATTCTACTCGACTGCGGTGAAGGAACCCAGCGTCGCGTGATGATGGACAAGCTGGGCCTGATGAAAATCAGTAAGATCTTCGTGACGCACTGGCACGCTGACCACTTCTCCGGCCTTCTGGGACTGATCCAGACGCTGGAGATGGAGGGGAGAAAACACCCGCTTTACATATATGGCCCACCGAGGACGGAGGAGTTCACCGAGAGGATACTCGATACGGGCTACTTCAACAGGAACTACGACATACTGGTTGAGGACATAGTCGAGGGAGAGGTGATAGCTGGCGAGGGATACGAGGTCAGGCCTTTCGAGGTAGAGCACGGGATCAACGCTTTCGGGTACGTCTTCGAGGAGGAGTCGTCGGTTAAAGCGAACAGGGAGAGAATGGACGAGCTCGGTCTGGAGGCCTCTCCCAAGATAGGCAGGCTGAAGGATGGCGAGACAGTCGAGGTCGACGGAAAGACTATAGAGCCCGATGACGTTGTAGAAGAGGTCCCGGGCCGGAAAATCGCCTATTCCGGAGACACGGCGAAATGTGACAGCATGGTGGAGAACGCAAAGGATGCGGACCTGCTGATACACGAGGCCACCATTGCGCATGACCTGGTTGATGAACGTCCTAACCATACCAGTGCAAGACAGGCTGCGGAAATCGCCAAGGAGGCGGGTGTGGAAAAGCTCGCACTGATGCACATCTCCCGCCGCTACCGTGGAAAGGAAAAAGAACTGCTGGAAGAGGCCCGGGAGGTATTCGAGAACACTGTTCTCGCTTCAGACGGTCAGGAGTTCAACATCAAGCCGCACCGTCCGGAATAACCCCTATATAGATATGTCGAGTTCCTTTTCCAGTGCCTCAAGCTTCTCGGCGACCTGGTATGCGCCGGTCTGAAGTGAATCCATATCACTCGCCGGGAGGTGGAACTCAGCGACGAGGTAAGGACTTTCCTGACTGGTGTCCACGTATACTCCGCCTTCAGTGAGCGGTGTCAAAATCCCCGTTAGTCTTTGCTTCTGGACATCACTTACTGTCTCCGCCATCGAACTGTCGTGCCTCTGGAGTGTCGGTACAGGAGTTCCGGCCTCGTACCTAACCACGATCTCATCCTCATCTTTATAGGCCAACTTTAATCTCCCAGCCATCTGGACGGGGAAATCCCTTATACCCTCGAAGTCAGGGTGATAACCGATTTCCTCGTAGAGGGTATCGACAACGAACTCTATAGGTTCCCTGTATTCTTCTGGCAGAATAGTGATCTCTCCCTCTTCGTCCCAGCCAAGATTGTCTGGAAGCCGTTCAGGGTCATAAAGCTTCGGTCGGGGTTCCTGTTCTGGAAGGATCTCTTCGGCCTCATCAACGTTTCTCTCTCCGTCGTCATTCTCTTCTAAAATGTCTCTTTCAAAAATATCGCGCCGAGATTCCTCTTCGATTAGACTTTCAGCCTCTTGGGTGGTCCTTACGTTTTCACTTCTTGTGTCGCGCTCCTCGACATCTTCTGGATGAGTGGTGGGGGTGCGGGCATCCTCAGTCATACAAGTCTGATTGGCTAAAAAGAGTTAAATAGGCTCTCTCCCCTTCACATCGGACAATTTTAAATATTCTTTTCCGTCAGTTTCTGGTCTTCGCTCGGCACAACTTCTATATCCCCGTCTTCAAAGTCCTCTTCAATATCGAAGAAACGGTCAAGGAAGACCGCTAAAGCGGCTATTTCACTGTGGGGCTGGTTGCCGACCGAGATGTTGTAATCTGCGTTCTCGTAGACCCATCTGGGAACTTTCTCTGCACCCACGATGACCAGAACATCTTCTCCTGCCAGCTTCTGCCCGAGTTCTTCCTGTTTATCGTCGAGCTTCTCTCCGTACATCGTCAGGTGGACCTTCAGGCCGTCGAAACCCGTGATAGCGCTCTTCCAGCTTTCCGTGTACTCTACCTCGAACTCACCGCCCCACCGGTCGATGATGTCCCTGAGCGAGTCCATCATGCTGTCGTCGCGCTCACCGGAGTAGATTATACCGGAAGCGCCCCACTGCCTCGCCGTTAATCCGACGTGGGTGGAAATCCTGTCGTCGCGGCCCCTCCGGTGGCCCAGCCTGAGGACGTTTATCATGTGGCTGTGATTACCTTGGAACTGTTTTATATCGTTCCAGTGGTCGGATATACCCAAGGGTCCTGATTTAATACTTTTAGACACAATAATAGGATATGAGCCTGCTAGCCGACTGGCTGGATACCGCGAAGGCCGTGATAACCGATCCGAACAACTTCTTCACGGGTGAGACCAGGAGAGATGGATTCGGGTATCCGCTCAGGTTTGCGGCGCTTTCCATAGTGATAACGTCCATAATATCGGCGGTTACGGCGGTCTTTTACACGTCAGCAATGTCAGGCTTCGACGCCGGGGCCATCGTACTCGCTATGGTAGCCGCGCTTGTTATCGGCATCATCGGCCTCTTCATCGGGACGGTGATCCTACACATATTCGTCTACCTGCTGGGCGGCAAAAACGGGTACAGGGCGACTCTAGCGGTGTTCGCGTACGTGACAGCCCTATCACCTCTCTCGGCTGCAGTCTCGATAGTTCCGCTCCTCGGCGAACTCGTGGCGTTCCTGATAAGCCTTTACGGCGTCTATTTGGGCATCAAGGGTATAGAGAACTTCCAGGACATGACCACGGAGAGAGCCGCGATAGCAGTCATCCTATCAGCGGTGCTGCTCTTCCTGATTTCGATAGTGCTCTGGATGATTGTGTTCCTTTACCTCATGGTGACGGGACCGGGAACTTACTAGACTCCGCCGGTTCCTGGTATGTCCTTCAATACTTAAGAGTAGAGTTCCAAGCCGTTGATGCAATGAAGGGTGGACGCTTTACCCCCGGAAAGATTTTCTAACCTCCCGGCTAGACCCTGTTCTGGCTCCCAAAACCTAGTTAACAGTTCTGCTGTCAGTGAGTCCTTATGAGCATCGAAGTAGAACTGCCTGACGGCTCGAAGCTAGAAATTGAAGAAGACGCCACGGTCGAGGACGTTGCCTACGAGATAGGTGAAGGTCTCGGAAACGACACCGTGGCAGGCAAGGTAAACGGTGAACTGGTCGCGAAGGAAGAGAGGGTTAGTGAGGGGGACCGGATAGAAATAGTGACTGAGGCCTCGGAAGAGTACATAGAGGTCCTGAGACACTCCGCGGCCCACGTCTTCGCTCAGGCCCTCCAGCGCCTCTATCCCGGCGCGAAGCTCACCATCGGCCCCTGGACGGATGACGGCTTCTACTACGATATCACCGGTGTCGACCTCGATCAGGAGGACCTTGAGGAGATCGAAGGAGAAGCGAGAGAGATAATCGACGAGGACATACCCATCGAGCGGGTGAAACTCGACCGGGAAGAGGCCGAGGAGCTCTACACCGACAACGAGTTCAAGCGACAGATACTGGAAGAAGAGGCGGCGGGAGACGAGGAAGTCTCCTTCTACGAGCAGGCCGAATTCAGGGACCTGTGTAAAGGACCTCACGTCTCCAGCACCGGCGAGATAGGAGGCTTCGCTCTGCTCGAGATAGCTGGCGCCTACTGGCGCGGGGACGAAAACAACGAGATGTTAACACGGGTTTACGGCACCGCCTTCCCCACTGAAGATGAACTCGAGGAGTTCCTGGAGAAGAGGCGGGCGGCAGAGAAACGGGATCACCGCCGTATCGGCCAGGAGCTGGATATCTTCCACATAACGCCGACTACAGGTCCCGGTCTCCCGCTCTGGGACAGCAACGGTTCGGTCATCTACCGCCAGCTCCAGGACTACATGCACCGCGTAAACAGGGAAACGGGGCACGTGGAGGTCAAGACGCCGCATATCTACAAGACAGAACTCTGGAAGGAGTCGGGCCACTACGACAACTACAAGGACGACATGTTCCTGCTCGAGGTGGACGAAGAGGAATACGGTTTGAAACCGATGAACTGCCCGGGACACGCCACCATCTACAAGCAGAAGAGCTGGAGCTACCGCGACCTGCCTGTCAGGTACTGGGAGGACGGAACGGTATACCGTCGAGAGCAGAAAGGAGAGCTTTCCGGCCTTCTCAGGGTCTGGGGCTTCACACAGGACGACGGCCACCTGTTCTGCCGCCCCGATCAGGTGAAGCAGGAAGCGAGGCAACTTCTCAGGAAGGCGATAGAGATCCTGGAGAACTTCGGCATGGACTACAAGATAGACCTGGCCACGAAGAACCCGGAAAAGTACATCGGGAGCGACGAGGTCTGGGAAGAGGCTGAACGACAGCTGGAAGAGGTCCTGGAGGAGGAAGACGTAGAATACGGAATCGACGAGGAAGATGCGGCGTTCTACGGCCCGAAGATAGACATGAAGATGATAGACGCTCTAGGACGCGAATGGGACGGCCCAACGGTACAGCTCGACTTCAACATGCCGGAGCGGTTCGACCTGACCTACAAGGGACAGGACAACCAGGAGCACCGCCCCGTCATGATCCACCGCGCTCTCTACGGCTCCTACGAGCGGTTCATAGCGGTGATGATAGAGCACTTCGAGGGCAACTTCCCGTCGTGGCTCGCCCCCGAGCAGGTCCGCATCCTCCCCATAAGCGACGACAACCTGTCGTATGCTGAAGAGGTTGCGGCGGAGCTTTTGGGTTTTAGGACCAACATCGAGGACCGTTCGTGGACTCTTGAGAAGAAGATACAGGCCGCACACAACGATCGTGTCCCCTACATGCTGATAGTCGGCGACGACGAGGAAGATGCGGGAGAGGTCTCGGTACGTGACAGGGACGAGAGCGAGGGACGCGGTTTCTCCATCGAGGAGTTCCGTGACCACCTTGAGGAAGAAGTCGAGGAGAAGAGGCTGGAACCGGATTTCCTGGATTAGAGCTATAAATACCGGCCACGCTTAGACTCCCATGTTCCTGGAGAAAGACGGCGTTAAGCTCGGACCGGTCGAGATGGACGACGCGGAATTCCTGAGGAACATGATACAGCATCCTGAAGTCCGGGGAAACCTCGGCCGTGTCCCGGAACCGATGAACCGAGGCCTCGAGACGTGTGCAAGAGAAACACGGCTTCAAGAAAGAAGGCAGGCACCGCGACTACAAGTTCGTGGACGGAGAATACCGGGACGTCATCCGTATGAGCATACTTGAAGACGAGTGGCGGGACTAGCCGCTCAGGACCTGGTTCGCCTCGTTCTCTATATTCTGTATACCTGCGTTGACTTCCTCGATTGCGTTTTCGATACTTGCCGCGTCTGTATCATTGCCGGAGTTGGCAGTATCCACAAGGCCCTCAAGGTCGTTCAGCAGGCTTCCAAGTCTGTCCGCACCGTTTACGACCTCACGGATCTCTTCCATCTCTTGGTCCTGGTAGTTCTTCTCTTTCTTGAGCTGTTCTATCTCCTCTTCAAGTTTCTCATTAAGCTTGTCCTTGTGTTTCTCGAGCTTCGCCTTCTCCTTCAATAACTTTTTCGTCTCTTGGGTGTCTTCCATTATGGCTTCGCCGTCTTGACGGTCGTCCGTCCGTTCCGCCAGTTTTTCACCTTTCTTCTCCGCATCGGCCTGTTCCTCGATAAGTAGCTCCAGCCTCTGGATGTCTTTCTCGACCTGGGGGATTGCGTTCTCCTTCAGCCCCTTCAGGGCGGGTATCACCTGATTAAGCTCCTGCTGTACATCCTGTTCCTCTCTCAGTAGATCTTCAAGGTTCTGCAGTTGGCTTTCTCTTATAGTGTGGAGGTCGTTCGCCGCCTCCTGGTTTATCTTGCGGAGGTTCGAGGCACCCGATTCCTCTCCTGGGGCGGCGTCCATGTTCTGCCTGTACTGCTGGTACTCTTCCCTTACTCGCTTTATCTCTTGTCGGGCGTCATGTATGAAATCGGCCACCTCGGAAAGACCCTTATCGATATCCCTTTCCTCCCGGAGGACATATCCTTCCTCTTCTTTTACGCCTTCGAGCACTTTCCACATGTTCTCCTCGATGGTGTCGAGGCGCTCCGCGATTTCCTCGGCCTGCTCTACCTCGTAGTCAAGTTCCTCCCGGATGCGTGAGGGATCGGCTCCGCCCATCTCCTCGTTCTCGGTCTGGTCTTCCTCATTCTTCAGTCGTTCCTCTGCCTTGGAGAGCTGATTCAGCTCCCTTGTCAACTTTCTCGCGTTGTTCAGGATTCCACCGCTCTTTTTAGAGCCCTCTAGGAACTTGTCGATAACGCCCATATAAACTTGATTTGTGCTCCCTGTTAAAAAAGAGTACCGCGGGAACAGCCCTTACTGGTTGTTCATTTAAAAGTTATTGAGTATCCAGCTTATGTATGGTAACCGTATACGATGTGGAGGCCGAACCCCTTATCCGCGAGATAGCAGAGGCGCTTGAGGAAGAGTTCGAAGCTCCCGAATGGACCGAATACGTCAAGACAGGGGTCCACAAGGAGAGAACGCCTGAACAGGAGGACTGGTACCACATAAGGGCTGCCGCGGTACTGAGGAAGATATACCTCGACGGCCCTCTCGGCGTCTCAAGGCTGAGGACGGTCTACGGCGGCAGGCGGAACAAGGGCCACGGACCGGAACACCACGGCAAGGCCTCCGGGAAGGTCATCAGGACCGTGCTACAGGACCTGGAGAGCGCAGGAATGGTCGAAACCGAGGAAGGAGAGGGAAGGCAGGTAACCGGGAAAGGTCAGAGCTTCCTCGACAAAAAAGCAGCTGAAATATTCGCATAGGTGTAGGAAATGTCCTCGGAAGACAGGGAGATGGAGGACGAACTCGAAGAACTTAGGCAGGAAAAAGCCTCCGAGATAGAGCAGAACGAGGAGGCGCGTGAAAAACAGAGGGAACAGGTAAAACAGAAGGCGGCGCAGCACCTCACCGGCGAGGCCCGGTCCCGGCTCGGGAACATCCGGGCCGCAAAACCCGAACTTGCGTCGGCTATCGAGACACAGGTCGCCAGGCTCGGAGAGATGGGCCAGGTAGACAAGGTCGACGACGAACAGCTGAAAAAGATACTCAAGGAACTCCAGGGTTCGACCGAAGATACAAATATCAGGTTCCGAAGGTGAATAACATGAGTTCGAACAAAACCAAGGCGAAGAAGAAGAGGCTTGCAAAGGCCAACAAGACCGCAAAGTCGGCGCCCCGCTGGGTGTCACTGAGGGCTTTCGGCCTGGATAAGGCCCGGAAGAAGACCATCAAGCCCAGGCGCGACCGTCACTGGAGACGGAGCAACCTCGACGAGTAGAGAGAAGGATTTCTGTCGGTATGGCAAGATACACTGTAAACCTTTCAAGAGCGAAGAAGTTCAGCAGGAGGAAGAGAGCCAAGAAAGCCATGGCTATCCTCCAGGAAGAACTGGAGAAAAGAGAAGACGAAGATGTTTCTGTCTCTCCCGAGATAAACGTCAAGATATGGACGAACGGGGTCGAGAATCCTCCAACGAAGCTGGAAGTCGAGGTCCGGGAGACCGGGACAGGCAAGGTCGCTGTGCTCCCGGGAACGGAACCGGAACCAGAGCCCGAACCTGAACCGGAAGAGGAACCCGAAGAAGAGGAAATCGGAGAGGAATCCCCTGGTGAAGAGGACGGGGACGAAGACTACGAGGAGGTCCTTTCGGGAACGGTAAGCGAGGCCAAGGACGCTATCGGCGAGATGGATGACCCTGACTACGCCCGTCTGCTCGAACTCGAGGAAGAGGGCAAGGACAGGAAGACCCTGAAGGGGTTCCTCGAAGCCAAGGTCTGAAGCCTAGATGATCGAGAGATACAACTACCGTGGCGACCCCAACATAGGTTTCTACGCCACTGTTACATCGGGTTACTGCCTGGCCCCCCCGGAGTTCCAGAGAACAGATTTTTTTGGTTCTGATGCAGTCGAGACCTTCATAGCCCAGACCCGGCTAGTCGGACTCTTCACCGCCGGGAACTCCAGCTGTATCCTCGTGCCCTCGAACGTGACCAGGAGGGAGCGACAGAAGCTGGAGGAGTCAGCACTCGACTTCGTGGTTCTTGAGGCCAGGGAGAACGCGCTGGGAAATCTGATACTCGCGAATGACCGGGGAGCGGTGATAAGCCAGAAACTGGAGGAGAGCAGGGATGCGATAGAGAACGCGCTCGATGTGGATGTTGAGATCGGTGAGGTCGCGGGCCTGCCGGGCCCAGGGGTCTGCGCGGCGGCCAACAGTAACGGTGTTCTGCTCCACAGGGAGGCGACTGAGGAAGAAGCGGAGCGGATAAAGGAAGCTTTAAAGGTGGAGAACGTTGACATAGGCACTGTCAACCTCGGATCGCCCTACATCGGTTCGGGTCTTCTCGCGACGGATGAAAACGCCCTTGTAGGCGAGGACACGTCGGGACCCGAGATCGGCAGGATTGACAGGACGCTGTTCAAGTAGGTTTAAAAAGTTCGTAGTCGCCACGGTTTCCATGCCAACATACAAATTCTCCGGCGAGATAGAGCTTGGAAGGCAGAAACAGCCATTCGAGAGAGAGGTCGAGGCGGAGTCGCTGAGACATGCACGAGAAAAGCTTTACTCGACGCTTGGAAGCGAGCACTCGGTCAAGAGGACCAAGATAGATGTCGAGGAAACCGAGGAGGTGTAGTCGATGAACGGGATGGAAGACGAACAGCAGGAGGCCGTGATGCAGTACCAGCAGCTCCAGCAGCAGATACAGCAGGTGCAGGAATACATCGAAACCGTCGAGGAGAACATCCAGGAGCTGGGAGACACATCCAATGCAATCGACGAGCTGGGCGATGTTGACGAGGGAACCGAGATCCTTGCGCCCCTCGGATCAGGCGTTATGGCGGTGGCTGAGCTCAAGGAGAGCCAAGAGGTAATCACCAATATCGGCGGCGACACCTTCGAGAGAAAGGAACTGGACTCGGCCCGCTCAGTTATAGACAAGAGGAAGGACGGGATGGAGGACACGAAGGGACAGCTGGAAGAAACCATCCAGGAGCTCCAGGGCCAGATGCAGGAACTACAGGGCCAGCTCCAGGACCTGCAGCAGGAGTAAGATGTTAGAGAAATTCAGGGATTCTGTGAAGGACTTCTCCGACAGCGTCAAGTCGGCGGTCGCAGAAAAGGAACTTGACGAAGAGACGCTTGACCCGCTTCTTGAGGAACTCAGGTTGAAACTTCTACAGAGCAACGTCTCCCTTGAGGCAGCGGAGGCAATCGAGGAAGAACTCCGCGATGAACTGCTCGGCCAGGAAGTAAAACGGACTTCGGTCCAGCAGACCGTTGACGGCGCGGTGAAGAAGGTTCTCCTGGAGCTGCTGGACGACAGTTTTGATTTCGAGCGGGAGATCGAGAAAGCGGATGAACCTCCCGTGATCTTCCTGATAGGCTTCAACGGGAGCGGCAAGACCACGACCGCCGCAAAACTGGCCGGCATGTTGGAGAACCGCGGCGTAGTTCTGGGGGCGGGCGACACATTCAGGGCTGCGTCCATCGAACAGCTGAAGGAGCATGGGGAGGCGCTGGGAGTTGAAGTCGTGGCGCACGAATACGAGAGCGATCCCGCTGCAGTCGGTTACGACACGGTGGAGCACGCGGAGAAGGACGGTAGTATCGCGATAGTCGACACCGCAGGTCGCTCCCACGCTGACAGGAACCTCATGAACGAGCTGGAGAAGATGATACGTGTTAACGAGCCGGATATCTCGTTCCTTGTGGTGGACGCGCTCGCTGGCAACGATGTCGTGGAGCAGGCAAATGCCTATGAGGGCATGTTCGACGCGGTGATAGTCACCAAGATGGACGTGGACGAGAACGGTGGCGCGATAATCTCGATTTCGCAGAAATCCGGGAAACCTGTGGCTTTTCTCGGCACTGGCCAGGGCTATGAAGACCTTGAACAGTTCGACAAAGAAGAGTTCGTTGACAGGATTCTAGAATGAGTCCTCGTAACCTTCTGCGAGCGCATGATTGTATTCTCCGATGGTCGGATGAGAGATGTCAAGCTCATCCAGAGCATTCCTGTAGAAGTGGTCTCTTGCCCGGAGTATCTCACCATAGGGAAAAGTGCTTTTGCGGACTCCCAAGTAATAGGCTGCCTCTCCAGGCCGGCCCAGTATCTCTCTCAGGGAGTGATGACTTCCATCGTCGATTTCCCGGATGAACTCGGCATACTCCCTCTCCAGCTCTGTTACCTTTTCTATGTCTTGATCAGCTACAGCCATACCACCCTCGTAGGAGCCTTTCAGGTAGTGGAAGGCAACATGACCGCCTAACAGACCTGCTGTACCTAGGGCGCCGTACCCAAGAAATTCTGAAACCATACTAGATCAGTTGCTGTACGCTTCCTGTCGGTTGAGGCGTTCCTCCATCGATTCCTCAAGTTCCTGGAGCTTCGCCTTCAAGGGGGCGAGGTCGTCTTCAAAGTCGTCCATCCTTATCTGACCGGTCTCGCTCCTCTGCCTGATGCGGTCCTTTCTCATGGTTGCGAGCAGGTGGTTGACCTCGGCGACCAGCTGCTCGTATTCTCTCATCTGGGCCTCTATGTAGGAGACTTCCTCTTCCAGTTCCTCCCTGAGCTCCTGCACCACCTCCTGTTTAACCTCTGACTTCATCTGTTCCTTCTCGATTCCGAAGGTGTGCCGTACTGTCCTGTAGAACTTCTCCATCCCCATCAATATCGCCTGTATTCACCTTTTAATAATAAAATGCTTTTAAGCTTTTTGTTGTGGTCCGTCACACCAATCTTTTTCCCCTTCTAGCGACACCTTTACAGCATGGCTTACGATGATTGCCTCCAGAGATACGTCGAGAGGAACCCCGGAAGATTTGACGCCTGGAAGTTCCTGGAGGAGGAGTTCGGGGTCGAAGTGGACGAGCTTGAACGCGGAAGTCCTGGAAGCTCACGAAGTTACGTCTAGTCGTCTTCCATGTTATCGGGCACTATGATCCCCATGTCGCGGGCCTGGTTCTGCTGGTAGAAACGCGCCGTCACCGCGCCGAGCACCGCATCGAATTTCTCTGCCGAAGTGATACCTGAAGTGTCGATGCCGTAGGACTCCAGCCCCTCATCTCCGTGGATGGCAAGTTCCTCCGCTGTTATATGTGGTGCGAACCGGATAAGGTGCGGGGAGGAGCTGCCCATCCGGCTGAAGAGCTCAGATTCGAGTGCCTGGCGCCTCCTGTTCCGTAGTTTCTGGTGTGAGGAGGGCGTGAACGTGTATCCCTCTTCTTTCAGCTCCTGCTCGTTCTCCGTGAACTCCGCGCTTCCCTCCTCCTGGCCGGCGTTGACCGCTACCACCTCGGGTTTCCTTTCCTCTATCGCGTCCGCGATCTCATCGTTGGTCGAGGCGGAAACGCATTCCATCTCCTCATCCAGGAAGGCGAGGTAGGATTCCTCTTCGACGCTTTCTTTCAGTATCAGTCCCGCTATCAGCGCTGCATCACCGCCCTAGTCTTCTTCCTCTCGAACTCTCTCAGAGACCGGTTCTTCTGCCGGGCCTTCTTGACGTTCCGGCTCTCGACGAAGCCTTCCAGCCGGTTCAGGAAATCAAGAACCGCCTTGTTGTACTCCTCAGGCTTCTCGTAGAAGCTGAACGTTCCCGCTCCCTTTATACGGCTGATGTATACGTTCGGTTTCAGGCTCTTCGCGAACTCACGCGAAGAAAACCTGTCCCTGTCAGCGTGGAGCAGGAGCGCGTTTTTCACCGGCTTCCTTATCCTGTAGTTCTCCGAGAAGGATTTCAGCCGGGAGTAGCTGGGGATCTCGACTTCCCCTGCGAACTTCTTGACAATCTTGTAGTCTGTGGTGTCCGAGAAGAACAGTTTCTTCGCTATCTTGGGCTTTCTTACAGCGTGCCTGAAGCCTGCATAGATGTTTTCGGGCACACGCAGCGAAAGCTCTTCCCTGGCGCCGGTCATAACGGTGGCGACTACTTTCCCGTTATCCTCGACTGACTGGAGGAGCGCGTTACCTGGTCCGAAGGAGACCAGGACGGCGTTCTCGATACGCGGCTGTTCAAGTATGCGTTCAAGGAGTTCCTTCTCCGATTCGAAGTCTCTTTCTTCGGTGGCGCAGCAGATTGTGTAGTAGTTCTTCGAGAAATACCTGAGCTGATGCCCCCAGATCTCGGGGTCGAAGGGACCGGGGACGAAGACCAGCTGGATCTCAGAGTCCTGGGGCTGTTCGAAGCAAGTTATCCTGTGTCCTGCAAGCCGCCTCACCGAAAAATCCATGAATTGGATACTGCTCTAAACTCTTTTATCCGTTAACACCGCGTTCCAAACCATGGAGAATCCAGCACTCCTCCTCATCGCCATAGGGGCGGCTGCGGGATACGCCGCGTACCAGGTCTATCCTTCGGCAGGCGCAGTGCCTGCACTCGTTGTGATGTTCACGGTGGCCTGGCTTCTCTACCGGCTTTCAAGCGGGAAGCGGGCCTGGAACACCGCGGCGATGATGACCAACCCTGTGATGACGGCTATCATGTTCTTCCTGGTGGGATTCAGCTACTTCACTTTCAGGGCGGAGAGTATGCAGGAATCACTCGTGCTTGCGGCTGGCGCGGGCCTTCTCGGCGGAGCGCTGGGCATGCTACTGTTCAAGTACTGGAACATAGGAGGGTAGGGTTTTAACTCTTGGAGCCGATTCCAGTTCCATGTTCGACAAGATAAAAGACTCTATACAGAAGTTCTCTTCGAAGGGAGTAGCTGATAAAGAGGCTGTGGAACAGCTCGTAAAAGACATCCAGCGCGACCTGATAGCTGCCGACGTAGACGTCTCCCTGGTCTCCGAGCTTAGCGACGAGATAAGGAAGGAGGCGCTGATCGACGAGGTCCCCAAGGGTCTTTCCCGGAAGGAACATGTCCTGGAGATAGTCTACACCAGACTGGAGGAACTGCTCGGCGAGGAGGCTGAGGTCGAGATAGAGCCGCAGAGAATCCTTTTATGCGGGCTCTACGGCGCGGGAAAGACCACGACCGCGGGTAAAATTGCGGACTTCTACAGGAAGCGCGGTCTCAAGACAGGGCTTATCGCGGCGGACACCGACAGGCCGGCGGCCTACGACCAGCTGGAGCAGATCTCCGAGCAGGTCGAGGCGGAGTTCTACGGCGACCCGGACGCGGAGGATCCCGCCGAGGTCGTCGAGGAAGGCGTGAAGGAAATCGACGCGGATGTGGTCATAGTCGACTCCGCCGGACGGAACTCGCTGGATGAGGGACTGAGGAAGGAGCTTGCGGAGGTCCACACCGCCTTCGAACCTGACGAGACCTATCTGGTGATCCCGGCGGATATAGGCCAGAGCGCCCGTGAACAAGCGGAGAAGTTCGATGACGCGGTGGGCATCTCAGGAGTCGTCGTGACCAAGATGGACTCCTCGGCGAAAGGAGGTGGAGCGCTTATCGCGTGCCAGCACTCGGGCTCGAGCGTCGTCTTCGTCGGCACCGGCGAGAAGATGGGGGACCTGGACGTGTTCGACCCGGTGCGGTACGTCTCCGAGATGATAGGTCAGCCCGACCTCCAGTCACTGCTTGAGAAGGTCGAAGAGCTTGACACCGACCCGGAAAAACTGCTGGAGGGCGACTTCACGATGCATGATTTCCGGGAGCAGATGGAGTCTGTGACCGGTTCCGGGATGATGGAGGAGATGATGCAGCAGCTGCCTTTCTCGGCGAAGGTGCCGGATAACGTCGCGGACATGACCGAGGAGAAGATCTCGAAGTACGGCGTCATAATGGACTCCATGACCGATGAGGAGCTGGCCGACCCCTCGCTCGTCGGGAAGTCGCGTGCGGAGAGGATAGGGGAGGGCTCCGGAACCTCGAGCGGAGAGGTCAGGGAGCTCATCAAGCACTACCGGCAGACCAAGAACATGATGGACAAGTTCAACAAGAAGTCGATGAAGCGCGGCAACATGCAGGACATGATGAAGAACCTCGGGCTCTAGATCTGTATCTCGTTTATCCGCTCCTGCAGCTCCTCTATCTCGTCCTCGCTGTAGAACTTTTTCTTCCCGAGCCTCCGGTCGATCATCTCCTCCTTCTTCCGGAACTCGCGCTCTATCTCGTAGTCTATGTTGGAGATGCGCTCGTGCAGCACGCCGGAAGATACGCGGACGCTGTCGATGATGGAGTACCACTTGGTGGGTACGTGGTAGTCTGCACGGGACAGGAACCTGGTGAACGCCAGCATCACGAATAGCAGGTACCGGTAGAACCGTTGATGTATTTTCTTGCTCATAGGGGGAACCTAGGTGTAGACTCCCTCAACCCCCCAGAGTTGCAACACAACCTTTTTGCTTCGTCCTATTTAAAACTTCGAAGGTGGTTTGGCGAACATGATAGCGGTGATATCCGACTCCCACGTACCCTACCGCGCCGACGAGATCCCGGAACAGTTCCTGGAAAGGGCGGGAGAAGCGGAGCTGGTGGTCCACTGCGGCGACTTCGAGACCCGGGAGGTCTACGAGCGGCTGGACGCGCTCGCCGATGAACTGGTCGCGGTCAAGGGCAACTGCGACCGGTTCCAGCTCGATGTGTCCCAGACATTCGAACGGGAGGGCGTGCGGTTCGGCGTCTACCACGGCTCTGGGATAACGCCGAGAGGCCACCACCCGACGCTGGTGGAAACAGCGAAGAAGCTGGACGTCGATGTCCTGCTTCACGGCCACACCCACGAACAGGAAGCGGTGAAGGTCGATGGGAAAGTACTGCTCAACCCGGGCAGCTGCACCGGCGTAGGAGGAGGCACCGCAACCGAGAGCGCGCCCTCAATGATGGTGGTAGAGCCCGGGGAGAAGCTCGCTGCCCGGCTCTTGAAACTGGTCGATGGCGAGGTCGAGTCCGGGTACAGGGATTTCAAGGTCTAGCTGGTTCTTTTCTAAATCTTTCTACCCCATCTTGTTCTCATGA
>CAZVPZ010000014.1:0-26350 GCA_964629245.1 uncultured archaeon | reverse complement strand
CCTCGGCCGCCGCCACCGCCGCCTCCGGCGGTGTTGTCAGTTATCCGTTCCTCGACCTTGTCCATGGCGCGGGCCCCCATGCTGCTTGAGCCGGCTGTGCCGCCTATGATACCCATGAACCGGAGCAGGAAGACCGCAAGTGCTATGACCCCGACCAGTAGAGCGACAGCGGCACCGGCCGTTCCCAGGGCGTTAGCCGCGAGAAGCGCAATTATAGCCGCAAGCGGAGGAACTCCCCGGGTTGTAAACTCTTCATCTACCCTTACGCCCTTGCTCTCCCTTACGTTCTCCCTGACGAAGGTCCAGGTGAGGAAGATGAACTGGTTGAGTATGTAGTATAGAAACGCTATCTGCAACAGGAAAACTATCGCACCCGGTCCGCTAGTAATCGACTCCCCACGGAAGAAGAGTAAATCGGCTATAGCGATAAGTACGCCCTCGATAGCTCCGAATCCGAAGCCGCCTCCCCCGGTTATCGATCCCGGCTGTGCAGCGGCTAGCGGTGTGAGGGCTACAGCGGAGATAGCGGTAGAAAGACGTTTCAGCAGGGCTTGCTTGTCCATAAGAAGTAACTACCATCTGGATGTTTAAAAATATGTTTAGCTGGTATTTCCGCCTCCTCTGCCGGTCGCGGCAGCGAACACGACCAGCATCAGGAACACGAAGACCAGCACAGCAAGCATCCCGATAACATTCAGGCTGGACTGCACCAGGGTCCAGAAGGGTGTCGGGACAAGCATCCCTGTTATAGCGAGCGACATCAGGAGTGACATGCGCCGGACCGGAGGCTTCGCGCCGGGATGTGTGCGCCAGTAGCCACGGTTCCTCCTGTCAACGAACGTGAAGTGGAGCGCCTGAGAGAGCGCCAGGTGTAGCAGGATAGTCAGGAAGATAAACGGTGCGACGAACTGCACGAGTATCTCGCTATGTGAATCGTAATCCGGAAGCCTGAAGCCCGTGTCGTACCACGGCTCGGCGTCGTAGCTGGAGTGGGATGCAGAGGCAGCGGATAAAAGACCGACCAACAGCGAGAAAAACAGTATTAGCCGCCTATTCCTCTCCGAAATCAAGGTCACCGCCACCTTCTCCAAAGCCTCCCCCGAGATCGCCGCCCCCGCCCCTTCTGTTTTGAACCTTCTCGATATACGCCGGGATCACCTCGTCAACCAGGAAACCCGCTATCAGACCGGCAACAGCGACTACCACTACCTCAGACAGGACCTGGGAAAGACCTACTGCGGTCCCGATAAACCCCGCCAGGGCGGTCTGCGCCACTATATACCCCGACACAGAAGCAAGCGGGAACGCCAGATATTTCCAGGGGTCGTTCATACGATTAAACTGATTTCCTCTCGTTTTTATCAATTATGAGTTGTCGAACCTTCCCAGCCTCTCAAGCGTCTCCAGTATACCCCAGGCGTACACCACCGACTCGAACGCTCTCACAAGATCCCCCTCGTCAAGGAAGTGCCGGGCATCATCCCTGTAAGCCGTGACATTCTCCATCTGCTCGACATCGGTGTCCCTTTCCTCCAGCCTTTCATCAAGTCTTTCCAGCCATTTCCGCGTTTCCGACTCCAGCTCTTCCTCAGTGGGGTTCACCGGTGCTCCTCCAGGAACTCCTCCTCGGTGTGAGAGAGATTCCCTATTATTATAATGGAGTGAGGAGGCTCTCCAAAGTCTCCCCCCACAGCATCCCCGATTTCCCTGATCTCGACCTGCTGAGAGGGGGTATTGGCCCTTGAGAGGAATACCGCCTCCCTTTTCTCCAGACCCGGCTTCATACTGACGAGTTTTTCGGCTGCATCTGAAGCGGCATAGTCGATATCAAGAAGCACGAGGGTGTGGAGATCTACAGAGTCGTTCTTCTCTATGAACCCGGCCACAGAGCCAGGAGACGAATCCTCAGGCAGCGTCACAGTCCTGCCGAAACGGTAGAGGCTGAGCCCGGTCTCCGCGACAGCCGTAAAAATCGATGGGGCGTGCACCACTTCCACCTCTATCCCCCTGGTCTCAGCCCTTTTTTTTATGTCATAATGGGTGGTGGCGGTCAACGGGTCGCCGGATACGAGGAACGCAGTGTCCCGCTCCTCCGCCGCTTCGATTATCAGGTCCTTCTGTTCCACATCCTCACGCGAAAGCTGCCTTACGCCCGTGCCGGTCCTCCGCTCAAGTTCCTCTAGGTCGATGTTCTCTGTGTTGGTGTAGAACTCCGCGAAAGCAACCTCCACCTCTTCCAGCGCTTCAAGGCCCTTGACCGTTATCTCTCCACCATCAAGCCCCAGTCCGACCATATACAGCATAACCATTACGCATTTACCAATTCTTATTAGCTACACTGGTATGGATCAAGAAGCGCTGGAGGAGCGCGTAAGGCGGATATTCGAGCAACAGGGTTTCGAGGTTGGCAGCGACGGCAACCGGATGACCGCAGTGAGCGGAGACGAGGAGAAACTGCTTTCAGTATACTCCTCCAGGAGCTACACCCCTGAAGACGTAATCTCGAACGTCCAGAAGGGAGAAATAGTTTTCGTGGACGAGAGGCTTTCAGGCGTTGACAGAGAAATCGAAAACGAGGTCTCGGTAATCCGTAAAGAGAAAGAGGGGAGAGAGTTCGACCTGCCATCATACGAACTTGTCGGCGATATCGCCGTGATAAACGAAATCGGGAAACGCGAGAGAGGAGCGGTAGTCGAAGGGATACGCCACCACCATCCACGTGTCAAGACCGTGCTTCTGAAGCAGGATGGACTTGAGGGAGAGTTCCGTGTGGGCGAATACGAGATACTTTACGGCGATGAGACCGAAACTGTGCATACCGAGTTCGGGTGCCGATACCGAGTCGACCCCACCAAGGTCTACTTCTCGGAGCGGTTCGCGACTGAGAGGGAGCGGGTCGTCTCCAAGATAGACGATGGGGAAAAGGTGCTGGTGATGTTCGCAGGAGTCGGGCCGTTTGCGGTTCTCGCGGCAAGAAATGCTTCGCCAAGTAAAGTGGTCGCGGTGGAGAAAAATCCGGTAGCGGTCGGATACCTGCGGGAAAACGTCGAGATGAACGGTGTCCAAGAACCGGTGGATGTTCACGAGGGCGACGTTTCAGATATCGTTCCCGAGCTCGGGAAGTTCGACCGCATCATCATGCCGCTTCCCGAATCCGCGGACGAGTACCTACCACTCGCCATCGAACACGCGAAGGATAAGGGGGTCATCCACTACTACCGCTTCCTAGAAGCCGGGGACTGGGAGACGCTTGAAGAAGAGGTGGAGACAGCGGCCGGCAAGGCAGGGCGGAGATACGAGCTACTGGAAAGGGTGATATGCGGCCATAGAGGCCCAGAAACCGACAGGATCTGCATGGATATAGAGGTCGGCTAGGATTGTTGCCACTCTACCATAATGAATAAAAGTATGGTGCTGTAAACCGGTCGCATGAGCCACGAGCGAACCAAGAAAGCCCTTAACCTTGCAGCCACATGGCCCTTCCGGCTGACCCCGCACCGCATCCGCAGGTTCAGCGGTTTTGGAGCAGAGGAAGACGAGGACGGCGAAATCGAGCCGGGAAGACTCAACCTGGAAGGTCTTTTCGATAGCTTGGCCGAGGACCTTCCGGAAGACTACAACGACCGTCTCAGGGATCTCGAATCCAGCCTCATGTTTAACGCACTGGGCACCTACGTCACGCTCGACCTACTTTTCAACGGCGGTGAGATGACTGAGAACGTGATATACGGCGGCTCATGGATGGCGGAAGGCACGGACCCTCTCGGCAACCCCTACGACCTGGCAGGGGAGATCGGGGAGCGAGTTACCGACACATTCGGGTTCTTCACCGCCGGTCGGTCCGCAGAGGGCATCGATACCCCCTTCGAGATATACAGCCAGTTTGGAGAGTTCCTGTCGGATTACTGGAACGAAGTAGAGCGGATAGCTGGCGGGGCGCGCGACAAAGAGTTCTACGACCACTTCCTGAACGCCTACGATGAATCGCTCTGGGGCGAAGGTCACGCCGGGGCCGCGGCAGCTGTCGCCGGAGCGGTGTCAGAGCGCTACGGCGGCGAGACCCCCGAGGATCTGGAGCTGGATCTTGAGTACAGCGATGGCGTCTATGAACTCACGGCACAGCCCGGCGGCGAGACCATATCGCTTACGGAAGAAAACGGCTTCACAGGGGAAGAAGTGGGTAGGCTTGCACAGATGAAGAAGGACGGGGAACTCTAGGATAAAAGTGTTACTAGACAATAATGAAATATTAATAAGATTTCCTGTTCTAGAGTTAACCACGCTGTAGAAAAACTTGCACAAACAGCGCCAAAGGAGGTGACAACATGACACTTGAAGAACAGGTAGAAACAGTAGACGACCGTTTCGACGAAGTCTACAGTTCCCTGGAAAACGGAGACCTCGACGGAGCACAGACGGCCCTCGACAACCTGGGCGACCAGATAGACGCAGTAATCAACAGTGTAGAAGCGGGGGAAGCAGACCTCACAACTTTCGAGAGCCTTTTCTACGACGCGACTGATAGGTGGTACGAGAACCTGGGAGAAGTGGACGAAAAGCTCGACGACTACAACTCCACCGCCAGGTCCATCAGAGGGATGGCCGCCGCCTACCAGCGGAAGCTCGGCGACTACACCGAGAGGTCCGAGGCAGCCCGGAGAATCCACGACGAACTACAGGACTGGGCTGAATACGAAGCAGGACTCCGAGGAGACGAGGGAGGCAACGGAGAGTAGATCTCCGTCTCCCATTTTTAATTTATTCTCGAACAGCCCAAAACGTTTTAAACCTTATTTACTACTGAATAGTAACATGAGTTCTGACGGCGAAACCCTGAAGGAGAAGGCGCAGAAGGTCGACCAGGAGATCGACGAGATAAAGGGCCTTCTGGACCAGAACCAGATAAGCCAGAACGAGGCCGCAAGACGTCTTGACCGGGTTGAATCTCAGCTCGACACAGTTCTGCATAACTACGATCTTACAGAGGAAGACCTCCAGAACCTCGACCAGCAGACGAGAGACAAGCTGGACCAGGTTTACGACGACCTCTACGATATAAAGCAGGCCATACAGGAGCCAAGCTCGACAAGGAGAGGGTGGCTCAGAGGACTCGGGCTGGCCGGCGCAGGCAAGATAGCTGGACTGGGAGTGCTGGCCGGGGCAACAGCCGACTACATCAATGTCCTGCCAGAGGACTACGGCTGTGGGGACGCCTGGTGGAGGTACGAGACTCAGCCCTCAGGTGACATAGATTTCTTCGGGCACGACAGGTGGAGACAGCGCCAGTGCGAGGTACCTGTCAAAGGCGGTGATGGAAAAGTAGACGGGAACGGTGGCGCCAGCAGAACTCCGACACCGGATGGGGAGACACCCGAACCCTCAGGACGAAACCGGTTCAACTCGGACGAATGGAGCGCTATCGTCGGGAGCCTTGAGAGAGAGGATGGCTGGTACGTCGAGAAGGATAGAAAAGTTTACGACATTGGGGAAGTATATACTGGCATGGGGAGGAGGCTTTCTGAAAGCCATCCGGAGGGAGGTGCGCACCTCGACGCCGTCACCATCGAGCTGATGGGGGAAGAGATAATCAGCAACGTGGTCCCATCCGATCAGACGGGGGCGAACGAGGGCAAAGACTACACGCTGGACTTCTTCGACGCCGCCAGGCACCCCGAACTCGGGCTCGGCGACGAAGGGGGCATAATAAGGCTGTCGAACTACAGCAACAGCCCCTCTAAATACGGTATACTTGAAACCGACATGTACGCAGAAGCCAAGAACGCGGCTATGGAGGTAAGAGGTTGATATAGGTGGAACTGAGGAACCTCTACCGGAAGATAGTGGAAGAAGAAGACGTATCGAGGAGAGCGTTCATAACCGCTACAGCGGGAGCTGCAGCAGGTATCGCGGGATGCGCCGAGGACCCTAAAGTCCGTCAATCACCGACACCCACCGAGTCAACCCCCGATTCCAGGGCGGTAGAATCCGGAAGCACCTCAAGCTCCGGGGTGCAGGAGGAGGCCTCCCGAGCGGAGTCCCAGGACACTGTAGAGATATACGACCCGGATTTCACGCGGTCAGACTTCGAAGACCTCAGGGACGACCTACAGCAGTGGGAAAGAGAGATAGGCAACTACAGGGGTTCGAGGAAGACCTCGACACCGGCAGGCGTCATAAGAGAGCGCCGGGATTTCGCCGACCTCTGGAGAAGGACCGGGGACAAGCAGGACGACGACCCGTGGTTCACGCTCGATGCGGCCGACTACGACTCCGGACTGCTTGTTACCCAAGAAATACTACTCAAGTACGTCGATGAAGATGAGAGTGGTTTCGACAACGTAAATCCTAGTGACCGCCGGCTAAGAGGCACAGACCGCTCGTTCCGGTATATACTACCGGACGAGATCGACCCCCCGCGGTTCAGGAAGAACGCCCGGAGGTTCCTTGACCACAACGACCTCCCCTCAGACCGGGTAGATGAAACCGCGGTACAGGACTTCCTCGGCCAGATGAGGAGCGTCCAGCCCTTCTTCCAGGACCAGCCTAACTCAGGCTCCGGCCTCGACGTCCCCGAAGACTTCGTCGATGAAGCCGAAGACGACCTTGAAGACCTGATAGGAGACATCGAGGCGCTGGAGAACGATTACAGGTCGCTGCTGGACGAGGTCAGAGGCTACCATGAGTCCCGCACAAGTGACATAGGAGACTGGCTTGAAGAACTGGACGAGATAAGGATAAACGAGGAGTTCGACACCGATACCATACCGGAAAGCGCCTACGACCCGGAAAAGTACGTCAGGGCCGGCGAGGATGGCGTCGACCTTTCCAAATACGCTGGACGGCTCGAAGACACCCAGGGCAGGATTAACGCTTTCTACGATGATGTGCTGGAGACCACCGCACAGTTAACTGTCACCAGGAAGGTCTTCGAGCACGCCCGTGACGAACTCCACAAGATACGGAGGTACGAGGATGACAGGAATCACGACGATGACGATGATGACGACAACGGGGACGACGATGATAATGATGACGACGGCGTGGGAAGGGAGACCCAGACCTGGCTCGTGACGAGACAGGACATACTCGATATCTACTGGGAGAACCCTGAGGAACGGTATGACACCTCTATAGAGGACATGGACTACGAGCACAGCCGCTCCCGGAGGGAAGACGTGTTCTACGACTCGATAGAGGACGTTGACGAGATAGACCACGTCGATTTCGACCTGCTTTTCGACGACGACACCGACTGGCCTGGCGACGTCTTCAAGGGAGTTATACAGGCGGAAGTACGGGAGGACAGGGAATCACGGAACTTTGATCTTGACGATGCAGAGGTAAACTGGTACTGGGTGAGGCCGAACGCCAATGAGACCGCAGAAAGAGGGAGCTGGATGGGATACGATGACGTCAGGGAGAGCTATGCCGAAGAAATGTTCGACTTCCACAGGCTCAGGCAGGTTGACAACGACTATGTGGAGAACAACCCCTGAGTTTTCACTCAAAAGTAACAAAAAACATATAAAGGTTTGACTCTCCCCATTAGTATAATGTCCAAACTCTCACGATCCGGGAAAATAGCATTTGTCAGTCTTCTTCTCACTTTAATGCTAATCCCGGCTGCAGCAACCGGAACATCGGACAGCGGCGACTGCGATATCTCCGCAGGATTTCTCTGGCTTTCGGCGGAAAGTATTGCAGAGGGCGACAGCGTAGACACCTGGGTGAACGCATACAACGACGGCGACAGCCAGGATGTGAAGGCCACCTTCAAGGTTAACGGGAATACCGTTGACCAGGTCGAAAAGACCGTGGACGGCGACAGCACAGAGAGGTTTTCCGCAACCATCTCGCCCTCGGAGGATGCGACAGTCAGGGTTCTTGTTGACACGCTGGGAGAGCCCTGTGGAGACCAGGAGATAAGGGAAGATACGGAGAGCCTGACGGTTTTCGAAGAGCCTGAGGACGGCGAACTTGAGGTTGAAGTGACGGACAGTGACGGCGACCCTATAGAGGACGCGAGGGTAGAGGTCAAGGACGGAGAATCAGCGCTTAAGGAAACGGATAGTAACGGCATAGCCACCTTCCAGCTGGCACCCGACACTTACGCGGTCGAGGTATCGAAGGACGGTTTCAACACCCGTGAAGTCACCGCGATAATCCACTCGGGGGAAACAGAGTCGATACACGTGGAGCTCAGTGAAGAGAACGAGGATGCGGAACTCGACGTTCACGTAGAGGACGAGAACGGAGACGAGCTCGAAGACGTGAGAGTAGAAGTCGAAAACGGCGGCACCGACACCGAAAACACGAATAACAATGGTGATGCCTTCTTCACTCTGGAGCCGGACGACTACGATATCGAAATATCCAAAGATGGGTACAATACTGAGACCCGAAGCGTATCGCTTGACCCTGGCGAGAAACGGGACATCAAGATACAGCTACAGGAAGAAAACAGTGGTGGAGACGGAGGAGATGCACAGCTGGATGTCCATGTAGAAGACGAAGACGGAGACGAACTCGAAGACGCGAGAGTAGAAGTCGAAAACGGAGACAGCGAAGTAGAGTTCACGGACGACAATGGCGAAGCCGTATTCTTCCTTGAACCCGACCGCTACGACATAGAGGTTTCGAAATCAGGATACGAAGACGAGACCGATTCTGTGCGGTTGAGCGCGGGCGAACGCGAAACGGTGAGGATAGAACTCGAAGATGACAGGGATGAAGACGACGCCCGGCTGAGAGTCCTCGTAGAAGACAGGGAGGGCAACGAACTGAGAAACGCCAAGGTGCATGCAGCGAACGGCAACAGAGAAACCCGGTTTACTGACAGAAACGGCGAGGCCGTCTTCTTCCTTGAACCGGACGACTACGCTGTAACTGTATCCAACTCAGGATACAAGGACAGAACTAAATCGGTGAATCTCGACAACGATGAACGGGAGACACTGAGGTTCGAACTTGAAAGAGATGATAACGGCGATGGCGACACAGAAGGTATAGAGATAACAGGTGTTAGACAGCCATCCAGCGTATGTAGGGGCGGAAGCCTTAACGTCGATGTCACAGTTGCGAACAGAGGAGGATTCCACGAGACCGTAACCATAACAGGTTCAGGCCTGGGATCAATAACGGTTGGGAACACCTTCTCTCTCCCGGAGGGCCAGACCAAGACCCGAACACTGACGTTCCCGAATGTCCAGGGCTCGAGCCGGGAAAGCTTCGACATCACTGTAACCAACCATGACTCGGATACTGCAAGCAGGACAGTAAACGTCCAGAACTGTGGAACAGCTCCCTCTCCATCACCCAATCCATCACCTTCACCGGAAAGACCTTCCGGCATAACCATGGAAGTCAACCCTTCCAGCTTCAAGGTCGGGGAGTCCACGAAGGTCTCCGGATACGTGGATGGAACAAGAGGACGCTCGACCGTAAGCATAGAAATCGACGGTTCAGAGACCGCGAGGGTCACCACTCAGCCCGACGGCTACTACCAGGCCTTTCTGGAACCCGGCAGCGTCGGCGAACATACTCTGACGGCGACAGCAGGCTCGAAATCGGTGACACGAGATTTCACGGTGCTTCCGACGGTACACGTAGCATCAGTGGAAGCACCAGAGAAAGTCTTCGAGGGCGAGAGCTTCGAGATATGTGCGGATGTCGCATCCCAGGTCGACGCACAGGTAGTCCTGATGCGGGACGGCGACAGGGTAGACTCCAGGAACGGGAATGGGAACGTTTGCTTTGAGACCACAGCAGGCAGCAAGGGTGAGAAGGATTACAAGATTATCGCATCGGTAAGGGGCTCGGATGACGTTGTCACACGCGAGATAGATGTCCTTGAATCCGATGTAGAGGCCAGCAGTTTCCCAGACAAGCTCGCCTCCGTAAAGTCAGGCTCGGGCATGGTCCGGGTGGAACTCTACAACACCCACGAGGAGCTGAAGCGTTACAGTGTCAGCCTCCAGGGACTCGAGAACGACTGGATTTCACAGACGGAGGAAGAGGTGCTGCTGGAGAAGGGAGAGCGCAAGAAAGTTTACTTCTACGTGACCCCAGAGGCAGAGGGGGATTTCACGGCAGAACTCAAGGTTAGATCGGAAGGGAACGTCATTTACGAGCAGGAAGTAGAAATAAGCTCTGGAGGAACCACAAAAACCGGGAAAACATGGCTGGAGAGCCTCATACAGCTCTTCAGGCTCTAAAATATTTACCGTCAGGCAGTGGTCAACTACTGTCACTATCGACGAATATATAAAAGTTAGAAAATGTGTTATTTCCACGACGTGATAATAAAATGAACCGATATATCAAGATCCTTACTGCAGTACTCCTAGTCTCGATAACAGCCGGCTCGGCAGCCGCCAGCCCCGCGGAACTCACTCTCTTCCCAGAACGTTCCAGCACAGAGATTAACTCATTTACATCCTACGAGGTAGAGATAGAGAACACTGGAACGGTCGCGGACGTGTACCGGCTGAGTTCCACCAGTTCTGAGGTAACTATCGCGCCGACAAGGATTCCCGAGGACGGGGTCCTGGAACCAAGCCAGTCAGAGACCTTCCATGTATGGTACAACCCCGACCAGGACAAGGAGGCCGGAGTTTACTCTTTCACCGTTACCGCGACCTCTCGTGCAACCGACAAGAGATACTCGGTTGACGGCACCGTAGAAGTCATCAAGGACCACGACGTTTCCGTTCACGTCAGGCCGGCGTCACAGAACGCCTGCCTGAACGAGAAGGCAACTTACGATGTCGTGGTCAGCAACGACGGTATACAGAAGGAAGAGTTCCAGCTGACCACGAGGTACGGCGAGCTCTCACAGCAGCTCGTCTCACTTGAAGAGGGAGAGAACCAGACAGTTACCCTGACCGCGTCCGCATCCAAGCCGGTCCAAGAGAACTTCAACGTGATAGCGGCTTCGACAACCAGTTACGCACAGGACATAAAGAACGTCGAGTTCGGGTCAGAGATTTGTTACGCGTCCGACATCTCGATAACACCCCGGGAGAAGGATGTCGCGGCATTTACAGAGGCAGAGTATGAGGTCACCATCAGGAACACGGGAACCCGGGACGACCAGTTCACCCTCTCGACGAACGTCGGTGACCTGGATGATACGAGCCTCGATATAGACGGCAAGTCCGCCAGCTCGACCACGCTTACATTCACGCCGGAGAAGCTCGGACAGCAGAACCTGGAAGTGACCGCGAAGTCCGAGGTCACGAGCTCCGGTACGGCCACTGCGAACGTCTACAACGGCATGGACATGGACGTCAGCTTCAAGCAGGATAGTCACCGCGTCTGCGAGAACGACCAGGTTGACCTTGAAGCGGAGATAGAGAACACAGGCGAGGCCGAGGAGAAATACAGTCTAAGCGCACTCCAGGGCAACATCTCAGACACCGAGGTTGAACTTGACCCTGGTGAGAGCAAGGGGGTTGATGTCGAAGTCGATTCCGCAAGGATGACGGAGGGACGACACACAGTCCAGCTCACATCGACGGCAACCACCTTCGACACGCCCACCAGCTCGGCGAACACCACAGTGATGGTCGAGAACTGCTGGGGCCTCGAGATGAACGTCGTCCCCAAGATCCAGAGCGCAGGCAAGAACAGGAGTGTCATCTACGAGATACACCTGAAGAACACGGGAACACGGGACAACACCTACGAGCTGTCCCAGGAAGGACCTGACTGGGTGTCCATCAGGCCCGAGACAGTCGAAGTCGCGGCAGGCAAGTCCGAGAAGGCTTTCATGTACGCAGGGATCCCGTTCGGTAAGGACGAGGCAGAGATAGAGATAAGGGCATCGGCTGTCGGTAACGAGATCAACAGGTCCGACACCGTCACCCTCCTCATAGGAAAAGAGGTCAAGGAAGCCATCAGGAGCGACCGCGGCGGAGGACTCCTCACAGGACTCTTCGACGGCAGGCTTCCGGTCCGTATGCCGGGGACCGACCTGGGACGGGCAGTACTCTCCATAGTGGTCGGATTCCTGATCACCGCGGGCATCCTCTACAGGGAATGGTAAGACATTCTCACATATTTCTCTCTTCTCTTCTTTACTCCAGCAGAGCTACTGCTGGTCCTCGGCAAGACATATCCTGACAGGAAGTAGAAACGGCTGCCACCGTTCAATCCCACAATCGGGTAACCAACTCGAAAGATAACAAAAAGAAGAAGTGGGAAAAAATGGGGTTTTTACTGTCCGTTCACTGTGACCGAAGTGGACGTTTCCCGGGTGTAACGGTACTTGGCCGCTGTCGTCACAGGAACAGTTGTCTGCAGGTCAGGACTTGTCAGCCCAGAGTTGAAGTCGAAGCACTCTACACCTCTGTTGCCGACCAGGTCGACTTTCGTCGTCGTCGAGCTGATGGCGTTGGGTGCACTGACAGTGAGTTCGACCGAGTTCTCCACGTCACTGTAACCGCCGGAGACCTTTGCTCCTTCAGCCGTCGGCTGTCCGTCCGCGACGTTCCTGACGATGACGCAGAGCTGTGAAGCCGTGTTGCTGCCGGAGTAGAAGATGATAGGCGTGTTGGTCCTTACCTCCATCTTTATCGGGCCGGCGCTGTTGTCCACACTCGGCTTCGTCCTGGTTGCTCCAGTATCCCTGAAACGTTCCTCGCTCATCAGCTGGACCTGCGAGATTCCCGTGGTCTCGTAGTCATACTGGAGTTCTCCGAGGAAGTTGTACGGGATAGTAACTCCTGAGGCGAGTCCGGGGGCCGTGAGTTCCATCGTATCCTCTCTCGGCGTCGACGGGACGCCGTTCTCCGGATCCGGGGCGGTAAGCGCGGAGGCTCCGAAGTCCATCCCGACATTCGATCCTCCAAGGTCATCACCGCTGTTGACGCTCCACGAGGGGCTGCCCGAGAACGGAACATTGAATACTTTCAGCTGAACGTTCTCGGCTTCCGCACCACCCGTGTTCTGGACGACAGCCCTCAACTGTACGTTGGCAGGACTACCTGCTGGACTGGTCACCGAGGAGGGAAACGCTGAGAACTCGTCAATCGTCATTCCCTGGTTCTCTGTCACTGTCACACTTGTGTCGCCACCGGACTGTGTACATCCTGAGGCTACAACGACTAGAGCTATTAATCCTAGAATAGCCCTGTGTTGGTTGCGTGTCATTGTCTGTTAACAACCTCTATGTCAAGACTTGGGGATTTGGCGTATTTATAAGATGTGGAAAAAATCAGGTTTCTCTCGACCTGTGAGCCCGAATTCGACTCTATATCGCAGAAGAACTCTATCCTGTTCTCGATCACCGGCTTCAGCCTGAGGGGTTCCGGCTCGCCGTCACAGTCGTTAAAAACCGCGTCAGGCGTCCATTCAACCTCGTATATAGGTTCATCCGGGCCTGACATCTTTCTCAGGTTGCCGGAGCCCACGCTCTCGAGCTTTACCTTTACGGAAGCATCGTCTGTCTGTCCCGGGATGATGGGGAATGGGTTCTCCCCTGATACAGTCATCTTGACCTCGTTGTTGGCGTATGTCCTCACCTGTTCCTGCCGGACCTCTATATCATCTATAGACCTGAACTGGGCCTTAAAAGGGTCGCCGCTGTTTGAAAGCATGGACTCGTAGACCAGGTTGAGCCGGATGTTGAAGGACTTCGAGTTGAAGCCGGTAAGCTTGTCTTTGGGCGGCGCCTGGATAGTCCACCGGCACACAGTCTCCGGATACACTTCCTGCTCCGCGGGCCTGACCGGGGGCGAGCACGGCTGGGTATCGACCACGTCCAGAAATCCAAGATTGTAGAGCGCAGTATCCGTTACGGTTACGCCGCTCTCAGTGTGGTAGTTCTTCAGCCTTAACGTCACAACCGCCTGCTGGTCGGGCTGGAGGGTATGATCAGAAACGGTGAAATCCTTTATCTCCAGGCCTTTACCCGTCTTCTCCGGAACGTCCGGGTTCTCACCGGGGACATCGCCGTCCACCCCCAGCCTGGTCGCGATATCAGTACATCCCGCTGAAACCACGACGATACCGAGCAGTATAACGATCTTAGTTTCCACTGTACTTCACCGTCACGGTTCTCGACCCCGCGTCCTTTATGTAGGTGTAGTTTACACCGGCGCTGATCTCCGATACCACGCTCGGACTGCTGCTTAAAGAAGTTTTCTTCGGAAGGTCGACAGTACAGGTTATCACCCGGGACTTGCCCTCGAATATCCGGAGTTTCGCGTCATTGTCAAGCCCGCAGTGAGACCCGAAAGACCCGTATTCCTCCCTGAAGTCCATGGAAGAGACGGGACCCTCCAGCTGGACGAAGAGGCTTCCCTCATCTATGTCCACAACTCCCTTGCCGTAGTCCTCCGCCTCTTGGTTCTGGAGCTGGATCAGTATCTGGAACTCCTTATCCTCCCCAGATTCCTCTGCAATAAAGGTAGACTGTCCTTCCTTCGCAGTGCTCCCGATAGTCTCTATCGCAAGGAAAAGCGGTCCTGCGGAAGACTCCGAGTTAAGCTGTGATGCCTCGACGCCCCTCTCCTTCTTTATCTGTATCTGCTTGTACGCCCTCACAGTGTAGTTGAACGGCACCTCGAACTTGAGGTCGCATTTCAGATCGTAGAGTGGCACATTCCCCTTCTGATTAAGCTGCCATCTAAGCTTGATCTGTTGCTTCGGTTCTATGAGGTAGTAACCTCCCATGTCTGTGGCGGGAGTGGATTCATGGTATCCGCCTAAGGAGTTCTCAAAGATGTCGGGACAGTAGTCTTTCATCACTCTCTCGCCTTTATCACCTGGATCGAACTTGGCAGGGAGATTGCCGCCGTTCACTATATCCATGGAAACACCTACTGTCTTCCCCTGGTATATCTGCGTGGGCTGGACGTTGAGCCTGTGAACGTTTATGGCCCCCTTTCCTTCAGAGGTGGTCTCTCCACCGCCACCGTCACTGCACCCAGAGGCTATCACGACTAGGAATAACAGACTTAAAACTAGCTTTTGGTTTTCCATGACTATGGGTGCGTTCTCTGGGATTAAAAACTTTTTAATAGAAAAGTTCTGGCTCCCGGCAGTTGGACTGGGAAAGGACTACAACGTTTTCAACACCACGGTCTACGCCTCTCTCTTTGCACTGGCAGCCGCATACCTTGGCTGGCCGACGCTAAAGAAACTGAACGTGGAGCTGGACCGGGAGTTTTTCGTTGGGATAGCACCTTACGCCTTCATCGGCGGGGCCCTGAGAGCGCTTCAGGACATAGGTGTGGCCCCGGCACCGTTCTTCGTCACACCGTTCATCTACGTGATCATCTTCGGGCTCATAGTCAGCATGATATGGCTCTCCCTCCAGGTCTCGGAACACACCGAGATAGAATACCACCGGTTCCTCGCTGGTTCGGGTATCGTTATAATCCTTGGGCTACTGAGCTTCTATTCCCTGAATAACTTCTCCGCCCTTATTTGGTTCACAGGGATCACTGCGGTCTGGAGCATGGGAGGTTACTTCCTGCTGAAACTTTTCCGGCCGGAACTCGCCACCTATTCGTTCGGCATCCCAGTAGCAGCGCACTTCTATGACGCAACAACTACCTTCGTAGCCCTCGGGTTCGGCGGCCAGGAGAAACACGTGCTCGCGGACATCTTCATCGCAGCCATGGGGCCGGCGGGCATCTTCGTGATGAAGTCCCTGATAATCATACCTGCCGTCTGGTACATCAACGAGAACGTCGAGGGCCAGGAAAGGCTCTACTACCTCTTCCTTGTCACGATACTGGGCATCGGGATAGCGACCCGGAACCTGCTATCGCTCGTTACCCTCACATGATTCATCGAGGGTAGCAGACAGCCTGCTTGTTATCAACGTCATATACCAGCTTCTTGGTGGGAGGGCAGTCCGTTGTTCCATCCCCGAACAGGCTGAACAGCCAGTCCCAGAAGCCAGAACTGACCTCGCAGTCCACCTTGTTGGGTTCGAAGGCCCATACCTCAAGCGTGCCCGGGTTCACCAGCTCCTTCTGTTTAACATTCGTCCAGTTGTAGAGGAACTCGCTCTTGGTCGCTGCCTTGCTGCAGTCACCCGTCTTCTTGATAAGGGCGTACTCAAGAGGCTCGTACGCGGCCTCCAGCCTGCCTTGTCGATTCTTGTAATGGATTACGGCATAGCCCTCGTAGTCCCCGTCTCCCGTGGTATGCCAGTCACCGTGCCCATCGTGGACCTTCTCCCAGTTTTCCGTCCTCATGCCGAAGGGTCCTTTCGGCGGGTCTGGAGAGGTCCCGGAGAAAGAGCTGAGTTCGACCGCGACATCTCCGGGGCTTATCCGGGAGTCCGAGTTCTGGTCTCTGTTCCGGATAGGCTTGATGCTCCCACCAGGGTCCCAGCTTGAGGCATGGACAATCGAACAGCCGTTGCCCGCGTCCAGACCCTCGCATTCCGTCCTGTAAGGATAACTGGTGTCCGAAAAGTTCTGCTGTGCCGTGACTATGAGAGGGCAGTTTATACCGCTCTCCGCGCAGCGGGAGCTGTAGACCTTGAAGCTGCCTATCCTCTCCCGCTTCGATACAGTGTAATTCGACTTGACGCCCATCGTCAGGGTCTCGCCGGTCGGGCTTATGCTCGATATCTCTCCCGACTTGAGCTGCATCACGCACCCGAAGATGGGAGGCGGACGGTTAGCCGTGAACCACGGCAGGCTGTCCTGCTTGTCCGAGCTGAACTCGCTGTAGATTATGAGTTCCTTCGCAGAGTTGGTCAGTACCATCTTGTCGCCTCCTATATCATTGAACTGGCAGTTACCTCCAGCAGTCCTTATCTCGGTAGAGAACGACTTGGCTACGGTGAGTTCCTTCACCCTGTAGTCGACATCAGGCTTGTCGGTGTTCAGGGTGGCGCGTATCGCGAACGGCTGTGGGTCGCCACCGTCAAATATCACGGGCGAGTTCACGTTTATAGCCGCCTTCACAGGGGTGTCTGCGGTCTGCGACTCCTTCCAGCTTTTCGATACACTTGAATCCGACTGGAGGGTCTCCAGGGCCATCGCCTCGAAGTAGAGGGTGGCCTGGGAGAAGTAGTCGTACCTCATCTTGAGTATCATGGTCCTGTGCTGGCCTGCCGCCGGCTGGAGCATCTCGCAGTCCTGGAGGGATATATCGTCTCCTGGGGAGTTGCCCTCGATTCTGAGGAAGCCTGTCGAAGCCGAGGTTCCTGGATAGATATCGTCAAAATCCGTGTCTTCGTCGATATCATAGGCCTTCACATCGTCACTTGCATCATCACCAACCGGGAGCCAGCCCGTGTCGCAGTAAGGATTGTCCTCTCCTCTCTCACTGTCTATCATAATTATCCTGTAACTAACGTTCATCGCGTTTATGCCCTTCAGGCCGTGCCGAGGGTTGGATACCGTGAATGATATCGGCAGCGCATAGCTGCGGTCCTTGAATGCGATGTCGAGCGACGTGCCCTGGCTCACCTCGAATCTATCTATTTTTAATCCATAGGTCTCCCCTACGTCCTGTGAACCGGGCCTCACGGTGTTGTTCAGCCTCCACTGCCTGAGGCACGACGGCCCCTTCAGGAGGCAGAAGACCCTCGCCCTTGCCTGTCTGTAAACGTAGAGCTCGTCCTCGAAGTCGAGACCGGCCAGGTACTGGTTCTGGGTTGTCTGACCCACCCATTCGCCGTAGGAGGCTCCCAGTCCAATAGCGCCGAGTATCGGTCCTCCTATAGCGCTCATGAATGTCGGCAGCCACATACTGAATATAAACAGCGTTAGAACGTAGAGGATGCCTGCAAATAGAAAGGCCGTAAAGAAGTATACGATGATTACCGCCACTAGCGCGACGATGAACTCGCTCAGCCCCATGGCCGCTGCCGCACCTCCAGCGCCTTCAGCCGCCCCCGCAGCACCTCCTGCAGCGCCTTCCGCGGCGCCTCCAGCCGCTCCGCCAGCATCACCTACCAGGCCGCTCAGGCCCGGGAACCCCTCCGCCGCATCGACCACCATGTTCTTCATGTCCTGAGGAATCATCATAGGCTTGAATTCGCCCTTCTCACCAGCGTAGTCAGCTATCTTCAGGTCGCGGTACATCCTGACGCCGCCGGCAGCAGCGCCTATGGCGGCACCCGTGGCGGCTCCGGCCTGCTCCGATTTCTCGTCGGACCACTGCCTGAACTGCCTGGAACCCGGCATGTGTTTCTGGGCTATCTGTATTCCTTTCAGGCCGACCCATATCTTCATCAGGATGAAGGTCAGGATGAACGTGCCAAACAGTATAGAGAACAGGCTGAACATGTTAATCCTTAGCGACTCCACAGACATCATGTTCGACAGGCTAATCGGGAACAGGAAAAGCATCAATAGGCCGGTGATAACTGCAAAGAAAGAGGCTGTCTTCGGCCGGGCATAGAAACTTGCTATCCCCCGGTGGAAGAACGCGCTTATCCTGTTGGTGGCGTATCCCAGGTAGTATAGGGGTAGCTGTATGAACAGCCATATGGGTATCCGGATAGTGAAATAGAGCAGGTATAGGTATACCTTGAAGACGAGCTTCCACCACTTGTAACCTATATAGAGCAGCGGGATCCAGAGTATACCTCCTATAGGCAGCGTGATCAGGATAAGGAAACCGATCGCAAGCCACTTGCCCCAGCCCATCTAGTTCTCCACCCTCTCTGACACCAGTCTCAGTCTGTTCATCTGGTAAGTGCCGTTGCTTTTGACAACAAGAGTGTTCTGGCTGTCGAACTCGTCCGACTCCAGTTCGACTGTGTTCTCACCGTTCCGGGGATTTACCGGATGGCTGTTGCCGTTGAGCTCCAGCACCATCGGCCTCGGTGAGCCGAGAAGGTTCTGGTACTCGAAGGAGAGGTATTCACGGGTGTCCTCGCCTCCTGCGAAGTTGAGCTCCGAATCCTTCGCGTCAAACTCCAGGCTCAGGGTCTTCCTCTCAGTCGCCCCGAGATAGCGAAGCGTGAGCTGTGCATTCTCTATCTCGTACTTCGCCTCTCCATCCGTCTCGAAACTTATGACGTTGAGACCAGGGTGGATGTCGGCGTTGGCCGGGTTGACGTCGACCTGTTCTCTTCCACGTACGCGGCTCAGTGTGTACACGTTCCTGTCGTTTATCCACACTTCCAGCGGCTCGGGTTTCACCGCGCTACGGATGTTGAAGTTGAGACGGCCCTCTACGAAGTCCTCGACCTCGTAGTCGTATACCTTGAAGGTGTTGATATAATCATGGAACCGGCGGTCGCTCACCCGGACCTTGATATCCTCGATAACGTATTCTGACGAGGAGAATATGCCGCCGCTCGTCGTACCTATTATTATCGTGTTCTGACCGGTCTTGAGCGCACTGTTCGGTATCTCGATCTCGGGCGTTCCACCGCTGACCAGCTGTTCCTTGAAGACATCCTTTCCATTGACGTTCACGTAGACCGCGCCACCGCCCTCGCGTCCAAGGACCTCAAAGGTGACTTTACCTCCCTGGGGCTGTGTCGCGTTGTATCCTATCCATATCTTGTCCGAGTCGAGAAAAGACGCGTCGATATCCTCCCGTTCACGTCTATCCACGAGTACGTCCCCCCGCCCCTCTCCGACGTTGAAATCGCCGAATCCTATCGTTCTGGAATCAGGCTTCGCGTTACCCACCTTACCGAAGTTGTGTTCCGCGAAAACCACCTTGTCAGGCTTCTCACTCGAAAAGTCGAACTCCTGTGATGCTACGAAGGCCAGCCCGAATATCACGAGGCCGGAAAGCAGTACAGCTGCGAACTCCTGCGCCATAGACAAAACTGTTGATTCAGGGTTTTTATTTGTGGGTAGCGAGGCTTTCACCATGAAGCTACTGGAAACAGACCGGAAAGACGGATACGCGAGGATAGGGATAGAGAACGAGGACGATCTCTGGTACCTGAAGGATGTTATAGGGGAGGGTGATAGAGTCCGCGCGCTCACGCAACGTACAAAGATAGACGGTCGGGAGAAGAAGACGCTCAAGCTGACGCTGGAAGCCGAGAAAGTCGAGCTCCAAGACGACCGCCTCCGCGTCACCGGCGAGATGGTCCGGGGGGATGAAGAGGTAGAACAGGGCTACCATACGTTCAACCTGGAGCCCGGCGACGAGTTCGAGATATGGGGTGATTTCACCTCCCGGAACTGGGATCGGCTGGAAGAGGCGGAGTCGAAGCGATCGTACGAGGTGCTGTTCTGCCTCGTCGAGAAAGGAAAGGCTGACCTTTTCCTGGTACGCGAATCGGGCATAACCGACCTTTCAGCACTCGAAGAGAATATCCCTGGCAAGCTATACAGCGACCAGAAGACCGGGGAGGCCTTCTACCAGGAGATAAAGAACGTTCTCGTGAGATCCGAGGAGGACGTGGACAGTATGGTGCTCGCGGGGCCCGGCTTCGAGAAGCAGAAAGTATACGACATTTTGCCCGAAGAACTCCAGGGGAAGACCTTTGTCGAGGACACCTCGGTAACGGGAAAAACAGGGCTCAATGAGGCGATCAAGCGAGGCGCGCTGAAAAAAGTGGTGGAGGATTCCCGCATCTCGGAGGAGTCGGATTCGCTTGAAGAATTCTTCGAGGAGGTGGAGCGCGACGGGAACGCGAGCTACGGCAATCCCGTGGAAGAACTCGCAGAGCAGGGCGCTGTCGAGAAGCTGCTGATTACCCGGGAAGAGTTCCGGGAGAGACAGGGACTGGTGAAGAGCGTGGAGCATGCAGGTGGCGAGGTGCAGGTAATCCACACTGACCACGAGGCAGGGGAGCGGCTGGAGAACTTAGGCGGGGTCGCGGCTATACTGCGTTACAAACCCTAGTCGACCTTTTCAGGACGCGAGCCGAGTGTCAGCGGTATATCCGTCCTCTGGCCGTCACGGATGACGGTTATATTGACCTTCTCCCCGACCTCTGTCTGGGTCTCAAGGTAGAGGAGGATGTCGGTGATGTCTCTCATCTTCTCTCTGTTTATGCCCACTATCACGTCTCCTCCAACGTTTACGTTGCTGCCCTGTATCCTGGCCGTCCTGTTGCCTGCTTTTATCCCCGCCCGTGAGGCGGGACTGTCTTCCACGACATCAACTATCAGGAAGCCATAGCTACGGTTCAGATCCATCTCTTCTGCTATATCGCTATTGACATCCAGGCCGGAAACGCCAATCCACGGGTGCTCGTACTCTCCGCCATCTATCAGCTCGGGGACGACGCGCTTCACCGCATCGACCGGGATAGCGAACCCGACCCCGGAGAAAGTTCCGGTCTGTGTCTCGATAGCAGTGTTGACGCCGACTACCTCCCCCCGGACGTTCAGAAGCGGCCCGCCGGAGTTACCGGGATTAATCGCCGCATCAGTCTGGAGCACGTTCGGTATAGAGAACCCGCTTTCCGTAGGTAGACGACGGCCCTTCTGGGAGATTATCCCGGAGGTCATCGAACCCCTGAGACCGAACGGGTTGCCTATAGCGACCGCCCTCTGCCCCACCTCGACGTTCGAAAGTGAGCCCAGCTTCAGCGGGGTCAAGCCTTCCTTCTCCACCTTCAACACCGCAAGATCAGTATCCTGGTCCATCCCCACGATATCCGCCTCCAAGGTCTCCCCATCCGTGAACGTCACCTCGACCCTGTTTGCACCATCCACCACGTGTTCGTTGGTCACGATAAAACCCTGCTTCGAATAGATGAAACCCGATCCCTGGGCCGACTCATCCTCGGCCCTGGTCCTTATGGAGACCACAGACTGGTCGACTTTCTGGAAAAGGTCGGAGAGTGATGTCCGGGTGGATGAGTTGACGTAAAGAGTCCTCTCAGTCGGCTCGAGTCCCTGTACTTCCGCCTCAAGGGAGTCTATCCTGGCGTCCATTACCTGGTAGGTGAAAGCGCCGCCAAGAACCGAGCCGAAAAGGAGGATGGCCGCGATGCCAAAGAAATTGATTTTCCTTTCAGTGTTCACATCCACGGATTCGTTAACAATTTTTATATCTCCCATCAGTGACGGTGATTGAGTAAAGCCGTGTTCCGCTTTCCGGCGCCAGTGCGAGTTCGAAGCCCTGCCCCGGCGAGTCAACGAGCCTGTACAGCTCGGGATACCTCACACGGACAGAGCCATCATCCTTTACGTCCTCCCCGGCTTCAACACCCCCCAGTACTTCGCCATCCTTCCGGACCCTGATATCTCGGATTCCTCCCCCCGGTCCCGCGACCACGCTTATATCGGATGACTGTGATGGAAGGAAAAGCTTCGCGCCTTCTAGCGCTTCAAGGTATTCCTCTTCCTGGCGCCACCTTCCCTCGAGATATACACCATTCAATGACCGGCCTGCCGGGGCCTCGAACTCTCTTACACCCCTGAAGTTGCCGGATCCGTTGAATCCTCCGCCCCAGCGGTACCCGAGGTGAATCTCGCGCCTTCTGTTGCTGCCGGATCCAGGGCTATCTATACCCCGGGTATCTTCACCCAGAACCTCTGAAACCGCTTTTCCTAGCTCGGACAGCTTTGCACCACCCGCCGTCTTCCATTTCACCTCGCCTTCATCGACTATCAGGTTAGTCGGCCACCTGTAACCGCCGTAGGCTTGCCAAGTCGCACCGTCGTCCACAGCGATGGAATAGTCTATACCCCTCCTCTCGACCGCTTTCCTGACGTTCCCTGCCTCTTCCTCGAAGCTGAACCTCGGTGTGTGAACCCCGACGACCTTGATCCCTGAATACTCTTCATGCAACTCCTGTATAGAACGCACCCTACGGCTACAGATATGGCAGCTGTAGTTCCAAAAATCTAGCAGCAAGGTATCGTTAATCGACAGAGGATCCGAGTTGATCCACTCTTCCACGTCCCTGAACTCAGGTGCCTTTGAGCCCTCCAGAACCATACACAACTGTTCTTCACGGTCCTAAATAAAGTCCAGCGGTCGGAAACAAAGTTAAACCCGGGTCGAAAAAACCGTTACGTGAAACGGCACCTGTTCGAACTCACACCTCTGGGTAAAGCGCACAAGGACGTCCAGGACTACCTGAAGCACCGGCTGGACGACCACCAGATGGAACGTTACGAGGCCGCGCTGAAGCACTACCGGAGGCTGAAACTCATCCAGGGTCTGCTGAAAGTGCTTTTCTACGCTAGTATAGTTACCTCGGTGGCCGCCACCTTCGGCCTTGAAGAGGCACAGCTTATCCAGAAGTTCGCCTCCTACGTCGGTACATCGCTGATCTTCGCGCTCTACGCGGTGACGAGCTACATCACGATGATAAGGCGTGAGGCATACCACGTGCAACGAGAGATACTGATCGCGAAGGCTGCACATCAGGAGTTGGAGGAGTAGCGAACCGGCCGGGAGATTTAAGCCACTTCAACTTTAACTGGTTCCTATGCCGGACAGCTACTGGCTCGCCGCGTTCCTGTTCCAGCGCGGTCTCGCCCTTATCTACTTTATAGCTTTCCTGGCAGCCATCCGCCAGTTCAGGCCTTTGGTTGGAGAGGAAGGGCTTCTACCCTTCACAGATTTCGTCGACCATGTCCCCTTCAAGGAGTCACCCAGTCTCCTCCATCTCTTTCCAAGCGACAGGGCCGCATCCGTCATGGCCTGGACAGGTCTAACGCTCTCTGCGCTCGCCCTCATCGGGCTCTCAGAGATGTTCGGGACCGTGTTTTCTATGGGAACCTGGTTCCTGCTCTGGCTGCTCTACCTCTCCTTCGTGAACGTGGGCCAGACCTTCTACTCCTTCGGCTGGGAATCGATGCTGCTCGAAGCGGGCTTCTTCGCTATCTTCCTTGGAGGTATGAGCACTGCGGCACCTTTCCTAGTGATCCTGATGCTGAGGTGGATGCTGTTCCGCGTAGAGTTCGGCGCAGGCCTGATCAAGCTCCGCGGCGATTCCTGCTGGCGGGAACTGACCTGCCTAGACTACCACCACGAGACCCAGCCCATGCCCAACCCGCTGAGCCGGTTCGCACACAACCTCCCGGAAAAGTTCCATCGCGTCGAAACCGCGTCCAACCACGTCATCCAGCTCGTCATCCCTTTCCTCTACTTCGCCCCCCAGCCGTTTGCCGCGGTCGCCGGGACACTGACCATACTCAGCCAGACCTGGCTGATGCTGACAGGGAATTATGCTTTCCTCAACCTGCTGACGATGGTGCTCGCATTCACCACTTTCAGCGACACAGTTCTGACCGGCCTCTTTCCCGTTCAGCCTCCTGTAGTCGATCCAGCTTCCACCCCTCACATGTTCGCGGTTTACCTGCTGGCGGGGGCCGTCGTCGCACTCAGCTACTGGCCGGTCCGGAACATGCTCTCGCCGAGACAGAAGATGAATGCTGGTTTCAACCCCCTTCACCTCGTGAACACGTACGGTGCCTTCGGGTCGGTGACACGGAGGCGGTACGAGGTCGTTATAGAAGGCACGACGGACGAGACACTGGAGGACGCGGAATGGGAGGAGTACGAGTTCTACGGCAAGCCCACGGGGCTGGATCGACGGCCGCCCCAGGTGGCTCCCTACCACCTCAGACTTGACTGGCAGATGTGGTTCGCGGCGATGACCCCGAGACCGCGGAGGCCGTGGTTCCGCTCGCTGATGGGCAAACTTGCGGAGGACGATGAAAATGTGCTTGATCTGATAAAGCGGAAGCCTTTCGATACCGCTCCCGAGTACGTGAGAGCGCGGCGCTACAGGTACGAGTTCGCGTCGCCGGAGGAGAAAAAGGAGACAGGCAACTACTGGAAGAGGTATCCGGTGAACGAGTACTACCCCGCTGTCAGGGGCGGCAGCGAAGATGAAAACTAATTTATCCGGTCCCGAAACCAGTACATCTATGGCGCCGACCCGTGAACAGATACGGAAGGTGATAGAGACCTACCGCGAGAGGCTTATGAGAGATCCCACCGCGAGAGAGATAGCCGAGAGGCTTGGAGCAAACCCCAGAGACGATAGCTTCCGTGGGAAGCTGAAGCGTGTCGGTAAAAAGCTGGACTGGAGGGAGCCGGAGAAGACTACCGTCCAGAAAAAGAGAGAGGAGCTGCACAAGATCGTACAGGCCGCGATGGCCATCAGGTACGAGGATATAACCAACGCGTACCACCCCCTGCCCGCCGAGGTCTCGGAGTTCAAGAGCCGGGCGGAGGAGTACGTGGAGGAGAACAGGGACCTGCTCGACAAGCTTCACTCCCTGGCGACCGGGGATGACAGCGTGATGAGCGCGCCGGGCGAGCTCAAGGAGTTCCTCGCGAGCCAGGAGTTCCGGAAGCATATGGAAGACCTCACCTCCTGGGAAGAGCTCAGGGAAGCCGCGAAGGAGTACCGGGAGAGAAAGAAGGATTAACCCCCGCCTACTCGCAGAGCCTGACGTTGTCTACCATGGAGCCGCCAAGGTTGTCGCCTGTACCTGCACCCACTTTATCCTGATGGTGTGGGTGCCGGTGTATCCCGGGTCAACTCCACACCGAGATCCCTGTAGGTCGAACTCTCCCGCTTGTCGGACAGGTCCTGAAACCTCTGCATAGGAGACATCGAATCCATGAAACTGCTGCAGCCCGACACGACGACAACCAACGCCAGCACAGCCCCGACCATCCAGTCCATGCACAAACTAACCAGGAGCCGGTTCTTAAATCCTCGGAGGAGAAATACCCGCGCAGAGCTGAAGACTGAACTTTTTAACGGCTCGAGAGTAATGATAGCTATGGTATTCGACACACTGAAGAATTCCTTCAACGATGCAGTTGGAAGAACTAGAGACGCCATCAGCTCTGTTGAAGATGCTACAGAAGGAAAAGAAGAGGAAGAACTGGAAAGTGAATATGAGAGGGAAATGAAGCACCTGGTGCAGGAATACAAGGATCAACTGGTAAGAACTATTTTCTCACACCTCGACAACCAGGACTGGGAGAAAGCAGAGCGAATAGCCCACGAGGAAGGCGGAGTAAGTGATGAAGGATGGCGAGATATCGTAAATTCCTACATCAAGCACAGGTTACGACGGGGACAGACCAAACTCAAGGTCATCGGATTCCAGTTGACGCGGGCTGAGACGAAACTGGAGCAGGCGGACAAGATGGATGTCCTGAGCAGCTTCGAAGACTACGTTAAACAGGCCCTGACGGCTTACAAGAAGATCGAGCAGGATGAAATCTTGGAGGCGCAGAGAGACATTAGCAGGGCTGAAAACGCCTTCGAGAGGTTTGGGGGTTCCTCAAAGGGTAAAAAGATTTTCCGGGCAGAACACAGAAACGCCAACAGGCTAGACAAAGACATAAAACAGGCCCAGAAGGATTTACAGGGTTTAATCAACCGACTTGAAAGCTGAATTCTCAGATAGAAGAGCCAGCGTCGGGGGCGGACGAATCAGCCCTAATGCAACGTCCTCAGCACGAACGGACG
>CAZVPZ010000013.1:0-30860 GCA_964629245.1 uncultured archaeon | reverse complement strand
CGGATTTGTGGTCAGAAGCTCCCAGAGGCGAGCTTCGGGTTCAAATCCGGCCCCCGGCATCTCCTTCATCCACCTGAACCTAAGAGTGATGACCTGCAATAGAAAGCGTCCTGATAAAGCCCGAATCTGCCATAAACCGGCAGCCGGTTACTCCCTGTCCAGATCGCTGAGCTCCTCCTGGAGGTTCTGTAGCTCGCTGTGGAGCTCCTGCACCGAGCCGTCGATTTCCTCGACCTCGCCCGCATCGACATTCACCTGCTGCCGAGTGCGTGGAACCCCTTCCATCTCCGGCATCTCCATCCCTATGTCGTCGAGCTTGTCGTTCATCCTGTCCAGGTTCTCGTAGATGGTGTCGATGGTCTTCTCCTTGACATCACGGACCTGTCTGAGGACCTCGGTGGCCTCGTCGATATTCCTCACTATCTGCCTGACTGCTTCAAGGTCTTGGAGCAGAACTTTGTAACCGTCCACGCGGACATACAGCTGGTCTTCTTCAGAGGCCATTATGGACAGAATTTCGCTATCAAGCTTATTAAAAGTATTAGCTCTCCGAGTCCCTGGCGTAGAGGTAGAGCAGCAGACCGACCGGCCCAAGGAGGAGTACGGCGAGCCACCAGTCGTAGTCCATCCCGTGCTGGAATGAGTCGTTGAATACCTCCCTCATCATGTAGAGCTGGGCGCCGGAAGCCAGCAGGACCGGACTCACGACCATGACCGCACCCAGATAGGACGAGAACTGGGCAATACGGAGCCCGAGGTCTGTGAAAGCCGGGATGAAGAATACAAGCGACAGGAAGACGAAGTATGCTATGGATTTCTCATGCAGGGAATCCATGGATAGGTTTCTAGACCTCCTCCTTATAAATCCCGGAGTAGCCCTCCTCGGTCTCCTCCATCCGGAAGAAGACTATATGGTTCACCCTCGCATTTTCTTTTATCCCGACTCCCTCCGGGTTGTCAACCCTGAGCATGAACTCCGAACGGCCGCGGAAACCGCCGTCCCAGACCCCGTTCTCGATTGTCGCACCCATGCGCAGCAGCGAGCTGCGGGGAAAAGCGAGTGCCACCATGTCGTTGGGAAGGTCGACAATCTCATTGGTGACTACCTTGTAGACCCCCTGGTCGAGAGACCACCAGCCGTATTCGTCCTCCTCCGACTCCTTCTCAGGCTTTACCGGCTCGGTCTCCGGTATCTCGCGCTCGGAGTTCGAGAAGTCCAGCTTTCCCGCTCCCGTGTAACGGTGGATCTTGGCCGCGGTCAGGTCGAAACCATTGGGAGTAAGCTGGGTTTCAAGGTGAGGGTAGTCCTCTATGAGACCGTCTTCAACCGCTTCGCGCAGTTCTTCCCGGTTCAGTATCATGTAGAAATAAGGGCGGGCGACAGTCAAAAAACAGCCGGTCAAAAAGGAATTAAATGTGGGCGTGTATAACTTCTCTATTATGAAGCGCACGCTCCTCCTCGGAGGATTAGTACTACTGGTATCCGTCCTGGGTGCCGCACAGATGATGAACGCAGGCTCCAGCGGAGATATAAACACGGTAATAATAGCATCCACCCACAACTACCCGGACGCACTGATATCCGCGGCACCGGCCTCCAAGCTCGGGATACCTGTGCTGTTGACAGGCAGGGACAGCCTGAGTTCCAGCACCGCGAACGCTCTGGACAGGTTCCAGGTTGATACAGCTGTAATCGTTGGAGGGCCGTCCGTCATATCAGAAAACGTGGAGACTGAGGTCGGAACCCATGTCAACACCACCACTAGGCTCTGGGGCACCACCCAGACCGGTACCTCGGTCGAGGTGGCGAGCTACTTCTGGAGCGAGGGAAGCGACGAGGCCATCATAGTACAGTACCCACAGGACACCGCTGATGGGTACAGGCTGCTCGCCAGCATAAAGGGCGAGATGAATCAAAAGACCCGTGAGGGCGAGGCACCTATCCTGATATCGAAGGAGGGAACGCTTTCCGCAAGTGTACTCACCCAGGTAGAAGAGCTGGGAGCCACAACGGCCTACGTCTACTCGACGAACGCTGTGAACGTCACCTCAGACCTCGAGGATGCAGGCGTGGAGGACGTTGAAATCGAGGAGGCAGAGATGGAGCAGCTGAGGCAGAGACTTCAAGACCGGCAGATAGACAGGAACGTTTCGAGACTCGTTATAGTCGCGGCATCCAACTTCCGGGATGTCATCGCGACGCCAGCCTCACCCCACTCCGCATCTTTCATAGTGGATAGCGAGGAAGAAATCAGCGATGCGGTGGAAAAGGCCCGGAGTACCAACGCTACAGAGATCTTCGTAGTCGGCAAACCGGACCTCGCATCGGATATAGCTGACAGGATAGAGGAAGAGACCGGAAAGAGTGTAGACCACGTATCCGGCGAAGCAGAAGAAGTCGCCGAAAGTTTCATGAACCGTAGCCACGATGAATGGAGCGAACTCCAGAGGAACCGCCTCAGGAACTGGGAGGACCGTGTCGAAAGCGCTCCCGGTATCAAGAATGCGGCGAATGTAACTCTCAGGAAGGCGGAGAACTTCATCGACAAGAACTCGTCAGAGCACGCCAGGAGCTTGCTCGTCAAGGCGCAGAACGCCTACCAGAACGGCCACTACTTCACCGCGAGGAAGCACGCGATGAAGGCCTACTCCGAAGCACGCTCCAGCCGGTTCAGAGAGATGAACTGGGAAGACGTAGAAGACGAGATCGACGATGAGAGGCAGAGTTTCAGGGAAGCCGCGAAGGAGATCCAAGAGATCAACCGGGAGAGGGCAGAAGAACTCCGTGAGGCCGAATCCATGGAGGAGAAGCAAGAAATCCTGAAGGACTACCGCGAAAAGAGAAGGGAGGCTAGGGAAGACCTCCGGAGGGAACAACGCGACTCCCGGGAAGAACTCGATAAGAGGCTTAGACAGCAGTTCGAGAAGAGCAGTGAAGACGCAGGGAGCTACGAGCTGGAGCTCAAGGTAGAAGGCTCCAAGGTCGAAGGCTCGGCCAGCTACGTCGGGCGTTCAGCGGGCTACGCGGTTTCCCGCTCGGTCAACGTGGATGGAGACAACATCGACTTTACCTTAGAGTTCGACTCTCCGAGCAGTCCTGCGGCACAGGTCATTACCGAGTACGAAGCCGAGGCAGAGCGCACGCTTGAGGAAGGCGACTACACGGTCAAGGTGGAACTCGTTATCGATGGAACCACTAAGGACTCCATCACCCATGATATCACAGTTCCCGACTTCAGGGAATACAAGGTGGAGATGGAGCAGGAACGCGAAAGAGAGGGGGATCACATGAACGGTACAGAGACGGGGCAGGAAAGGGAGCGTGAAAGAGATCACCAGACCGACACGGAGACAGAGTTCAAGCTTGAGTCGACGGACGACTCGTTCTACATGGACGGCGAGGCTGTGAACCAGATAACAGTTCCACGCAACAGGAGGATCTCCATGGAATTCCTAGCGAGAGAAGAAGGCACCTACTCTGCTGGAGCGGAGTACAGGAGCGACTTCAGCGGTTTCGGGACAGTGGGACCCGTCGATCCAGGGGATGACGTGGAGACAAGGTTCAACGCCTCGCAGGACTTCACCATCAAGAGCTACTGGCCAGCAACCAACACACTGAAGACCACCCTCAAGGTAAACGCGGAGTAGAACTCACCAGACAACACTTTTCTCCTTTTCCTTTCCTCCACAGAAGCGCATAAAAAAGTGTTTCGAGAAGCCTTTGACTGTGACTTCAACATGCTCGAGAGAACCTATACACACGATATCGGCCCCGAGATGGACGGCGAGGAGGTGTCCGTCGCGGGATGGGCCCACGAGATAAGAGATCTCGGCGGTATAACGTTCATAATCCTACGTGACCGTGAGGGACAGATACAGTTAATATTCAAGGAAGACGAGAACGAGGAACTTTTCGAAGAGGTGCAGCAGGTCGGCCGTGAAGACGTGGTCCGCGTCACCGGGACCGTGACGGAGAACGACCAGGCGCCCGGCGACCGGGAAATCGTCCCCACCGAACTCGAGATAATCGGGAGGGCGGAATCACCCCTTCCTATGGAGGTGGCAAAAGACATCGACTCCAATCTCGCGACGAGGCTGGACAACAGGTTCATCGACCTGCGAAGGCCAGAGGTTCATGCCATCTTCTCCCTCAGGAGCCACCTCATACAGGCCATGGAGGAGTGGTTCGACAGGAACGACTACATAAACATACAGACACCCACTATCGCAAAGATGGGGGCGGAAGGAGGAGCAGAACTCTTCCCCGTTGTTTACTACGGCGAAGAGGCCTTCCTCTCGCAGTCACCCCAGCTCTACAAGCAGATGCTGATGGCGGCGGGATTCGACAAGGTGTACGAGACCGGTACCGCGTTCAGGGCTGAGGAATTCGCGACCTCGAGGCACATCTCGGAGATATCGATGTTCGATGTCGAACTCGCATTTATCGACGACCAAGACGACGTTATGGACGTACTGGAAGACTCACTCAGGCACACCTTAAGGGAAGCGGAAAAGCATGCCGCAGACGACCTGGACGTGCTCGGCGTGGAGGTGGAAGTCCCGGAGGGGGAATTCCCGAGGATAAAGTTCGAGGAGGCACGGCGGATACTGGAAGAAGAGTTCGACCACGTGCCCGAGGACCCTGAAGACCTGGACACCAGGGGAGAGAAGCTGCTAGGCGAATACTTCGAGGAAAAGGGCCATCCCGCCTTCTTCGTCATCGGCTACCCGGGCGAAAAGTTCTACTACATGGAGGCCCGGGAGGGAGATGAATACCAGTCCAGGAGGTTCGACCTTATCTACAAGGGGCTCGAACTCGCCTCAGGAGGCCAGCGTGAACACGATCTGGACAGGTTGATGGCCGGTATAGAGGAAGAAGGCATCGATCCGGAGGACATATCCTTCTACCTTGAATCCTTCAAGTTCGGGATGCCGCCCCACGGGGGCTACGGTCTGGGTATCGACAGGCTCGTCAAACAGGTAGCGGAACTCGAGAACGTCAAGGAGGCAATCCTGTTCCCGAGGACTCCCGACCGGCTGACGCCCTAGAACAGCCTACCCCACTGGGAAAAGGCAACCACACGGTCTCCTGCCGGTTTTAAATAGAGGTATTAGCTAACCCTTTTCATGGGGTTTCAAGAGCTGGAAAAGAAGTTTTCCGAAAGTCGGTGGTCCTCCCGGAGATTCGTTCTCAGGGTAGAAGCAGTACTGACACTTATCCTTCTGGCCCTGGATTTTTACACTTTTGGCGGAACCTTATATCCGCTGTTTTTCGTCCCCTTGCTCGCCACCATCGCCTACTTCAAGGGCTTAAAGCGGGCAAGTCTCCTCTCGCTGGCTTCAGTCATCATCGCTCCAATAATCGCGGCCATCCTGTCCACAGCTATACTCCTGATTCTTTTCAGTACCGTGTGGACCACGGCTGAGGTTTCGGGCATGGTCCTGCTCCTGATACCCATTGCCGCAGGCCTAGCTGCGGTTGTAGCCCCTTACGCCATACTTGGGGCCGCAACGGGCCTGCACCTGTACAAGAGAAGGACAGGGCGTGAAAAGTACGGCAGGTCCGGCCTCGTGATAGCGGCCTTCTTGGGCGTAATTGGAGGTATCCTCGTGTTACTCCTCCTTTTCGCGGCATCCTCCCTGATAGAATCCGTGGTCCAGATACTCCTCTCACTAATAAGAGCGCCCCCAATCGTGCCATGACCATGAACCCCCGGACTATGAGCAGCCACTAGGATCTCACCCCCTGGCTTTTTGTTCTTCTGACATCCACTATCTCCATATGGGCTTCATGGAAGAGTTCACGGATTTCCTCGAAGAGTACGGCGTACTGGGGCTCGCTATAGCATTCGTTATCGGCGTCGCGGTAAAGGACTTCGTCAGCGCGACGGTCGACGACATAATAATGCCCATAGTCGAGGTATTCTTACCCCAGGGCGACTGGCAGAACGCTACCTGGAGCATCGCTTCCGTCCAGTTCCAGGTGGGACACTTTCTCTCCGCGTTGATAGACTTCCTGATAATCGCGCTCCTGGTGTTCGTGTTCGTGAAGTACACACTGAAGAAGCAGAAGGTAGAGAAAGTCTGACTTCAATTCGTAATACATATATGCTATTTAAACATCTATAGCCAGATTTTGTATTACAAAACCGGTTTTTCCCCCTTCTTTTTATTCGCATCCGAGAAATCCTTTCCAGGATGGCAGAAGCTATACAGCAGGAAAAACAGGGAGAGCAGGTCGAAGGCACTACCAAGATCAACAAGATAACGTGCAGGGGCTTCAAGTCGTTCCAGCAGAAGACGGCCATCCCTTTCTACGAGGGCCTGACCGCGATAGTCGGTGAGAACGGTAGCGGGAAATCCAACATAATCGACGCGGCGAGCTTCGTGTTCGGCCGGCGCTCCTCGAAGCTGAGGGCCGAGAAACTCGAACAGCTGATATTCAACGGCGGCGACTCCAGGAAGCCGGCGGACTACGCCCAGGTCACCATCTACCTCGACAACAGTGACGGCATCTTCGACGAGTTCCTGGAGGAAGACGGGGAGGCGGACGAGGTCAAGGTCGGCCGGAAGGTGACCCGTGCAGGATCCTCGATGTACAAGTTCCAGGGCACCAACTGCAAGCGCCAGAAGATAGACCGGATCGCGAGAAAGGCGAGCATCGACCCCGAGGGCTACCATTTCGTCCAGCAGGGGAAGGTGACCGAGATAGTGGAGCAGAGCGATCTGAAGCGTAGAGAGGTAATAGACGAGCTTTCCGGCGTCAAGGAGTTCGACGAGAAAAAGGAGGAAGCAGAGGAGGAACTGGAAGAAGTAGAGCAGAAGCTCCAGGAGCAGGAGATACTGCTCGACGAGAAGAAGGAATACCTTGAAAAGCTGAAGGAGGAGAAGGAGCTGGCGATAAAATACCGCGAGTTAGAACAGCGGAAAGAGAAGCTGGAGGCCTCGATCCTTGAGGTCAGGAAACGCGCGCTTTCCAACCAGCTAGCGAACATCAATACGGACGTGTCCGAGAAGGAGGACCGGCTGGAAGAGGTCGAGGAAGAGCTGGAGCAGATAGATGACGAAATAGAGCAAAAACAGGACAGGATCGAGGAAATCGAGGAAAAGCAGGAGGGCGGGAGCGATGTCGCACACCTCGAGAACAAGATTGAAAAGAAGAAGGGCAAGATCGAGAACAAGCGGGACAAGATAGAGGACATCGAGGACACCATAGAGGAGCTTGAGAAGATGCAGTCCCGGAGGAGCACCGGCTCGAAGGCGGTTGACGCGGTTCTCTCGATGGATGCGGATGGTATCTACGGCGCTTTTCAGGACCTGATATCGGCGGATGATCGTTTCGCGGTCGCGATAGACACCGCGGCAGGCTCCCGCATGAACAACGTGGTGGTCGATGACGGCGACACCGCGATGGACGCGATAAACTACCTGAAGCGGGAGGGCATCGGGAGGGCGACGATGCTCCCGATGGAAAAGCTCGACGAACGCTCTCGCTCGGCCAAGTCGAAGATGGCGAAGAAGCGGAAGGGTGTTATCGACTACGCCGCGGACCTCGTGAACTACGACGAGAAGTACGAGAAGGCGGTGAAGTACGTCTTCTCCGACACCCTGATAGCGGAGGACCTCGACTCGGTTAAAGACATCGACGGCGTCCGGGTGGTGACTCTCGACGGCGACGTGATGTCCCGCGGCGGTGCGATGACCGGTGGAAAGAAGAAGTCGCGGCGTGGGAAGAACAAGAACCTGTCCTCCAATCTCGACCCGGAGAAGAAGCGTGAGGAGAAGGAGGGCCTGGAGGAAGAGATAGAGGAGCTACAGAAGGACGTCGCGGAACTCAAGAAGATGAAGGAGGACAAGCAAGAAGAGGGAGAATCCGACGAGGAATTAAGGCAGGAGAAGAGGGATATCAGGGAGGAGCTTGACGGGTTGCGGGAGGAGAGGCAGGAACTCTATTCAGAGCAGCAGAAGCTGAAGACCAAGGTCGAGGACGAGCAGTCGAGGAAGCCCAAGCTGAAGGCCGAGCTCGACAATGTCGAGGACGAGCTTGAGGAGTACGACTTCGACGAGGACGAGCTGATAGGCCTCGATTCCTCTCCCGAGGACCTGAGGGACAAGAAGAAGAGCGTGCTGCGGAAGCAGAACTCGATGGGTCCGGTTAACATGCGCGCCATAGACGAGTTCAAGCAGAAGAAGGAGGAGTTCGAGGAGTTCAAGGACCGCGTTTCAGAGATACGTCAGGAGAAGCTCGAGATCGAGGACATGATAGAGGAGATAGAACAGAAGAAACGCTCGCGTTTCATGGAGACACTTGAGAAGCTCCAGGACTCATTTTCCAGAATTTTCGGACAGCTCTTCGACGGCGGAACAGGCGAGCTGGAGCTTGAGGACGACGATATAGAGAAGGGCCTGAAGATAAGGGCCCAGCCTCCAGGCAAGGAACCACACATAATACAGGCCTTATCCGGCGGAGAGAAGACGCTTACTGCTATCGCGTTCGTTTTCTCGGTGCTTGAGTACGAAGAGTCGCCTTTCTACCTTATGGACGAGATAGACGCGGCGCTGGACAAGACCAACTCGAAGAAGCTGTCTGAACTGCTTAAAGACTACGCGGAGGACAACCAGTTCATCGTCATCAGCCACAACGACATAACTGTCCGTCACGCGGAGCGCGCCTACGGGATTTCGATGAGAGACGGCGTCTCGAAGGTCAGGAGCATCGAACTCGAAACGGAGTAGCGGAACCCTATCCCCACCAGTTAAAAAGCAGTTTTCCGTAAATAGAGTTTACCGCGAGGGGGGCCAGAGGGAGTGTGATGCCGGTGAATTTATGGAAGAATACGACATGGAGATGCTGGCGGAGCAGCCCTGGGAAGAAACCCTCGATTTCCTGACCCGGGACATGGATCCCGGGAATATCGATATCGCTGTTCTGGCTGACCGCTACAGGGAGTACCTCGCCGAGCTGCAGGACTACGACCTTTCCATCCCCGCGAAGGCCATACGTGTATGTGCCGCCCTGCTGAAGATGAAGGCGCTGGCGCTCGATTACGAGGACGAGGTCGAGGAGGAACAGGTCGAGAACCCGATGGACTTCGACGCCCCGCTGGACGAGGTCTTCGATGAGGATGAAGAGCTATCGATAAGCGAGGGTCCCGACCTCGAGATGCCCGTCAAGCCCCGACCGCGACGAAGGATGCAGAAGTCGGAGCTGAAGGACGCCCTGAGAGATGCGATGGAGGTCAAGGAGAGAAGGGAGCGGCGCCAGGAAGAGCGCATGGAGATGGAGGAGCAGTTTGAGTTCCAGGAGGAAACGCTGAACGAGAAGATCGACTCACTTTTCTCCCGGCTGAAAGGTCTGGTGGGGAAGAGCGCCGACAAGGTAGAGTTCAACCGCCTGCTCGACGAGAGGACGAACGAGGAGAAGATAGAGAAGTTCCTGCACGTGCTCCACCTTGAGAACGACAAGAAGGTGAGGTGTATACAGGAAGAGTTTCTTGGCGACCTTCACGTCAAGCCGGAGGAAGACGAGGTAGCGAACTGACTGCAGGGTTTTTCAATAAACGATTTCTATGATCCAGTATGGAGGAGAAAAAGGCAAGGCTTGAGGCAGCTTTCTTCCTCGCCGACCACCCGCTCGACAACCAGGAGATAGCGGACGTACTCGACCTGGGAAGTATTGGATACGTTGACACCCTGATAGACGAGTTCCAGGAGGACCTAGAAGAAGAGGGGCGCGGGCTTGAACTGGTGGAGACGCCGCAGGGCCACGAGCTGAAGGTAAAGAAGGAACACATCGACCACGTCTCCCACCTCGCGCCGCACCAGGACCTCAACGAGGGCCAGCTCAGGACCCTCTCGCTCATCGCATACAACACCCCGGTGGAGCAGACCGATATAGTGGAGATACGGGGTAACCGTGCCTACCAGCACGTCAAGGAGCTCGTGAACCGGGGCTTCGTATCAAAAGAGAAGGACGGGAGAACGGCGATACTCGACGTTACTGACCACTTCCTGGAGTACTTCGACTTCGAGGACATTGGTGAGTTCAAGAGGGAGTACGAGAACGAGGAGAAGGGAAGAGAGGCAGAACAGCAGGGAATGGAGATGTTCTGAGAGTTCGGGTGCGCTGCATCTTTTTGTAAATTGGCTCGTGAATCACCTTATGGAGATAACCTCGCTCGACCTCTCGGTGCTCGAAGAGGAACTGAAGCATCTGGAGGACGGTTTCGTCCAGCAAGTCTACCAGCGCGGCGACGAGCTGACGCTAGAGATCTACGTGCCGGGCGATGAGAAGAAACGGTTGATAATCGGCCCGAGCTACGCATTCCTCTCAAACTACAAGCGCGACAACCCTGAGAGACCGCCCGGCTTCGCGATGGAGCTGAGGAAGCATCTCGGCCGGGTAGGTTCTATCGAGCAGGAAGGCTTCGACCGCATCCTAGAGATAAGATGCGGCGACGTTTCACTCATCTGCGAGCTGTTCGGCAAGGGCAACTTTATCCTGCTTGAGGGCGAAAAGATAATAGGGGCGCTAAGACAGGAGGAGTGGGCCGACCGAGCCGTTTTCGTCGGCGAGGAGTATTCTTATCCCGAGCCCGCGACCGATCCCCGCGGTGAAGACATACTCGATATTATGGAAGAGGGAGAACTGGTGCGCCGCCTGGCGTCCGACCTCTCGCTGGGAGGGACGTATGCGGAGGAACTGTGTGCGAGAGCGGGAGTGGATAAATCGACCGAGATATCTGAACTAGACGGGGAAGAAAAAGAGCGGGTGCGGCACGCTTTTGAAGAGATACTGGACGACGCGGGAAACCCGGAGCCGGTGCTCTACCTCGATGACGGCGGGCCAGAGAGGGCCGCTCCGTTTGAACTCGAGACCTACGGAGGCCGCGACACCGAGTACTTCGACCTGTTTTCGCGGGCGCTGGACGAGTACTTCTACCGCAGGCAAGAGAAGGAGAGAAGGCGGGAGAAGCGGTCGGTCTACGAGGAGAAGAAAGAGGGTCTCGAAAAACAGCTGGAACAGCAAGAGAGGAAGATAGAGGGCCTGGAGCAGTCTTCAAGGGAGAACCGGGAGAAAGCCGAACTCATCTACCAGAACTATCAGCTGCTGGAAGAGGTGAAGGATGCGGTGGAAGAGGGTATAGAGAAGCACGGCTGGGACGAGATGGAGGAACGGATAAGGAACTCGGATAAAGAGATGACAGGCCGAATCAGGTCCTTCAACGAGCGGCAGGGTTTCGTGGTGGTCGAGGTCGAGGGCCGGAATATCAAGGTGGAACCGGGCGAGGACCTGGAGGCGACCGCGTCGAGGTACTACGACAGGGCGAAGCAGTCGGAGCAGAAGATGGAGAGCGCGAGAAAGGCGCTCGAAGAGACCCGTCGGCAGTTGAAGGAGCTTGACGAAGAAGAGGTAGACATCGAGGACGGGATGGAAGACCAGACCTCGAAGCGGTCCAAGAAGTGGTTTGAGAAGTACAGGTGGTTCTTCTCCAGCGGGGACTACCTCGTGATCGCGGGCCGGGACGCGCAGACAAACGAGATGCTGGTGAAAAAGCACTTGGAGGACAGCGACCTGTATTTCCATGCGGACTTCGACGCGGCACCAAGCGTGGCAGTGAAAGATGGGAGAGACGCAGGTGAGGCAACTATCGAGGAGGCGGCGAAGGCCGCTGTCAGCTTTTCCAGCATGTGGAAGCGCGGCATAGGTTCAGGAAGCGCCTACTACGTCGATCCGGACCAGGTCACGAAGGAACCGGAATCGGGAGAACACATTGGAAAGGGTGCGTTCGTCATAAGGGGAGAGAGGGACTACGTCAGGAATGTCTCGGTTGAGGTAGCGGTCGGACCGTACGAGATGGAGGACGGCGTTTACGTTCCGATGTCGGGACCCGTGAGCGCGGTGGAGGCAAACTGCGAGTTCGCAGTGAAACTGGCGCCCGGCAGGAGGAAGAAGTCCGATGTAGCGAAGGAGATAAACTCCCGGTTCGCTGATAAAGGTTACGATATTGAGCTTGACTATATAATAAGATCTCTTCCACCGGGGAAGTCAGACCTGAAAGAGTGATAGGATGGAAGCTATAGACCACTTCAAGATATCTTTCCTCTCCGCGCCGGTTTTCATATTCTTGCTCTACACCAGCATCACCGCAACCGGCTTCGCCGGACTTTTCATCTATGCTGTGGCAGTGAGTGTCCTTATCGACCTCGACCATTTCCTGATAGCCAGGAAAAACACCGGTGGCTGGAGCCACCTGGTCTCAGCGTTGAACGATTTCCGGACTGTGGTAACCGAGAACGAGGAGATAATCGAGAACGCTGTTTCAGATAGTGAGGGGCTGCTTAGCCACCTGGTGCTGGTGGGAATCGCGTCTATCGCGATCTACCAGTTCGACCCGCGGCTCGGTCTGCTGACGCTCGCCATGCTTGGCGTTCACATCATCATGGATGTGTATTCTAGCCGGGAGCTATTCCTCCATTGACCTTACCTTCCTCCTAAGCTTCAGTAACTGCACCGGGGCCATCACACCGGGATTTACAGGGTCTTTGACGTTCCAGACCTCCACTTCCCCTCTCTCAAGATCGAAGTTCTCGACGAGATAGTCGCGGTGCTCCGGCTTCATCGCCACTATAAGATCAGCGTCGTCGACCGCCCTTTTCGTGACCTGGTCGGGTTCGGGTTTCAGGTACTGGTCCGCGTCCACAAGTTTCAGCAGTTTCTCGCCGACCGGCGAAACCCTGTCAGCAGCGTTCGTGCCCGCGGATTCCACGTCGAAATCCGGGTGGTACTTCCGCGTCAGTGCCTCCGCTACAGGGCTCCTGAAGCTGTTTCCTGTGCAGACATAGAGGACCCTCATGGGATACTATTTTCTTCAATCGACTTATTAAACCGGGAGATATACGCCTCAAATTTTGGCTAATGTGACTCAGCAGCCTCTGCACAGTGTTCGCAACAGTATATCTTGCCATCCTTCCTGTAACCCTTGTCGTATATCTGACAGTCGCAGTGAGAGCACGCCTCTACCTTGTCCTGAACAGCTGCGTAAACCATCTCGCCCATCGAGGCCAGTTGCTCCTCTACGAACTCCTGTCCTTCAGGTGTGAGGCTGTACATCTTCTTGCCCCTGCTCCCCTCCTCTGATTCAAGGTAGCCTCTTTCCTCCAGTTCGGAGAGGAACGGATAGATGTGAGATGTGCTGGGCTTGTCTCCCGTCATCTCCTCAATCCGGTCTATTATCTCGTATCCACAACGGGGGTCCGACCGGAGCAGAAGCAGAGTGTATAGCCGGTAAACATGTGTGAGTTTAATCTCCCCCATAGAAACAGTTTGGAGTATAAGAAGTATAAAGACAACCCACGTATCACTATATGATATGACTGCCTGCGGTTACTGTGACGAAAAATTCTCCAGCAAGAAGGCGCGACTGGAACATGAGTTGAAGGAGCACGAGGATGAGATGTCCAGTCACGAGGAGGGCGACAAAAAATCGGAGCTTAACAGGCTGAAGCAGAAGGCCAGTACCAAGGAGCACAACCGTAAACAGAAGTTAAAGTACGGTTCGATTGCAGCGATCATCGGCGCCCTAGTTATAGGAGGCGGTGCCATAGCAGTCCAGAACATAGACATGTCGCAGTCCCGTCCTGCCACCAACTCCAGTATCGGGATAGGTGAGGCTGTCCACTGGCACGCCAGTTACCGGATAACCGTCTGCGGGGAGAACAGAGTTCCACAGGGAGGCCCCATGCTGGCACACACCCACGGAGAAACCCGTTTCCATCTCGAAGGAATCCGGAAAGATAGAGAACAGGCAACTCTTGGCTGGGTGATGAACCGGCTCGGAACGCAGTTTACGGATAACAGCATATATGGCAAGAGCCGTTGTGATGGAGAACCGGCTAATTTGACGGTTAAAGCCAACGGAAACGAGCTGGAAGACCCCGGAGACTACGTTATCAGGGATGGAGACTTCATAAGAATCAAGCTGGCGTAGAGAGGAACATCATATAAAGACCGACCTATCATATATTGATAGGTGGTTCTGATGTTCAAGAAAATTAGCCTGGCGGCAGCAACACTTCTAACGCTGATAACTTCTGTAATGGCTCACACCGAGCAGGACCAGAGCTACTACGGCCCCGGGATGATGTGGAGCGATGGCGGGAGCTGGATGCACAACGGGGTCCACATGATGGGATACAATATGTGGGGGATGGGATGGTTCGGCATGATCTTCGGCCTCGCGTTCTGGATACTTGTAATCCTCGGAATAGTCTATCTCTACCAGAAAATCACAGATAAGGCGGTCGAACAGTAAAAATGAAGATAAATTCAACACATGTCCTTTCCGTTCTTGTCTTCGCTTCACTCCTAACATCCGGTTTTACCGCTTTCAGACTTGTCCAACTTGAGCAGCAGGTGGAATCGATAAGAAACGCTGAACCAAGCCAGCAAAACGCCCAGACCGTCTCCCTGCCCACAGGCACTCCGGATATCTACGGTGAAGAACTCGGTGTCAGATACCAAGATGTGAGCCGAGACAACCCTCAAAAAGCGGAGAAGACAATCCAGAAATTCGCCTCCCGTGACAGTATAGAACTATCTAACACGAACAAGCAGCGGTACATCAACATCCTATATGAGATGAATGGCGGTATCTCCTGTGAATACTGTTGTGAAGCTCAAGCAGTCATCACTGAAAATGGAGAACCGGGCTGTGGATGTGCCCACGCAGTAGCTATGAGAGGGCTCACCAAATATCTCCTGAAGAACCATGGAGAAGAGATAACGGACAATGAAATCTTCGAGGAAGTTTCCAGATGGAAAATCCGTTACTTCCCAGCACAGACAAAGTCCAAGATGAAAGGACTACAGGAACGGGGGGCCGAGGTCACATATGTGAACCTCGCCTCTAACGAATACAGAGGAGTTTCATCCAGCAAAGGAGACTGGGTGGGTGACTGCTGATGAATGACGGGAACACCGCAGGCATATCACTGGGAACGGTTTTCGCCGCCATGCATTTGCTGTGGATTACAGCAGTATGGGCTGGTATCGGACAGCCGGTTGTAGACGCTGTTGAATCAGCACACTTCCTTTCCTCGACCTACACAGTCAGTGCCTTTGACCCTTTGACCGCGCTTCTAGGGATAGCCGGGGCCTTTATCACAGGCTACGCTACCGGCTGGGCGTTCGTTTACATACATGATTTAACAGGTCGAAAGGCCAATTAGACTCCAGGAGATGCTTTCATGGAACACAAGGATCATCACGGCAATTCTGATTCAGGCCACCGGCACCAAGAGCAGATGTTCAGACGGAAGTTCTGGGTTTCTCTAGTCCTCTCCATACCGGTACTGGTCTACAGCCCGTTCATACAGGAAACATTCAAGTTCTCCGCACCCGTGTTCCCTGGCAGCGAGTGGCTAACCCCCTTTCTGTCCGTAGTCATCTTCCTCTACGGCGGGCTGCCCTTCCTGAAGATGGCGAGGAGTGAACTGGAAGACCGAGAGCCAGGCATGATGATGCTGATATCGCTCGCGATAGGCGTAGCGTTCATCTACAGCATCGCCTCGCTGTTCGTGCCCTCGCAAACAGGGTTCTTCTGGGAGCTGGTGACCCTGATAGACGTGATGCTTCTCGGTCACTGGATAGAGATGCGGTCGGTGAGAAAGGCGTCTGGAGCACTGGACGAGCTGGCGAAGCTGATGCCGGACACGGCGGAGCGCGTGACGGAAGATGGCTCCGTGGAGGAGGTGCCAGTCTCGGAACTGAAGGAGGACGATACGGTACTGGTGCGTCCTGGTGCTTCAGTTCCAGCAGACGGGACCGTTCTAGAAGGCGAATCCAGTGTTGACGAAGCCATGATAACAGGGGAATCGAAGCCCGTTGACAAGCAGCCCGGTGATGAAGTCATAGCCGGGACGGTTAACAATGATGGAAGCCTCCGGGTCGAGATAGAGGCCACGGGCGAGGATACAGCTCTCTCCGGTATAATGAGGCTAGTGGCGGAGGCAAGGGAAAGTAAGTCCGAGACCCAGCTTCTGGCGGATAGAGCTGCCGGATGGCTTTTCTATATAGCGGTGGGCTCGGGGCTCCTGACATCCCTGGCCTGGACAATCGCAGTGGGATTCGACGCAGTGGTGATAGAGAGGGCTGTAACAGTTCTGGTTATAGCGTGCCCCCACGCCCTCGGACTCGCAATACCTCTCGTGGTCGCGATAAATACTTCTCTTGCAGCGAAGAACGGTATACTTATCCGGGACAGGATAGCCATGGAGGAGGCCCGGGAACTCGACACGGTTATATTCGACAAGACAGGGACCCTGACAGAGGGAGAACAGGGTGTGGTAGCCGCGAGTTCGGCGCCTTCACTTGACGAGGATGAGGCGCTGGCGCTGATGGCCGCGGTCGAGAGAGATTCGGAACACATGATAGCCGAGGCCATCAGAAGGGAGGCTGAAAAACGCGGGGTCGAGGTCCCTGATTCGGACGGGTTCAGGGCTATCAAGGGGCGGGGTGTGAGAGCGGAAATCGACGGGCGGATTCTACATGTCGGCGGCCACAACATGATCAAGAAGGACGGCGTCGAAGTCCCCGACGCCCTAGAAGAGTTCGCTCGGGACTCTGCCTCGAAGGCACAGTCCGTCGTCTACCTGGTCGAGGAGGGCAAGGCCGTCGCTGCGGTAGCCCTCGCAGATGTCATCCGGGAGGAGAGCCGGGAGGCGGTCGACAGGCTCCAGGAAAGAGGTATCGAGGTCGCGATGCTGACAGGTGACAGTGAAGAGGTGGCAGAAGCGGTCGCCGAAGAGCTTGGAATCGACATCTATTTTGCGGAGGTGCTGCCCGAGGACAAGGACCAGAAAGTCCAGGAGCTGCAGGAGCAGGGGAAAAAGGTCGCGATGGTGGGAGACGGTGTTAATGACGCGCCGGCGCTTGCAAGGGCCGATGTGGGGATAGCAATCGGTTCGGGGACGGACGTGGCGGTGGAGTCCGCGGATATCGTCCTGGTCAAGAACAACACTCTGGATGTCGTCAAGCTGGTAAGGCTGAGCGGTGCGAGCTACAGGAAGATGGTGCAGAACCTCTTCTGGGCCACCGGCTACAACGCACTCGCCATACCCCTTGCTGCGGGAATACTCGCGCCATTCAGCATCCTTCTCTCGCCCGCTGTAGGAGCTCTACTGATGTCGGCGTCAACAGTCATAGTCGCGCTCAACGCCCAGCTTCTCAGGAACACACCGCTCTGAGACTGGAGCATCTTTAAAATTTCCTGTCAAGTGGTTTTTACAGCAATGCCGGGGTGGTGTAGTGGACTATCATTGCACGCTGGGGGCGTGTAGACCCGCGTTCAAATCGCGGCCCTGGCAAGCCTATCTCCCTATTATTTACTCCCGGCGCCTCTGGTGTTCTTCAGACTCAGTTCTTTCTTGCCCTGTACCACGACGTGTCACGCTGTATAAGGAGTTCGGTCAGCGCCTTCAGCGTCACCATGCTGAAAGCAGGGTAGATGAGCGGTGATAGGATCCAGGTGCTTCCCCCGTCCTCGATGCCGTGAATCGACTTGTCATGCATCTTTACAGCGAGAGCGACCGCCATGACAACTATCACGGGAGGAAGGTAGACGAACCGGGCGCCGAGAATCAGCAGGATCACGAACTTGGATACCAGGGTCAGCATCGTTATCCCCCCAGCAACGGTCAGGGCCGATATCATCACGGAAAGCAGGCTTCTCCCGTTCCTGAACTCGCTAACAGCGTCAATCGCCATCTTCGCCGTGACCTCGAAGTACCCTTTCATCCACCTCTTCCTCTGGCCCCACCAGTCCCCAAGACCGTGGGCGGCCTGCTCAGTACAGCTTACATCCGTTACTTCCTTCCCCTGGAAGCCGTTGATGTAGAACCTGTGGCTGAAGTCGTAGTCCTCGGTGAGCACGTCAGGACTGAAACCGTCCAGCTCCTCTAGGACCGATCTCTTCACGACTATGCCCCGGCTACTGAGCATCCGGAACCTTGTCAGGCTGTAGAGCAGCTGGGTGCTGAGGTAGTTGAAAAGGACCGACTCGTAGTATGCGATGCTCTCCACCCCTCCCTCAGGTTCCGGTATCTTCCTGGCGGCGACAGCGTCGTACTCGGGGAATAGAGGAATCAGGCGGGAGAAGAAGTTCTCGGGGACACGCTGGTCCGCATCGAATACCGCAACATAGTCCGAATCCGTCTCTTCAATAGCGTGATTTATCGCCCCGGCCTTCGAAGGTTCTCCCTGATTCACAAGGACCCTGACTTCCTCGGTTCCGGATGCAAGTTCGCGCGCCATTTCAAGCCCTTCCCCGTCGTCTTCCTCGCAGACTATCACGGTTTCAAGCCCCGGGTAACCAGTCGCCTCCAGGCTCTCCACACTGTTCTCCAGCACGTGTCCGTCCCTGTAAACCGGGACCACAGCGGTAACCTTTCCACCGGCCTCCCCGCCCTCGCTACCCGTTTCCCGGTACAGCCTCCAGCCCAGCAGTAGAGCAGATACCAGTATGAACCCGGTGAAAACCGCGCTCGACGCCACCGCCTCCAGGAAGACCACCTCCAGTATCAGGGTGAAGACATCGAACTGGAAGGAAATCACCTGAAAACCCTGGAAACCGCCGAAAAACAGCAGTAAAGTGGCAAGGAGTGCAAACACGGCTCTCTCCATCCATTTTCTTGAGAATCCCCGCATGGGTCAAGAAACGGGAGGAAACCACAAAAATCAAACGGCGCTAGAGCGGAGATCCTGTCACTATCACACCTATCACAAAGGTTACCCCGCCCGCGAGCAGGAAGGCGCCGGTCCAGGCCGCCACGGTCCTGGCTATCTTGTTCTTGTCGGTATTAGAAGTGCCCTCCACCAGTCCCGAGCCTATCACCGCGGCTATAATCGCCTCGTTGAAGGATATGGGGATGCCGTAAAAGATACCAATCTGGGCGAGGACCGCAGCAGTGGTCAACGCGGCGAACGACCTCCTAGGACCGATGTTGGAGTAGTCAAAGGATATAGCCCTTATTATCCTCGGCGAGTAGATCCATGCACCCACCAGTATTGAGATGCCTCCCATCAGCAGGAGTGCGCTCGTCGACTCTATGATGCCGCTCATCGGCCCAACCGCGAGCCCGACAGCGCTCGCACCTGCGGAGTAGGATACGTATGCGCCGGCGAGAAGGAGAGCGTAACGAATCTTCTTCTCCGAACTCTCCTTCGAAAGCGTGCTCCTTAGCGACTTTGCCAGCAGGAAGCTTATAACAACCGCCAGAGGAGGTATTATGAGCCAGTAGAAAACTATCCCCCCAACCGAGTTCCAGAGTATGCCGTTCCCGAAGCCGATTCCACTCCCTACCACCGCGCCTATAACCGTGAAAGCGGTGGGCATCGGGTAGTCGCCCAGCACGCTGACGATGACGAGTACTGCGGCGACGAGCAGTATAGAGGCGGCCTGGATGTCGAGGAGCCCTCCTTTAACGATGCCGCTTCCCACGGTACTGGTGACGTTACCCCCTTGGACAACCGCTCCCAGCAGTGCGAAAAGACCTGCGAAGAGCGCGGAACGGAGAACGTTGGCCGACCTGGCGCTGTTCACCGGTCCGAAGGCGGATGCGACTGTCGAGGCACCTATCGATATCCCCATGAACACGGAGGAAACAACTGCCAGTACGGTCACTACTTCACTCACTACAGACCCTCTGTTTCTTCCTCTTCAAGCTTCTGCTTGACCGTTTCCCTGCTGCCCTCCTCCGGTATATTGACATCCATCTCGTAGTTGCCATCCCTTCGGGATTTAACGTCGACCGAGAAATCTTCCGTGTCAAGGTAGTATCTTTTGCCCCTGAGAATCACGTGCTTGTATACCAGGGATTCGAACTTACGGAAAAACTGCGCCATCTTTGAATAGAAGGGCCGCGCAACGTCCTCCGATACCTCTGTTATCTCCTCCTCAAGGCTCTCGTCCTCGGTCGCCTTCTTGCTGACTTCGGCTATCTTCTCGCCAGCATCCCTGATATCGACTGCGACGCCGTTGCTCTCCTGCTCAAGCCTGTTCTTGCGCAGCAGGGCCTTGTCGATCGTTTTCTTCTTCATATCGTTCTCGGCTTCTTCCTCCTTCGGTCGCCACTCCTCGAACTCCTCGACCGACTCCTCATCCACCGTTTCCTTCATGGCTTCCTCTACTTCTTCCCCGAACTCGGCCACTTCCTTCCAGTTACCTTTCTTCTTGACTCCTGAGTTAGTCTCTTCGACGTCGTCTGTCATCTTCTGAAAAAAGGAGGAACCGCATCGAATAAAAAGCTAAAGGCTAGCGTTTCCGGGATACAGGAGGATTTGTGGAGAAAAACCGTTCATCTCAGGAATCCGGGGCCTGGAAACCTTCGAGGTTGCTGTCCAGCGCTGCCATGACGTCAGAAAATACATCATCCATGGGCTGGCTGCTGTCCACCAGGGCGACCTGCTCGTCCAGCCTGTCGGCGAGTCTCCTGTAGCCGAGGACGACTTTTTCCTGGAAGCTCAGGTTCTCGAAGATATTGTCTTCTTCGCGGATAAAGAAGTTCAGCCTCGACTGGTTGTCCTCGGTTTCAGGGACCGTATCCTCGGTAACCTCGTGCTCCCTTTTCTCTATACGGGAAAGAGCCTCGTTCGAAGAGATATCGAGTATGACTGTGAGGTCGGGAGTCCAGGCAGCCCGGTTGAGTCCACGGACCCAGCTGTAGTCAGCGCCGAGCGCGGGCTGGTAGACCAGCGAAGAGTGGTAGTAGCGGTCACATACAACTGTACGGCCCTCTTCCAGGCGGGGGATGATCTCCTCCTCCAGGTGGACCATCCTGTCAGCCGCGAAGGCGAGTGCGATAGCTTCAGCTGAGTAGCCGCCGCCTGATATCATCCGTTCGATCTTCCCTCCGATATCGCCTTCAGTAGGTTCCGCGGTGTAGTAGGCGTCGAGTTCCTCAGCGAGCCTCTTTGACTGCGTCGTGGTCCCCGAACCGTCTGCACCTTCAATCACCAGGAAAGTCCCGGGATAATCGTGCGCCTGCATAAAAAAAACTTTAATCTGCCAGAGTTATTAACGGTTCGAACACCCGTCTGGAAAGATATAAACCGGACGCAGCCAAAATCTGGCTATGCCGCTGGAAACCGGAGAGATCAAGAGCATCGGCCTCAGCACCGGGCTGATAGTCGCCAACATAGGCCTGATGTGGGTCTTCCTCTTCACACCGCTCAGAGAGATCAACTCATTTGTATTCGATTTCCTGATCATCGGCATGCTTTTCTACGGCGCTTTACTTACTGTGGGCAACTGGCTGGGAAAACGTGGTGTAAGACAGGCAGACTATGGTATGGCAATCCTCGGGGTCCTGATCCTGGAATTCGCCTATGCGATGTTTGGTGCCGGCGTTCTCTACCTGCTCGGAACCACCGACTCCTCCCTGATAATGACCGTGCTCGGAATCACGTTTGGAGTCACGCTCGGAATCACTTTAATCGCGGCTTTCGCGGTCTACTGGACGGATCGCGACTTCTCCCGTTTCCGGACCTACTCCGCCTATGCCTTCCTCGCAGCTCTTGGAGCTGGCTTTGTCGGAAGTTTCAGCGGGGTGTTCGCGCTCTTCACTTTCTTCCTCGTGTTGCTCGGCTTCCTGCTCGACCTGGTCTACGAGATCTGGCACATGAAACAGAAGCCACGTAACGTCTATCTCAATAGCATAGGTATCTACGTCGCCTTCATGGGTGTCTTCGTGGAAATACTGAGACTGGTCGTCGAATACTACCTCCGGAGCGAGATAGAGTGATCCCGCGACAAAGAGGCAAGAGAATTAAGCTTCATGCCCCTTAATCTCCGCATGGATAGTGAAGACGACCTCCCGAAACTCGTGAGAGACAGGATACCCGAGATCATCCAGGAAAACGGTGAGAAGCCAGTGACACGCCAACTCAGCGACAAAGAAGTCGTTCCCTTCTTGAGGCAGAAGGTGAGGGAGGAGGCCGGGGAGTTCGCCGAGAGCGGAGAGACAGAAGAGCTCGCCGACCTGCTTGAGGTCATCGAACGGTATCTTGAGCTGGAGGGTGTGGAACGCGAGAAACTAAAGCAGCTCAGGCAGGAGAAGAACAGTAAGCGCGGTGGCTTCTCGGCCAACATAGTGCTGGAAGAGGTGGAAAAGTGACCCGGCCCGCGGAAGAGGTTTACTCTGATGCGGCCGAGCGCTACGACGAGACATACTACACCGGTGAACTCGCGGACAACATGGATGACGAGTACCTGGAGATAATGGAAGAGTTCTGCGAGGCTGTCGGGAACGGGAAAATCCTCGACGCGGGTTGCGGACCGGGCAGGCTGGCCGAGCACTTTCAGGAGAAGGGCTTCGAGGTCGTGGGTATCGATGCGGCCGAGGGAATGGTCGAGCAGGCAAAGGAGAACAGCGAAGGCGATTTCCGGCTGATGGACATCCGCGACCTGGACCTCGCCGACAGCAGCTTCGACGGCATCTGGTGCACCTCTACGATCTTCTTCATCGAGAAGCGTGAGATGGCAGAGGTCTTGGAGTCGTTCCACGAAAAGCTGAAGGATGGCGGCGTTCTCTACGTAGACTTCAAGGAGGGTGATGGGAGTTTCGTGAAGGAAAAATGGGGTGGCGAGATAAAGGAGTACCGCCTAGAAGAGGAAGAGGCGAGGAGGATGCTGGCCGAGGCAGGTTTCAAGATCTTTTCCTACGCCGAAAGCACCAGCCCCGGGGGTCAGAGCTACATGGACTTCCTCTGCAGGCGGAAGCCAAAAGAGTAATAGATATTTTTGCCGCAAGTTAGGGTATGGAGCACCGCGACCTGAAAGACGCCGACCCCGAGATTCACAAAGCGCTGAAGAACGAGATAAACAGGCAGGAGTCCGAGAGTCTGGAGATGATAGCCTCCGAGAACTTCCTGCCCCGGCAGATACTTGAAGCCCAGGGAAGCGTCCTCACCAACAAGTACGCGGAGGGATACCCTGGCAACCGGTACTACGCAGGGTGCAAGTACCACGATCGCGTGGAACAGCTCGCGATAGACCGGGCCAAGGAGATATTCAACGCTGACCACGCCAATGTCCAGCCCCACTCAGGCTCCCAGGCCAACTTCGCCGCTTACTTCTCGGTGCTTGATGCGGGCGACCGGGTTCTTGGACCCGTACTCTCCCACGGCGGCCACCTGACACACGGCCACGGCGTCAACTTCTCGGGCGACCTGTTCGACTTTGATACGTACGCGATAAACCGTGACACCGAAGAGTTCGAGAAGGAGGACATAATCGAGGCCGCGGAGGAGCACGACCCAGACCTGATAGTCTGCGGCTACTCCGCCTACCCCCGCGAGATACCTTTCAAGGCTTTCAGGGAGGCCGCGGACCGCGTCGACGCGCTCCTTATGTGCGACATCGCACACGTCTCTGGACTGGTCGCGGCGGGAGAGCACCCCTCGCCGTTCCCGGAGTGCGATATCGTGACCACGACGACCCACAAGTCGATACGTGGGACGCGCGGCGGCATGATAATGTGCAGGGACGAGTTCGCGGACGATGTGGACAAGGCGGTGTTCCCCTACTCGCAGGGCGGGCCCCTGATGCACCAGATAGCAGGCAAGGCGGTCTGCCTGAGAGAGGCGTCGAGACCTTCGTTCAAAGAATACGCGGAACAGATAAAGGCTAACGCGAAAGCCTTGGCACGCGGACTGAAGGACGGCGGTCTCAGGCTGGTGTCAGGAGGCACCGACAACCATCTTGTTCTCGTCGACCTGCGAGAGGAAGAAGTCACGGGGAAGAAGGCTGAAAAGCTGCTCGAGGAGTCGGGCATCGTGGTCAACAAGAACATGGTTCCCTACGACCCCGAGTCGCCAATGGTGACCTCGGGAATCAGGATTGGGACGCCCGCACTTACCACCCGGGGCATGGAGGAGAGAGAACTCGAGGAGATAGGGGGGATGATAGCAGAGGTCGTGACCAACCCGGGTGACCGCAGTATCAGGGATGATACGATGGAGCGAGTTAGCACGCTCCTGGAGAAGTTCCCGCTCTACGAGGACTCTGAAGTCGATTTCTAGTCCGCGCCACGCGGCTACTGGAGACGGTCTACTACATCCGCGCCTTCCCGCTTATCTATTCGTACCTGGCCGCGGCCAAAATACATAATGTTTCGCTCGCAACCTTATCTCAGGAGAGGGGAGAACATGGAACAGTACCAGGACCTTGTGAAGAATATACTTGAAGACGGCAACTACCGCCCCAACAGGACCTCTTCGGACACCATCTCCACGTTCGCCCAGTTCTACCAGATAGACCTCTCCGATGGATTCCCTCTCTTGACGACGAAAGATCTCAGCGGGTTCCGGTGGAAGTCGCTTATCTACGAGCTCCTCTGGTATTTCTCGGGCGAGGAACACATACGCAACCTCCAGGAACATACCAAGATATGGAACGCCTGGGCAGATGAAGAAGGCAATCTTCCCACTGCTTACGGCCGTTTCTGGCGCCGCTACCCGTTGCCCCGGGAGAACGCGAGGCTCGAGGGAGAGTGGTGGCCTGAAGAGGACAGCTGGAAGGAGGACGCTGTGGAGCACTACGGCGTCCCACGTGAAGATATAGAGGAAGGTATCGAGCGCTGGATAAACGAGGAGGATGGAGGCAGAAAGACCTTCGACCAGATACAGTACGCTATCGACACCCTGAAAGGCGACCACCCCTACCGGTCCAAGAACTCCCGACGCATAATAGTCAACGCCTGGCATCCAGCGAACGCCGCGGTGTCGAAACTCCCGCCCTGCCACTACACTTATGTGTTGAACGTCCAAGAAGGCAGGCTCAACACCCACCTGACACAGCGCTCTGGCGACACGGCACTTGGCATCCCGTTCAACATCGCGGCCTATGCCCTGATAACACAGGTAATCGCGGAGCAGACAGGGCTGGAACTGGGCTATTTCGGGCATACCGTGGTCGACTCCCACATCTACTGCGGGAAGAACAAGAGGGGTGACTGGTACGGTGACAACATCGACGAACTAAGGAAGAGGATGTCGGACGCTGAATCCAGGGAGGACTACCTGGAGGTCAGGGACTGGATACTGGAGAACGCACCGGAGGAGCGCGAGGGAGAGGAAAGGTACGACCACGTGCCGGGACTCTTGAAACAGCTCTCCCGGGAGCCCCGGGAACGTCCTTCCATGACTATCGCCGACAAACCTCTCGACGAACTTGAGTTCGACGATTTCGAGCTTGAGGGATACGACCCGCACCCCGGTATCAAGTTCTCGGTGGCCGAATGATGAGAGGAGTGAACGTAAACGAGACCCCTCCCTACGACTGCCTGAAGGAAGATTTGAAGAGGCAGTCAAGACCGGGCGACGATGCTGACGACCTTGACCTCGAACTCTACGAGGAACCAGTATACGGTGAAGTCGACTGATGGAGCAGGAACCGCTGCAGAGACGGTACAAGGAGGTTAAAAAGGAGCTTTTCAGCAGGGGGGATGGACGTGAGGATCCTTCTATAACCAAGACGCGGAAGGCACTGGAGATGCTGGGCAACCCTGAGGAGGACTACAGTGTGGTACTCATAGGGGGCACCAACGGCAAGGGATCGGTCGCAGAGATGGTGTCGAAGCTCCTGCAGCACCAGGGATTCGATACCGGGCTCTACAAGTCACCTCACCTAGTCTCGGTGCGCGAAAGGATGAATATAAACGGTGAGGAGGTGTCAAGGCAGAAGTTCGTCGAGCTCTACCGGGCGGTGAGAGAACTCGATATCGAACTCAGCTTCTTTGAGACTCTGACCGTGATGGCCTACTTCTACTTCTCTGGCGAGGTCGACTACGCAGTGATGGAGGTCGGAATGGGTGGAAGGCTCGACGCGACGAATGCCGCGGAGGCTGACGTTTCGGTTATAACAAATGTTGAACTCGACCACACCCGCTACCTAGGAGATACACGCGAGGAGATAGGAAAGGAAAAAGCGGGCATAATTCCGAGAAACGGCCACCTGGTCACAGGAACGGAACTCTGCACTGTGATCGAGACTGCAAGGATCAGGGATACGGAAGTCTTGAAGCCGTCAGAGATGGAGAAGGGGGACGACTGCTTTCTCTACAGCAACCAATGCTTCACGATACCCGTGGAGGGGCGTTTCCAGGAGCAGAACCTCGAGACCGCGCTGAAGACGGTGGAGGTGCTTGAAGAAGTGCCGGAAAACCTTGAAGCTGCGTTTGCCGACCTTGAATGCCCGGGCCGGATGGAAACGGTATCCCGGCAGCCACTCTATATCCATGACGGCGCCCACAACCCTTCGGCGCTTGAAAAGGTGGTCGATGACTTTCCGGACGACTTTGTTTGCGTTTTCAGCGCCCTCCGGTACAAGAACATCTCCCGGATGGTCGAGATAATTGAGCGGAAGGCCTCTAAGTTCTACCTCACCAAGTCTGACGCGCCATGGGCCGCGGAACAGGATACCATCGCGGAGCACGTCGAAATCCCTTACGAGACTGTCGAAGAACCTGGAACGGCGGTAGAGATGGCGAAGAAAGAGGCAGGAGAGAAGGGAGCGGTCGTGGTGACGGGTTCTCTATATCTAATAGGGAACGTGCGCGAAGGGTCTTAAATACGGGCAAAACGTTTTTATCCCCCCCTCCCCGACACTTATCACGATGTCGCGCAGCCACGTGGAGAAGTATGTTGAGGACATCCTTCCAGCAGTAGAAGACTACGTCCAAGAGCACACCTCAGGGTTCACCAGCGGAGAGATCGCGGAAAGACTCGACGGCTACTCACCATCAGAGGTGGGGAGGACACTGAAATACGTGGTGAAGAACGACATGACCGATCACGTGATCCTGACAGGAAACAACCCCAAGACATGGGAAGCAGTGCTGGTTGATTCTGAGGAACCTCTCGCATGGGAACGGCTCACGCACGGACTGGACACCGCAGAAGAAGACCCGCCTGAAACGGTAGATGTAGAGGAAGAGACCGAAAGGATACGCGATAAACTTTACAGCGTTCTGAAAAGGGAGAGAGAAGTGGATCCGTCAAGGTTGCAGATTTACGCCCAGGGATTGATAGAGGAGAGGGGGCTCTCCAGCCGGTTCCTAGGAACCCGCCAGAAGATGCAGGCCGCAAAGAGGATGGTTAACGACCTGAGAGACAGCTACGGGGTGGAGGAAACAAGGGATTCTTACAGATGGAACGGATGGGAACCCGAGACCCTGGAGCTAGATCAGGTCAACGATCAGCTCTACGGCAAACTCAGGAAGAACCGTGACCGGATAATATCAGAAATAGAAGACCTAAAGGAGAGCGGCAGGGAAAAGTTCCGCTCATCAGAAATCGATGGACTGGTACCCAAAACCGCGGGCGGCGCGCTGGTCGCCGCGGCCGCGCTGGGAGCCCTCAGCTACCACGAATCATCGGGGAACAACACCTATCTGGTTCCATCGGAAGACTCCATAGAGGAGTTAGAGGAGTTCCTGGAACATTTCGAAACTATCGAGGACGCCAGGAAGGCTCTAGAAGCCGAGGATTAAACTTTAATCAATAGTCTGCTTCCTCTAACCATGGAAAAGATAATAGTCGCGGCGGTGGCGGAGAACCGCGTTATAGGAAAGGACAACGACCTCCCGTGGCACTACCCGGAGGACCTGAAGCATTTCAAGGAGTTAACGACTGGTTTCCCGGTGGTGATGGGGAGCAACACCTACCTCTCGCTTCCCGACGAATACCGTCCTCTACCTGACCGGACGAACATCGTGCTGACCCGGGAGGAGATGGACATCGATGAGAGTGTGGAACAGGCGAACAGTCTCGACGAGGCCTGGAAGTCCGCGGAAGAAACCGGGAAGGACCGGGTTTTCGTCATCGGCGGCGCGTCGGTCTACCGCCAGACCATCGAACTCGCGGACAGGATGGTCTTAACCCGCATCCACGAAGAGTACGACGGCGACACATTTTTCCCTGAGGTCGACTGGAGCGGATGGAAGGAGGTGGAGCGGGATGACCAGGAAGAACTCTCTTTCGTAGAATATAGAAGGAAATAAAGAAAGAAGAGGGGAAATTTGCCGGCTCAGTAGAGTTCAGCCACACCGTTAACGTCGCCGTTCTCAAGCGTCCGCTTCTTGGTCTCGCCAGTGTCGGCGTAGGCGTACATGGTCTGCTCTGTGCAGGAGTCGTCGGGATGCCCCATACCTACTGCGTGACCTATCTCGTGGGTGGCGATATTGGCAAAGTCCATCTTGCCGGAGTCACCGCTGTCCGACCAGTCGAAATCGACCTGGTCGTAGACCTGGTCCCACTCGAGAATCTCACGCTGTCCGGGCGGACCTCCTGACTCGTACCATACGATGGTGACTGCGATAGCTCCGTCCTGAGCCACGCTACCGAAGTAGACCTCGTTAGAACCGTCCATGCTGTTGGTGTCGGCAGAGAGTGTTTTGCTCGTGGTGGAACCGGTTCCGAGGATATTGATCGAGCTTCCATCATCCTGGGTTCCATCTGCTGCGTCCTCCCACTTGTCTATATCTGCTCCAAGGTTGTCGAAGACGTAGGATTCGGTGAGATCTGCCTCGTTGTTGGACGGGTTCATCACCCATGGCTCGACGGTCTTCCAGTCCACCCCGTGCTTGGTCAGGAATGCGTAGCACTGGGAACCTCCATCGTCGCCTCCTCCGCTTCCGGGCGGTCCACCATCATGTCCGTCACGATGATGGAATCCTTTCCTGTAATCCTCCCTGAAGTGGATGAAGGCAACTCCGCTGGCGGTCTGGCCGTCAACAGTTACAGTGCCGAGATCGAAGACTCCCGGGCTGACCTGTTCAGCCTTATCGGGAATCGTAACTGTTGCATGTCCCTGCGACGGATTCACGTCGTAAGTAGCCGCGAATGCCAAGCCAGAGGCCAGTACCAGAAGAGCCGTGATTCCAATCAGTTTTCTCAAGATTTTCACCTCTGACCCAAGTTTATTATCTAAGAGTTAAACCCTTTTCCAGTGTTCGACAGTCAGGTCTCGAAAGCTTCAATTCTCTCCCTGAGTTCGTCGCGATAGTAGTAAATCGCGGTCACAACAACCAGCAACAGCAGCCAGATCCAGTTAGACGGCGACTGGAAGAAACCGGCCGTCGAGGTTTCTGGAGGCTCCTCTTCTGTCCGGTTGTCCTCTGTGTCTGTCTCGGGCTCTGTCTCGTTGACTAGACCTCCATCCTCTTCTCCGGTCTGGTTGATCGGCGTCCTAGAACCGGTATCTGTTTCGTTGTCCTCCTCTTCACCAGTTTCAGTTTCTGTGGTCGAGCCGATGAATATCGGTTCTCCACTGCCGGAACCACCGTCTGATGTGGTTGAAGCGCCTCCATTTCCACCGTTACCATTGCCTCCGTTTCCATCATCTTCATCACCTGAAGGCACGCTTCCCGCCGGAACACCTTCGGAGTAGAACTTCGCTACGAAGTCGTAGTCGCCAGGAACGAGGGCGGGATTAGACCGGGCGAAAATCGCGAGTCGGTTCGAGGACGAGGCGATAGATGTCGAAGTGCAGTTGTAGCTGAGCTCCTGGACGGTGTAGTTTATAGCCTGGCAGCCGAGCACCGGGGATGCTGCTCCAGTGCTGTTGGTCGAGTTGAGTTCGCCGTAGACTCCGAACTCTTCCCCGGTCATCGTGTCGCCTGAAGCAGAACTGATGTTGAACAGCACCTGTATAGAGACGTTTTCAGAAGCAGTGTTGTCGAACTCCACCACGGCCGAAACCGTCTCACCCGCGACAAAGTCGGATTCAAAGTTCTTGACAACCTGGAAGTTGGATACAGGATTGACTGCGGAGACTGCGGACACCATCAGGAGTGCGGTCGCCGCTAGAACTATCTTCTTCAGCATGCGCCGTAGTCACCACACGTCTGGTCGTGGAGGTTTTGGACCTGTGGACCGGTCAGTGAAACGTTGTAGACCCTGACATCGTCGACCAGTCCCTTGAAGCCGGGCTTGGCAGTGTCGAGGTCCTTTCCTATGTAGATATAGTCCCCGGAGTCGCCGATTGTTCCGTCCCCGGCGAAGGATTTCGCGCCTATCTGCTGGCCGTTTGAGTAAAGTTTCATCCTGGTCCCGTTCCATGTACCTGTAACGTGGACCCATCCCAGAGGACTGAGCGAGCTGTCGATCCTTCCGGAACTTGAGCCGTCCCAGACTATCCAGGAAAGACCTCGGTCTCCTTCCTGGTTGTTCGGCCATAGCAGTTCCTGGTCCTGGCCGACGCCACCTGAGGAGAATATTCTCTCGTCGTTGTCGTAGTTCTGGTTGTCGAGCTTCGCCCAGTACGCCACGGTCAAAGCTTCCTCGCCCGCGAGACTCAGCGGCGCACCGACGTAGGAGTCCTGTGATGTCAGGTTGAGGTAGCCCTGCGCGGTTTTCTTCGCCCCATCCATCAGCGCGCCGTGGCGGTCGTAGATGGAGCTGTCCCTCGCACCGCTCTGCGATGAGTCGAACTCCCACCACCCGACGAGGCTGGAAGGTGGCGAAACGGTCGCAGTGCCATCTATCGCGCCGTAGCTGTCGAGGTACACGGCAGAGCCGAGGCTAACGAGAAGCATCATGACTGCTACTACTGACAGGTTTCCCGTGTACGTCATACTTAATCGCGGCTCCAGGAATCGAACCCGGATATGCACCAGCCCCGCTAACTGTGTTTTTCCCTCTAAAGATAAAAAGAAAGAAGGAAATGTGTAGGTACGGGACCTAGCTAGGCACGACTTCCATCCTGAGACGGTAGTCGTCCGGCACCATCGTCATGGCGAACTCGTTGATGACACCGAAAACATCAGTCTCACCAGCGTCCAGCGTCATGTCCGACTTGGTC
>CAZVPZ010000012.1:0-32992 GCA_964629245.1 uncultured archaeon | reverse complement strand
GCCTGGTATCGCCGGTATCCGCGGGTTTCAACTCTATCTACCAGGGCTTCGAGTCAGGTAGCCTGCCGGTCAACAACTTCACCACCCAGGAGGAGAGCAGCGAGAGCTCTATAGACGTGCAGAGCGGTTCCGGAGGGTGTAGCGTCAGCCCCAACGAGGGGAGCTACTCGCTTGTCATGGATACCGACACAAGCGGCGGTTACTCGGCCAACGAGCTCGTCACGACTGCTAATTTCACTGATGCCAGGAACATACAGCTGGAGTTCTACCACCGTGAGACCGGTGACGAGGAGGAATCCGCCAGCGACCACTCCGGTAGTTTCCCGGCGCAGGACGGTTTTTACTACACTACAGATGGGAACAACTGGAAGTCTCTAGGGAGTCTGGGAAACGTTGGATCCACCTGGACGCAGGAGTCTGTCAACATCTCTGCTGACCCTGACTTCAGCGGTCCGGCGAACTCCTCCTTTGCGATCAAGATAGTCCAGTACGACAACTATGACTGCACGACCGACGGAAGGATGTTCGACAGCATCAACCTGAGCTACGAGACGCCGTCTCCAGATATATGGGCCCGTGTCCAGCCAAGAGCTGACGGCACTTCGGAGATCAGCGCTAGACAGCTACAGGGTTACACCGCCTCCCAGCTCCTGCTGACGAGCGGTGGGACCATGACCGGCGACCTGAACATGAGCGGTCACAAGATAACAGAGTTCTTCGGTGCCGACTGCGGTTCGGGTTATTTCCTGACAGCCTACTTCAGTAGTGGCGCCACCCAGTGCCAGCAGACCGCTGAATCCCTCTCCAGCACGCTTTCCACAGGCAACGATGCCGGTAACAACAACCTCGACATGAACGGGAACAACATCACCGGGGTGCCGTGGCTGAACCCTCACAGGGACTGGAACACCGGCGGAGGACTCGACCAGAGAATCGTCCGGAACGACAGCATGGCGATAGATGTCAACAACTCTTTTGTGCCGTTGAAAGACCCAAGGTTCGTGGCGTACGCCGATGATTATGCTTACGTTCCGTCCTATAGCAGTGATTCTCTAACGGCGGTGAACGTCACCGATCCCACGGACATCGCCATCACCGATTCAGTTTTCTCCCTCACCGGTGCCACCGGGGTAGGTGTTAACGGTAGCTACGCGTACGTGACCACCGACGGCAGGGTGGTGGTTGTGGACATAAGCGATCCGACAAACCTGAACGAGGTGGGAAGTGTAACCGACCAGACCGCTCTGGGTGCGCCCTTCGGTCTCGACAACCAGGGAAATTACGCCTACGTAACCTCGGGAAGGAGGGTTACCGCCGTTGACGTTTCAACTCCTTCGAGCCCGACTGTAGCAGGGAGTGTAAGCAGCAGTATACTTAGTGGAGGTTATGATATCGAGGCGGAGGGAGACCGCGCCTACGTCGCTTCCCAGCCGGGTGAAATCGATCACTATCTGGTGACCGTGAACATCAGTGATCCAGCGAACCCGTCCATTCTGGGCAACGTGACCGGCCCGAGTTTACATGGGGCGTTCGGGGTTGATGTCAACGGCAGTTACGCGTACGTCTCCGGCTATTGGGACGACTCGCTGAACGTCATAAACATATCCGATATCTCCGATCCGAAAATTGTGGCCAACATATCCAACAGTTCCTATCTGGATCAGGCGCGGGATGTCCATTTCAGTAACGGGAAGGCCTATGTAGCGGCCTTCGGCAACAACAAGTTGACTGTAGTGGACGTATCCGACCCTCTTAACCCCACGATAGACGGCGCCCTAAGAGACGACCAGAGCCTTTCCGGTGCGTACGGTATCGACATCAACGGGACGGAGGCGTACGTGACCGGTAACACCGGCGATTTACTCAATACCATCGACATATCGACCCCTTCGAGCCCGGTGCTGGATGATAGCGTGCAGAGCGTTCTCGGGGGGCTGGAGTTCACGAATACCATGGATATAGCCGGTTCCTACCTCTACACGGCCGGCAATCACTTCACAGTAGTTGATACTGATAATCCCTCTGTGTTCGAAGGGGTCGGCAGGTGGGAGCCGGAAAAGGTCGATAGCTACGACGGGATAGATGTCGACGGCGGCTACGCCTACCTCACGTCGCGACTTTCTGACAACGTGGTCATCCTGAATGTCTCCAATCCCTCGGAACCCTCCTTCGTGGCGAATATAACCAGCAATAAACTCGCATCCGCCGACCAGATACAGGTAGCGGGTAGCTACGCCTACGTTACCGCGTGGGGCAGCGACAATTTCGTCGTGATAGATATCTCAAATCCCGCGAATCCGGTGATAGCCGGGAACGTAAGCGACTCCACTAATCTGCCAAGTGCGGATCACCTTGATGTCTCGGGCGACTATGCCTACGTTACCGATAACGACCGTGTAACGACCGTCGACATCTCCGACCCCTCTAATCCTTCGGTTGCTGGATCTGTACAGGATTTAACGGAGCTGAATGGAGCCCTAGATATAGAGGTTTCCGGTAGCCACGCTTACGTTTCTCTAAGTGGAGGTGATGGGATAGCGATTGTCGACATGTCCGACCCGTCCAACCCGACAGTTGAGACGTATATTGATGGTTTAACGAATAGGTTAGAGCATCCGAGGGAGATCGATCTGGCGGACGACTACCTCTTCGTTCCTGGTTACTACAGCAGGTCGGTGGTAGTATTCGACGTGTCCGACCCCGCGAATCCGCGTATAGTGGCGACGATTGAAGACTCGACCAATCTTAACGACGTATTCAAAGTGGAGGTCAAGGGCCGCCGGGCCTACACCATTTCCGATAACGACCCCGAACTCGTGAGCCTGTCGCTCCACGGCACGACCACTCCCTCCGCGGATATAGGTAGCCTGAAGGTAGACGAGCTCTACGTGGATGACGAGGCAGTGATCGACAAGGACGTGGACGTGCGATCCGGGCTGAACGTTGGAGATAATGGTATAAAGTCGGATGGTCGTGTGGCCGCGGAAAGCCTGGAAGTCACAGGCACCAAGAACTTCGTCCAGAGTGTTAACGAAACCCACAGCGTCGTCTACACATCATCCGAGTCAGGGAGGCCGACGGTAGAGTACTCGACCTCGGCGGCCGCGACTCCGGGCGGGAACTACGTGGAATACCCGGCCTACTTCCGGCAAGTCCTGTCCAGTGAGGAACCGGTCCAGGTATTCGCGACGCCGGTGAAGTCTCTCGAAAAAGTCGTGGTCGCGGAGAGGAACGCCACCGGTTTCGTGCTGAAAGCGAGGAAACCAGCTCTCGCGGACATTCACGTCAGGGGAGTCAGGAAGGGCTTCGAGGACCAGGAGGTGTGGAGGACGGGATGAAGAAAGCAGTTTTACTGGCAACTCTGCTCCTGGTTTCCAGCTCCGCCGTAACCGGTTTCAGTGTCGTACAGCCGCTTCCTGACGGCCTGAGCGATCTCGCCTCCAACCTCCTCGGCGGCAAGGATAGCAGCGATTTCTTCCGGAGGGAAGGCGACGCATTGAATGGGGCTCTGGACATGAACGGCAACAATCTCCTGAACTACTTCGGGCCTTTCTGTCCTGCTGGGGAAGCGATGTATGGCATCTACGACAACGGGACGTTCAAGTGCAGGAGCATGAGCGCCGCGGAGCCGCTGGACGTTACGCTCGCAGCTGGCAACGATGCCGGTAACAACAACATCAATATGTCGGGCAACAACATCACCAATGTGGACTGGTTCGATCCCTACCGGGATTGGAAGACCGGTGCAAGCAAGGTGACACAGGGTGTAACCGATCCCGTTGAAGTGGGGACCTACGACCATTCGGGCGACAACGATGACCAGGCCGCCGATGTTTCAGGCGGCTATCTCTACCTCGCGGAGGGAGACCTTGATTTCAAGGTCATCGACATCTCCAACAAGAGCGACCTCGTGGGCGTCGGCTCCGCGGATATCTCGGGATTCGGTAGCCGGTTTGCAGACGCCGTGGAAGTCTCAGGAGGTTACGCCTACGTCAGTAATGGGAACCTCAAGATAATAGACATCGGGAACCCCTCAAGCCCGACCGTGACGGGGACGCTTTCCATGGCCTACAGTCTGGACGACGTGTCTGTCTCCGGGAGCCGCGCCTACCTGGCCAACGGAACCAGCGGTATACACGTCGTGGACGTTTCCAACCCGTCAAGTCCCTCTGTTGTGGGAACCGCCTCGACGCCTGACGCCCACGGCGTGGACGTGGTGGGTGACTACGCCTACGTTGCGGACATGACCGACGGCCTGAAAGTCATCGACGTTTCCAACCCTGCTTCGCCCACCGTCGTATCGACCGAGTCCATATCGAATGCCCGTTACGTGGAGGTGTCGGGAAGCTACGCCTACGTCAGCGCCGGGACAGGACTGGAGATTGTCAACATCAGCGACAGAGGCAATCCGATGGCGCTCGGAACCATATCCACCTCGGACACCGTCTACCGTGTCGACGTTTCAGGTGATTACGCCTACGTCGCGAACGATAACAACGGTGGCTTCAAGATTGTCGATGTCTCCGACCCGACTAGCCCCGTTATCGTCTCCGATATAAGTTCAAACGCAGCCCGTGATGCTGTGGTAGCGGGAGGATACGTGTACGTGCCCGACATTGCCTGGACACGGGCGCTCGACATTTCAGACCTCGACCTGTCAACCACCGATGTGGGAAGCTTGAGGGCGGACGACGTTTATGTGGACAAGGGCGCGGTTATCGATACCGAGCTTATCGCTCGCTCGGGTGTGAACGTGGGTTCTCGTGGTATAAAGTCGGATGGTCGTGTGGCCGCGGAAAGCCTGGAAGTCACAGGCACCAAGAACTTCGTCCAGAGTGTTAACGAAACCCACAGCGTCGTCTACACCTCCTCGGAGGCCCCGAGGCCGGTGGTGGAGTATTCCACCACTGCACAGGTTTCGCGCGAGGGCAACTTCGTCGAGTTCCCGGCACATTTCAGGGAAGTGCTTTCACCCCTGGAAAACTATACCGTCCTCGCACAGCCCATGGGCGGCGACGAAGTCGTCGGCGTCTTCGACAGGAAAAGTTCTGGGGTATTACTCAGGGCTTCCGAGGAAACCACGGCAGACGTTCACGTCCGCGGTGTCAGGAAGGGCTTCGAGGATGAAGAGGTCTGGAGAACGGGGGGTGGCCGACAGTGAACCGGAAAACCATCGTGATTGGGCTCACACTCTTGGTTTTCGTGGGCACGGTCAACGCCTGGTCCATCGTCCAGCCTGCACCGGTAGGCGAAAGCGATGTCAACGTGAAACAGCTCGATTCGGACACTCTCAGCGACTACGTCAAGCTCTCCGGCGACACCATGAACGGCTACCTCAACATGTCGAATAACAATATTTACGGCCTCCTCAGCGGCCAGTGCGAGGTTTCAAGCCTTGTAGCCCAAGGATACTGGGAAAACGGCAGCGTCAGCTGCGTGACACTCAGCAATCCCGCTGAAACGCTTTCCGAGACTCTCGCTGCGGGCAACAGCGCGGACAGCTACAGCATCAACATGTCGGGCAACAACATCACCGGCCTCAGGTGGATAAATCCTTCCAGCGACTGGAAGACCGCGGGTAGCATCGACCAGGAGATAACTGGACCCCCGCGGGTATTGGACACCGTCATCGACAGCAACTTCTTGGACGGCTCGGCCGACATCCATGTCTCTGGAGACTACGCCTACCTCACCTCCACGTTTTCGGAAGCGCTGACCGTCTTGGACGTGTCCGATCCGTCGAACATCCGTGTAGTAGGGAACGTTACAAGTACGGCCGACCTGAACAACGCGTACGGGGTCCACGTCGCGGGAGACTACGCCTACGTGGCTGCACGCGATTCAAATGCCCTTACAGTTGTTGACGTCTCGGATCCAACGGCCCCCAACATAGCCGGCACTGTTTCGAACACCACCTACCTAGACGGACCGTTCAACGTGTATGTCTCTGGGGGATACGCTTATCTTGGTGCGCTTGACTCTGATTCGCTGGGCATCGTCGATGTCTCCGACCCCGCCGCCCCGTCAGTTGTCGGGGGAGTGAACCATTCTACAAAGATGAACACGACGTTCGGGGTTTACGTCAGGGGAGACTACGCCTACACCGCGTCCAAGGACTCCAACTCCCTGACCGTTATAGATGTCTCCGATCCATCGAGTCCCTCGATAGTCGGCAGCGTCTCCAGCGGCACCATGGACGGCCCGCAGGACGTGAAGGTTTCCGGCGGCCACGCCTATGTGACAGCAAGGGAGTCCCACTCCCTGACCGCTGTTGACATCTCCCGCCCGGATAGGCCGGAGGTTGAGGGATCGGTCAACCTGAGCGGAAGCGTGGGGGTGAACGGGGGAGCGCGACTCTTCGACATCGCGGGAGACTATACCTACATAGGTGGCGGCCCCTCCGACACTTTCAACGTGGTCGATATCTCCGACCCCGCTAATCCTGCAGTTGTTACGAACTTCACCATGACCGACGCCCACGGAGTCTACGTCACGGGCAGCCACGTCTACGTGACCCGTTTCAACGGTGATGGGCTCACCGCCTTGTCGCTTACCGGTATGAAGGCCCCTGCCGCGGACATAGGAAATCTGGAGGTGGGGGCCCTGCACATAGATCAGGACCTGGTAATTGACCAGAACCTCGAGGTCAAGGGAGGGTTGAACGTGGGTTCTCGTGGTATAAAGTCGGATGGTCGTGTGGCCGCGGAAAGCCTGGAAGTCACAGGCACCAAGAACTTCGTCCAGAGTGTTAACGAAACCCACAGCGTCGTCTACACATCATCCGAGTCAGGGGAGGCTGTGGTCGAGTGGAGCAAGACGGTGAACGTTTCGGAAGGCGAGAACTTCGTTCAGTTCCCCCGGCACTACCGATACGTGCTGAGTGATAAGGAAGACTACCATGTCTTCATCCAGCCCTGGAGCTTCGTCGACTTGGAAGTCGTGGAGAAGAGGCAGGACGGTATCCTGCTGGAGTCCACGGGAGCGGCGGTGGCCGATGTCCATGTCCGTGGAGCCAGGAAGGGATTCGAGGACACCCAACCGCTGAGAAAGAGGTAGAGGAGGACCGCCTCTAGTTCCCGGGCTTCACTATCCTGTAGAGACCTCTTGTAGCTCCCGACCTCTGGTAGACCCTTGTCCTGTCAAGTTCGTCCGCTTCTTTCAGCAGGTCGATTGGACCTACGTCACCTTTTCCTTCGCCGATTGCAACTGTATCTATCTCGTTGTTATCCCAGTCAAGGGTCAGGACGACGTTGAACGGTGGCTCGGCATCTATTTCCTGGCCGTTCACGCTCACCTGTTCGGGGGTGGCCGCTACCCGTATTACCGGCCTGTAGTCGTTCTTGAACGTCACGGTGTAGGTACCTTCCGAGCCCGGTTCTATCCTCGCAGTAAGTTTTTCCGGGGAGTAGTCATCGTAATCCGCGAAAGCCTGGGAACTTCCCCTCAGGACAAGTCCCTGTGGTGTGAACTCGCCGTCGCCTGAGATCCTCCAAGTGTCGCTGTTCGCGGAATTGTTGACCTTTGCAACAACTATAACGGCCAGCAATATCACGAGAACCACTACCACACGTTTCTGGTTCATAGATAAGTTGTGGTTATGCGGGTTTTAGTAACTTCTTGAAAAACTCTCACCTCTTTTAAAACATTTCCCCTTCTTTTGGAATAGTATAACGTGACAAAATAGAATGAAAGTCTACACTTTAGGCGGCTACGAGGAAATAGGCCGCAATATGACCGCCGTCGAAGTCGACGGCGAGGTCGTGATTTTCGACATGGGCTACGACATGGAAGAAGTCGTTAGCGCCGAAGAAGAGATCGACCAGATGACAACCAATCAAACCCTTGACACCGGTGCTATACCGGAAGACGAACAGCTGCTGGAAGAGAACGTGGTAGCGATCGTTATCGGCCACGGCCACCTCGACCATGTCGGGGCGATTCCAAAGCTGGCGGGAGCGTACGACTGTCCTATCTACTGCACTCCCTACACCAAGAAAATCGTGGAACGCATGATAGAGAACGACAGGAAGAACGTGCCTAACCAGGTCATAGAGGTAGAGAAGGGAGACGAGGTGGAGATAACAGGCAAGTTCTCCCTTGAGTTCGCCCACGTCAACCACTCCATCCCCGACGCCACGCTCTCCCTCGTGGACACGCCGGAGGGCTACGTGGTCTACGGCAACGACATGAAGATAGACCGTTCCCCTGTCCTGGAAGAGACCACCGACATCGAACGGCTGAAAGAGGTCGGCGATGAAGGCGTGAAGCTCATGATTCCCGGGACGACACGTGTCGATGAGGCGGGACGTGCCCGTTCCGAGAAGTCGGTTCGCGTCGAACTTGAGGACGTTCTGAACTCCTGCTACGAGGCAGGAGGCGCAGTCATCCTCTCCACCTTCTCCTCCCAGATAGGACGTCTGAACTCCATAATCGAGGCGAACGACGGTCGGAGGAAGATAGCATTTGTAGGCCGCTCGCTCAAGGAGTACGTCCAGTCCGCTGAAGAACTCGGCCTCATCGACACCGCGGGCATGAAGGTCGTCTCCTACTTCGACGAGTGCAACGACCTGATGTCCCGGGTGGATTCAGCCAGGGAAGAATGGCTGGTGCTCGCCACCGGCAACCAGGGGGAGCCTGGTGCGCAGCTCGACAAGATGGCGAGTGGGGAATACGACTTCTCCTTCAACGAGGGCGACCACGTCGTCTTCTCGTCCCAGGTCATCCCGACGCCGGTCAACGAGTCGAACCGGCACACCCTGGAGAAGAAGTTGAGGGCGTCAGGTGTCAGGCTCTACAAGAACATCCACACTACGGGTCACGCCCACCGCGAAGACCACAGGGACTTCATCAACTTCCTCGAACCTGAGAACATCGTCCCGTCCCACGGGACCATCCAGAAGCTTGGAAGCTACGTCGACCTCGCCCGGGAGGAAGGCTATTCCCTGGAGAAAGACGTCTTCATAGGCGAGAACGGAAGGATTATAGACCTCGGGTAAGAGGATTATAAACCCGGCTCCACAATCTTCCAATACTAATGGAAGAGCCGGGCCACGACATGAAACAGGTCATCCAGGCGTACTTCGTGGGAGCCGTGATGCTGTTCACGATATCGGTGGGCGGCACTTTCCTGATATCGCTTTTCAAGGAATCTGTCGATCTGCTGGTTCCTCTCAAGACCCTGACGCTCTACAGCGTTTTTGCCTTCCTCCTCCTGGACTACCTGTCCTACCGGTTCATGGATGGCCTGAAGAAGTTCGCTGTGCTTTCCCTGCTTCTCATGGTCGAGATAGCTGTCATAGCCGCGTCGGTAACACACCTGATATCCTTTTTCGGAGAGTCCAGCTACTACTCGCTCGGCAACTATCCCCCGGCGTTCAAGATATTTCCCTCGATGAGCCTTGTGTTCGCGATAGTGGGCGTTTTCGTTCTGGTGTTCTACGCGGTCGACCTCGATCCGGAGAAGGAACGCTCGGAGGACGCAGGGGAGCCGGGTGAGGAGGGAGATAGTGCGCAGGAAGATGAAGAAGATGAGGATTAGCCCTGGACATGCTTAGCTATAAAGGACTTTTCTCCCCCAAGAGTTTCCATGGAGCTTGAAGAACTAGCCCGTAAATACGCGCTGAGGAACGCAGTGGACTACGGCGGCGAATGCGACCCCGGGGCTGTCATCGGCAAGGTGATGTCCGAGGACATAGATGCCGACCCTTCTGAAGTGCAGGAGGTAGCGGCAGAGGTAGCGGCAGAGGTAAATGAGCTAACCGGAGGGGAGCAGCGCCAGGCTTTGGAACATTACGAGTTCGAGGAGGAGGACGAGGAGCGCGACCCTATCCCCGGGCTTCCCGGCGCTGAGGACGGAGATGTGGTTGTGCGTTTCGCGCCGAATCCGAACGGGCCGCCGACGCTGGGAAGTTCCAGGGGGATGGTGATTAACGGTGAGTTCAGGGACCGCTACGAGGGAACGCTGGTGCTCAGGTTCGACGATACCGACCCCAGGACGAAACGGCCGCTTGAGGATGCATACCAGTGGTACCAAGAGGACTTCGAGTGGCTTGGGTACGAGCCAGACCGCATCGTTTACAGCTCAAGGCAGTTCCAGAAATACTACCGCCACGCTAGGGAACTCATAGAACAGGGCAACGCCTACGTGTGTCGATGCTCCCCAGAAGAGGGGAGCCGGTACCGGGAGGAAGGAGAGCCGTGCCCTCACCGGGACCGCACTGTTGAAGAGAACATGGAGAGCTGGGAGGGCATGCTGGACGGGACCGTGGACGAGGGAGAGGCGGTGCTCCGTATCAAGACCGACATGTCCCACAAGAATCCCGCGGTCAGGGACTGGGTCGCGTTCAGGATAATTGAAGACGCGGACCATCCCGTCACCGGGGACGAGTACCGGGTCTGGCCCCTTCTAGACTTCGCCAGCGCTATAGAAGACTACTACACCGAGACCACCCACATCGTCAGGGGCAAGGATTTAAGGGCGTCAACCAAGCGGCAGGAGTACGTATACGGCTACCTCGGCTGGGAGTACCCTGAGGTGATGTACTGGGGCCGGGTCGACATGAAGGGTCTGGGAGCGACCATGAGCACCTCAAGCCTCGCCAAGATGATACAGGAGGGGGAGCTGGAAGGCTGGGATGATCCGCGAGCCCCGACAGTACGCTCCTTTCGGAAGCGGGGCTTCCAGGCTCGCGCGATTAAAGAGTTCTGGAAAGAGATGGGTGTCACGGAGAACGATGTAGAGGCGTCGCTCGAGACCCTGGAGTCTCACAACCGCGAGGTGGTAGATGACGATGCTGACCGGTACTTCTTCGTCGCCGATCCCGTCGAACTGGTGATAGGAGGAGTGCCAGAAGAGGTCGAGCCCGAGATACCGCTCCATCCAGACCACCCGGACCGCGGCTACCGGAGACCGGATCTGGAGCGGGAGGGCCGTGATGTCAAGGTCTTCATAGAAAGGTCAGACATGGAGGACGGTTTCCTCAGGCTCAAGGGCCTCTGCAACATCGAGATAGAAGATGGCGAGGCCAGCTACGTCGAGGGCGACCACACAGTCGCGGTTGAGCGCGATGCACCTATCATCCACTGGGTGCCCGCTGGAGCTGAGGAAGCGGTCGTGGTGATGCCTGACAATACCAGGAGCCAGGGCAGGATAGAGCCCTGTTCGATAGACAGTGATGATGTCGTACAGTTCGAGAGGTTCGGTTTCGTGAGGAGCGAAGACGCGGAAGAGAACGTTTTCTACTTCGCGCACCGCTGAGCCGGTTTTAACCGCTCCAGGACGGCTCTGTGACTTAATGGTAATTACGGTATCATATACAACTTTGTTTATATGGCTCGAGAGCTAATCATAGGTTGGGAGGGGAACTATGTCTCAGCTATCACACAAGTTAGGCTTCTGTGTAATCTGTGGTGACCGGGTTCATTCCGATGATAGTTACCTCAAGGCGAGAGAGGGTTACTGCCATCGAAAATGCATAACCGAGACGTCGGTAATGGCCTGAAAACCACTTTTTCCCATTTCTTATCCCAGGTAGAAAGAAAAGCGTGGCTGACCAAGAACTGGACGTGGTTGAGAAGGTACTGGTTTTAGGGGCCTCTGGATACATAGGTTCGGCAGCGGTCGACCGACTCGAGCAGGATTACCGGGTTCTGAGGGCCGGTCTGGACTCTGGGATAGAGGTCGATATAACCCGGCCGGACCAGGTCCGGGAACTGCCGGATGTGGATGCTGTCGTCAACGCTGCCGGAACTGGCGACATAGACGGTCTGCCGCTTGACCGTTATGAGTGGGATGCTGTCAATGTCGAAGGCATCGAAAATCTCGCCCGGCGGTACTTCGATACGCGTTTCGTCCACCTGAGCAGTCTAGCCGCGATGGGGTTGGAGGGTGATTACAACAGGGGTGAGGCGCCATCTCCCTGGCTTCCCTACTCCCGGTCCAAGCGGGCATCCGAGGAAGTGGTGAGGGAAAACTTCGAAGACTACGTTATCGTCAGGCCCGCGACCGTCTTCGACAGGGAAACGCCTCCCGGCCTCCTGGAGACAGCATCGAGATTTGGCTTTATACCCTCGAACGGGAAGAAGACGCCTGCCATCAGGAAGGAAGAGCTTGCCGAGGTGGTCGCCGTGAGCATAGAGGGTCGGCTTGAATCTCCCGTTCTCGCCGCCCGGGAATACCTACCCCGGGAACTGGCCCGCGGCTCCGGGCTTGAGGGTCTAGAAGTTCCCGTTCCTGATGCGTTTCTAGGATCAGTGGGTCTGCTGGGCGAGATGCTGAGGAAAATCGGTCTCCGCGTGCCGGGGAAGATACGTGCACGTTCAATCGCCAGCGACCAGTCGGTTAGCCGCCAGCCGGGGACGCTTGAAGTCCTGGGCAAGTAGCTTGAGAAGTCGGTGGGGACTGCAGAGCATGTTGTTGTAGAAGGAGTTCGCCAGCATGTCCTGAGGGTTCTCGCTCCTGATGTATGACCGTACTTCCTCCGCCTTCTCCCCGTACCAGACACTCTCGAAATCGTGACCGCTCTCCCGGAGGTCGCCCATCACCTTCTGGTCCATCGAGGTCGGCCACACCTCGCCTGTCGGGTTGCACTGGGCGGATATGAAGCCGGTGTGGTTGGGGAGTTCGTCTCCCCTGAGAAGCCACCTGTAGAACCCTTTCCTCATCAGTTTCACAAGCGCGGGAGCTCCCGACCGTTCTTCCTCATCCAGCCTTTCCAACAGGAAACTGAGAGCAGGCTCCGGGTTTTCAGGTGCGAACTCCATGTCGCTATTGTAGAGCTTGTCCCTCTGCTCCGCGACCTCCACTATGTAGGAATCGGGTTCCAGTTTCGCCATGATGTCGCGGTAAGTGGCAGGTATCTCGTCCTCGTTGTACTTCGATATCACAGTGTTCGCACCGATGTGGATACGGTCCGATTCCAGGGATCTCGCGGCCTCTATACTGCTTGATACCTTTTCGAAAGCGTTCATCGTCCTCCTCATGTACTCGTGCGTCTCGCTCGTACCGTCGATGGAGAAGTTTAGCATGAACTCGGTTTTGGACGTTCTCTGGAGCACCTCCTCCATCACCTGACGGGTCTCGGTGTCGAGCATGCCGTTGGTAGCTATCGTAACGTAGCGCGCACCGGTCCCGTTCACTATCACGTCAAGCACGTCTGCGAGGTCTTCCCGCATGAAAGGCTCACCGCCAGAGATGGTCGCCCAGTAGAGTTCAAGCGGGTCGACGATTTCCTCGTACTCCTCGACCTCGAGTTCGTCGGTGTCCCGGTTCTTCCAGATGCCGCAGGTCCGGCACGCCATGTTGCACCGGTCTATAACGCTGAAAGTCATGTTCGCCGGCAGCAGGGAACCACGGCCCTTCCTGAAGGCCCGGTACCGTGGAATCCGTGAGAGTAGACGCGGTAAATCCACGTACCATCTCAGGTTTGCAAGGTATTAATGGTTTTCCACTTCCACGGCATCCCGCCCAGTAGGAAACGCAGGAAGCCCTCTGACCTCGCGAAGAGTTCTATAAGGGAGGCCCTGGCGAGCATCCCCTTTTCGCCGCCTTCGCACAGGTAGGATTTCAGCCCGGCCAGGAGGAGAGGGAAGCTGTTAGTCGGCGGCACATACCCCTCGTTTCTCTGGAGCGCCAGGTGACCCATGAATATCCTGCGCCGCTGAAGATAGAGCTGCTTGAGGCTGGAAGGCGGCTGGTTGTGCACCTTCTCGTCTTCCAGGTAAGTCCGTTCCCCCATTTTCGAGGAGATGTATTCCTCGTCCGCGACCGTCTTCTCCGGGAGAGACAGCTCTTTCGAGAAAGCTATGGCTTCCCCCGCCGTCGGGCTGATGCTGGAGACGTGGTGGTGCAGCTGCCAGACGGTTTCCGCGACCCTGGACGCGATGCTGCCGTCCTGCTCCGGGACGATACGTGGAACCACCAGGCCCCCGTCCTCCACCCTTGAGGCCATCTCCCGGACAGTGGAGGGCTCTATCACGATGTCTGAGCTGATGAGCACCTTCACCGGTGCGGTGGAGACGCCGAGCCCCTGGTTGACGGCCCGGCTTTTACCCACCCGTCTTCCGTTCTTCACTATTATCGCTCTATCCCAGTCGAGTTCGATATCCTCCTCGTCGACCACCACTACGAACTCCCTGAGTTCAGGGATGTCGGCGGAGATGAATCTTTCGACTGTGTCAACTGCGGATTCCACGTCCCTGTAGACCGGCATTATGACAGAGAAATCTTCCATGTCGGCTGTTTCCCCAGATGGGTTGCCAGAGTTATAAATCTGTAGAGCAAAATCTCTAGCGTGCCTGTAATCGCTGTTCTCGCCGGTATAGCGGCTTCTTCACTGGTTTTCGGTGGGGCCCTGAAGCTGGGAGACCTGCTCGATGAGCACGGCTACAGCTGGTTCAGGTACGGTGAGGCGGTGATCGCCGTGGCAGTGTTCTTCTCGGGCGTCGCCACGCTCTGGCTGTCAGGGGTGGCGGGCGTCACTTTCTGGCTCGCCGTCATGACCTCCTGGTTCGCCAGGGGAAGAGTTGACTCCCTGAACCACGGTCTTCCCGTTACCGGTCTGCTGGCCGTCGCTATCTACGCGGCGAGGCCGCTCGAGGCTTCCTGGTTCATCTACTTCGCTTCGACCTTCGTGGCAGCGGGACTCATCCACGACTACTACCAGTACATCGTGGATTCCGATTCCATCCTGAGCCGTTTCTTCTACGGCAACCAGTACCTCTACTGGTACCTGATACCGGTCGGCTTCTGGTTGCTGTTTGAGTTTCATCTCGAACTCCTCGTCACGTCTTACTTCTTCGTCCAGGGCTACTCTTTCTTCTACTCGGACCGCTCCCGCGAACTCATGGAGAAAGCCGGTTTCGAGAAGGACTAGAAGACCTTGTCCCTGAAAATCAGGCGGAACAGGTTGTCCATCAGCTTCAGCTCTGTGTTCGTGAGGTGGCAGGTCCTCGTCGACGTGTCGCGGTAGGATGTCAGGTTCCTGTCATAGCTCTCGCCGCCCTCCGTGTTCACGAGGTTCCTCTCCCGCATCTCCCTGTATATCTCCGTGCCCTTGTAGGGCGCCAGGATGGCCATCTTTATGGTATCGGGCTCTATCTCACGCATAAGCTTCACGGTCTGGTAAAAGGTCTTCCAGGAGTCCCCGGGGAACCCGAGGATGATGTAGGCCCCTGCCATCATGTCGTTTTCCTTCGTCAGCCGGAACGCCTTCTTGACATCCTCCGAGTCTTGGCCTTTCTTGACGTCCTGGATTATCCGGTCGCTTCCAGACTCCACGCCGTAGTAGACCGCCTTGCAACCTGCATCTTTCATCTTGCCGAGCATCTCGTCCTGCACGTGGTTGGACTTCCCCTCACATACCCAGGAAACGTCGAGCCCTGACTCCACTATGGCATCGCATAGATCGTTGGCGAAACCCGGGAAGGTGAAGATCTCGTTGAAGAAGAAAAAATCGTCTATCCCGCGTTCGTCGATCATCCTTATCTCCTCCATCACGTTCTCGATTGAGCGCTCCCTGTAGTAGAACGGCTGCCCCTCGTGGCCTCCCACCGGGCAGAAGGTACATCCGTAGGGGCATCCTCTCGCACCTGTCAGGAAGTAACCCCCCTCGGCGAAATAGTTCGGGACGCTGTACTCATCGTACCACAGGTCCGGCAGGGCATCGATATCCGGTATAGGATGTTCATCCAGGTCCTCCACGACCCTGATAGGCTCGTTAAGGTCCTTCCGGGCCGCCATCCCTTCTACCTGGTTCAGCGGCTTCCCGTCGGCCAGTTCGGGTGCGAAGGCGTCTATCTCACCCCGCGCGACGCCATCCAGGAACCCGAACTTCTCGAAGAGCTCTGGTTCGGAGCCGATGCTCGTACGGGAGGAGAGAACGATATCCACATCGTGGTTCTCCGAGTAGCGCCTGACCGCCTCGAGTTCGTGCTCCACGATGTTGAATGCCGCGTTGACCACTATCAGGTCAGGCCCGAAACCAGAGAGCCGTTCAACGGTCTCCAAGTGGTCGAGGTCTTCCCCGTTGGCGTCGATCAGCTCCACTTTACCGCCGTGGTCCTTCGCCACCTGGGAAAAGTAGGCCAGGTCCATCGGGGGTATGACATAGTTGTACAGGTAGTTGCTCCTGAAGTGCCGGATAACTGGTGTTCCCTCGTAGCGTGGTGGATTTATCAGCGCTATGTCTCTCATCGTTTCTTCGCCACATCAGCTGAATTGGATTTTGTTTCTTTTCAACCGTTCCCACAGAGCTTGGATATAATTTAAAGCCGATACCGAGGAATCTACTACATGGAGCTGAAAGTAACGGTGGTTATATTTCTTGTTTTTCTGTTAGCTCTGGGACTAGTTATTAAAGGAACTGGTACCTCGGAGAGGACGGAAATCAAGTTTAGAGAGGTATCCCTGGAAAGGGGGATAAACTATTCAACATACAATGATCGTTATCTCCCCGGTAACTCTGGATTATATGTAACCGATTTTAACAGGGATTCTTGGCCGGACTTCCTGGCTCTAGGAGGTGAAAGACCGGTGCTCTATCAGAACAAGGAAGGAGTTTTCAATGAGTCTGGTGTTCTTCAGGGTATAGGTGGAGGAGATTCGTTTAAGTCTGCAGTCTTCTTTGACTATGACAACGATGGTTGGGAGGATCTCTATCTTTTATCTGAGACAGGTGAAAGCCTCTTTTTGGAGAACAGCGAAGGAGAGTTTCATGTAAAGGAGGTAGGGCTACAGGAGGATTTCAGAGTCCCTATGGGTGCTTCTGCCGCCGACTACGATGGGGATGGTTGCCTTGACGTGTTTGTTATCCAGAATGGAGACTGGGAACGTACAGATCCGACGGGCATGGAACAGACTTTCGTGGAAGATGACTTAGATAACGGTAACCCCAACATCCTGTTTGAGGGGGGCTGTTCAGAGTTTACCAGAGTTCGAAAAACAGGGATAGAAGGTGAGCACTGGAGTCTGGCCGCAAGCTTTGTAGACCTCAACAACGATACGCTGCCCGACATCCATGTCGCCAACGATTTTGGAGAGGATGTATTGTACGTTAACAGTTTGGATTCTGGTTCGGGGCCGTCCTTCAGAAGAAATGAACTTGGTTTCTGGACGAATAGAAACGGCATGTCATCGGAAGTCGAGGATTTGAATCGAGACTTTTTACCCGATATACTGGTTACAAATCTCTATAAATCAGAGGAATACAGAGAAAACCGTCTGAAGTCTGATTCTCCCAACAAATACAGGTTTGAGGGGAACAACCTACTGATTAATACGGGGGATTTTGCCAATGAGGTAAAGTTCCGGGAGGAAGCAGAGAAATATAATCTGAAGAGGGGTAAATGGGGGTGGGCTGCGATTCTCGCTGACTTTAACAATGATGGTATGAGTGATGTTTTCCATTCAACCGGTAGGTCTCATCCCGTGAGGCTTGAAGAGATAAATTTAACGACTCCTGTTTTTGGTATACGAAAAGAAGACGGCTTTAAACGAAGAGACGATTTATTCGAAGCTATAGATGGTAGAGGCGCCGTTAAGCTAGACTTTGATCGCGATGGTGACCTAGATATTTTACTGGCCGATCACCAAGGAAGACACCGTCTTTATGAAAACAGGCTGGAGGGAGGAAACTGGATTCAGATAAGAGTCAGACCTGACGACAAACCGGCTCTGGGTACGAAGGTTTATTTAACCGCGAACGGTATCACCCGTTTAAAGATTCAGAACTCAAAGTTTGATTTTCTTTCACAGGATTCGCGTTACTTGCACTTTGGTCTCGGTAGCGCCCAGAACGTCGACGAGATAAGGATAGTGAATCCCTATGGGGATAAGAAGATTCTGAGGGATGTGGAAGCGAATCAGAGGCTCTCGATAAATTAGTTACTGGTTTAAAATCCTTTTTACAAGGATGTTCTATAAGGCCGATGAGCCATTTGAACCGGTTAATTGGGAGGAAGAAACTTTTTCGGAACTGGAGGAAGAAGCTGTCAAAGGCCGTTCGGAATCCTCATCTCGTCCCAAGATACAGCTGGTGGTTCCTGACCAACGAATTACCGAGGCGTAGAGAGGAGAGTTCTAGAGGATATACGGTTTTCAACGAGAAGAACACCGTAGGTGTATCGGAGCCCTCAAAGTTCAGCGCGAGGATTTTTGAGGAGGTGAAGCTCCTTGAAGCCGTCCTTGAAGACAACTGTGAGCGCTCGCTGGAGATAGGCTGTGGTTATGGACGTATAACCCCGTGGATAGCTGGTTTTTCCAGGGAACATCATGCTGTGGAACCAAACCAGGAGTTGCTGGAGCTGGCGGAGGAACTCTACCCACAGGTAAGCTATGAGAACTGTATGGCCCAGGATATGCCTTACGAGGATGGATCCTTCGATTTAAGTGTGTCCTTCAATGTACTGGGGGTGATACCCCCGGATCGACTTGAAGAGGCAGTAGAAGAGCTGAAACGGGTCACAGCCAAAGGAGGGAGGATAGTCTTGAAAGAGAGGGTTTCAGGCAGGGACTACGCACGCAGCTGGAGCCGTTCTATTGAAAAATGGGGGGAGATATTTCGGCCATGGACGTTAGAGAACAAAATTGGAGACAAGGAAAGATACCCTAGGGGTCTTGACAAGGGAAAACAGTTGATGGTTTTCAGTCACACAGGCTGAATTACTTCCTCTGGACAATTTTATCCTGCGCCGCACCTTCCAGAAGGCTGAAAAGCTGTTCCAAGAAGCTGTTCCTGTACATGGGTACACTATAAAATCTGAATGGTTTAAATCTTTCCAGGCAGGATGCTACCCCGCAAACTCTACTACTATCTCCGGGTCAGGAACAACCCCGGGAAGGAGCCCTCGGCTCTCAGGGCGAGACAGTTCCAGATGCTGAAGAACGTGGTGGAGCACGCCTACAGGAAAGTGCCGCTCTACCGCGAACTCTACGACGAGAAAGGTTTCAGGCCGGAGATGCTCGAGAGTTTTGAAGATGTCGAAAAGATACCATTGGTTCCTCGAGAGAGGATAAAAGAGGGGTTCCCTGAAGAAGTGCTCGCGGAAGACATCCCGCTTAACGATTACTACTCTCGCTCCACGTCCGGCTCGAGCAGCGGCAATCCGATGACCGTTGTCTGGGACGAGCAGTCCTGGGATTACGCCGAGGCGGTTTACCTCCGCTCGCTGAGAGAGGCGGGCTACCAGCCCTGGAAACCACTTGCATACTACTGGTGGGAGGAGTTTGACGACGAGTTCTACAACCGTTTCTTCATGAGAAAAGAGCTGGTGCACAAGGACCTGGAGGTGGAGGAGCAGTGGGAGAGGTTGAAGGAACTGGATCCCGAGTACATCTACTACTTCGCCACCTCCATCTACATTCTCGCCAAGTACGCGGATAGGATGGGAGAGGAGGATGCCATCTCTCCCCGCTCCATCATCACGCACGCGGAGATACTTACACCTGGCATGAGGAGGAAGATAGAGGACGTGTTCGACTGCCCGGTGTACGACCACTACGGTAGCACGGAGTTCAACAGGATGGCTGGAGAATGCAAGAGGGGCAACTACCACATGGATATCGACGCCGCGTTTTTCGAGTTCCCGGGATGGGAGGGATACCACGAGGTGGTTGCCACCAACCTCGTCAATTACAAGATGCCGCTGATAAGGTACCCAATGAAAGATGTCGTGGAGATAGGTGAGGGATGCGGCTGCGGCAACAGCTTTCCCTCGGTCCAGGACATCCTTGGCCGGAAGCAGGACTTCTTCGATATCGATGGCGGGAAAGTTCCGCCCACGGCCATGATAGATGCTTTAAGCGGCAACAACGATATCCTGGAGTTCAGGATAGCACAGGAAACGGAGACCGAGTTCCATGTCCAGTACCAGCTAAACGCCGGCGCGGGTGACAGGGGGCAGGTGGAAGAAGACATCAAAAGGAGCCTGGAAGAAGTCCTTTCAAGGATATCGGACGACGACTTCGATGTTTCCTGCTCCGAGGAGATGCCTGGAAAGACCCGGAACGGCAAGTTACCCCTTGTCGGCTAGAAATCGATCTCGAACCTCTCCTGCACGACTCCCTTCTCCGCGTTTTCTACCACTTCTTCAGGGAAGAGTTCTACATCCCTCTCTTTGATCCCGCCGTTACTGCTCACCCGGTGTGTATCTCCTTCCTGAAACAAGACCGCCTCATATCTCTTCCACCAGTCCTGTGAGCGGTGGTCGGGCAGTTCAGTCCTCAGGCTCCCGTAGACCTCTGCAAGCACGTCACCCGGATAGTCTTCATCTACCTCGATGCCCGCCTCCTCCAGCAACAGCCAGTAAACGTCCCGGAGAGAGAAACCGCTTTCTGGCAGTTCAAGACCCTTGGAGAAGAACGGGACCCGTAAGATCTCTTCCTCCATAACCGGTGCGTGTCCCAGGTGTTCGTCCTTGAAGACCTGCCCGTGGTCGCTTGTAACTATGACCACCGTATCATCCATCAGGTCCATGGACTTGAGACAGCGGAACAGTTCTTCCACCCTGCGGTCCAGGTAGTGTACCGCGTCGTCGTAGAGGTCGATAGTATCCTGTATATCGAACGGAGGGTTGAAACGGTCGCGGTAGTTCCTGTTGCCCGTAAACCGCTGTTTTATCCCGGAGAAAGGGTGGTGAAGGGGGGAAGGGCGGTGCGGTTCGTGGATGTCCATGTAATTTATGAATAGGAAGAAAGGTTGTTCGGTTTCTTTCAACTCTCTTTCCACCATGCCGTTCGTCCGGCGGGCGCCGCCATCCGAGAGTCCGAGGGAGCGGGGCAGGAGATGTCCAAGCTCGGGGATGGAACGGATAGCCTTTACCGGGTTCTTTATCCCCCAGAGACCGACCAGCAATGCCTTGGAGAGGTTGGTAAGGGTGAGTGGTAGCAGCCGGGAGAGCTTCTCGTCACCCACCGAGTTGTCTTGGAAGTAGTCGAAACCGCGGTCCCAGCCGAAGGCACGTGAGATCCACGGGTTGTTCGAGAACCCCAGCGTGGTATATCCATTCCCTGATAGCACCTCGGGCAGGTAGCTGTCTACGTCCATGTAGGTATCCTCTGCGGTCACACCGTGCTGGAACGGGTACCTCCCGGTCATGAGCGAAGCGTGGGAGGGTGGCGACCAGCAGCTGTTGGCGTAGACATCCTCCGAGTAGCTGTTCTCCTGTGCGAAAGAGTCGAGAAAAGGCGTTGTCTCGCGCTCATAGCCGTATAGGGAGCAGTGGTCCTTCCGGAGGGTGTCGAGCACCACGAGAACGATGTTGGGCGGCATCTGGTAAGGGTTAGTTGCCGATTTTTTAACACGTTTTCGAGCCGGAGATTTCCGGGAACTCTTCTAGGAGCAGCTTCGCCTAGAGAAGCTGCGATGGGAACGAACGCAACCGAACCCGGTTGCTTCTTGGACCAGCTGGCTTCTAAAAGAAGCCAGATGGGAAGGGCGGGAATCGAACCCGCGACCTCTGCGTAGCCCTTAAGCCAGACCGCTTGGCCAAAAGTCCTGCGGCCCGAGTCCAGAGATGTTTAATCATCGGGTCGAAGACCGGAGGTCTTCTCGAACTGTCACGTCAGACGAGACAGTGACCCTCATCGCTCATAGCCTAGTATGAGCGCAGCGCTCTTACCGACTGAGCTACCTTCCCTGTTGAAACAAGGTGAGGGATGAAGTTTTATGAATGGTCTAACCGTTAAGTTCGAGGAATTTCCTGACCTCGTCTTCGAGTCGACACCGGGATAGCTTTTGTTCTCGGATGCAAAATGGCTGTTCTGCAAGGAGAGTACAAGAGAAGTCGGTTCTAGAAAATAAATCACTCTAGGTACTGTCTGATAGATTCGTGTACTTCCACGCCTTCCATACCTGTGATTGCTGCACCTGACTTGACGTTGAATGGATCTTCGAACGGGTTCTTCTGGTCTTCTCCCAGGTTCTCAACGTTGTAACCCCGGTCATCCACTTCCTGCTCAACGTATCCCAGCGCCTCGTCGAATTCTCCGCTGTAGAGGACTTCTCCTTCACGCCAGACCTCAGTGTATCCTGTTTCAACATTTGTACGGAAGTCTATCCTGTTGAGATAGAAGGACTCTTCTCCATCTTCCACGATTTCCAGGTCGAGTGGGACGGCGTGGTCAGGTACATCTACTTCAAGGTATTCGATGAGCTCCCGACTCCACTTGTCTTCATCCGTTACCGGGGGCTGGTGTACCGCGCCTGTTACCTTGCTGCCAAATTCTTCGGTCGAATCCAAGACCTCCTCGGAAAGTGGTCGCATCTCCGAGTCCACGAACTCTATCTCATAGTCCTCTGGCACTATTCCATCGGAAAGTTCCGAGGCTCTCTCGTAGAACGAGGTAAACCTGTCTTCCATAGGCGTGCCTTCGATGATGTCCGGGGCGTAAACAGTCGCTTCACCGTCAATTGATTCCGGGTCGATATAAGCTATCTCTTCTACCGCTTCCCCTATCTGGAGAAGGTTTATGGACTCATCCGCTTCCATGAGGCCAGCGGCTATGTCGAGACCGGGTTCAGAGGCACCTATATCTTTGAAAGCCAGTGTGAGGACTGGTTCGTCTTTCTCCCTGTGAGCTGCGCCGCCAGCAGTTCTCCAGCGTCTCACCATAGTAATCTCCAATAAGGAAGAATCACAGATATTTTTAAATGTTACTACTATCTAATAAGGAACGGCCTGAATGGGTTCGCCCGGATTTGAACCGGGGATCTCCGCCAAGTTGAGCCAGTCAGCATCCTGAAAGGCATTCGTAGAATGCCTTAAGGCGCGCCGCCGGCGCCTTGGCTGGCGTGTCAAGGCGGTGTCATAACCAGCTAGACCACGAACCCTTGCGTATAAGCTACGTTCAGTTGTTACCTTTTTAATTTCTGGTTACCTGGACCCAAGTTAGGCTTATATAGATGGATACGTATTATCTACCCAAGAGGAGAGAGCCTGATGACAGCAAGCTGTGACAACTGCGGTAAGGATTTACACGTCAACCCCGTAGAGAAACCCAACGTGGACTGGGTGAAAGTGGTCTGCAGCCGGTGCGGGACCATCAAGAATATCTCCATGGTAAGACTGTCCGCCACACCGAAGAAGGAGTAGATTTTTCTCTTCTGGTTTCTATTCGAAGCAAATAAAAGGTTCGGAACGGCCTGTTCATCTGATAACCATGGTCAACAAATGGCAGGACTACGAGACAGGCCCCAACCCTCCGGAAGAGATATACGCTGTAATCGAAAATCCTACAGGTACGAAAAACAAGTACGAGTACGACAAGGAGAAGGAGAGCGTTGTGCTTGACCGCGTTCTACATTCCGCGGTGCACTACCCTGGTGACTACGGCTTTATTCCGAAGGCTTACTACGAGGACGGTGACCCGATGGACATACTCGTCCTCACGACCAACGCGACCTTCCCGGAATGCGTGATAGAGGTTCGGCCGGTCGGCATCCTGTACATGGATGACGACGGGGAGCAGGACGACAACATCATCGCCGTGCCGACCGAGGACCCCCGATGGGATGATGTTGAAGATCTAGACGATGTGAACGAACACACGAAGGAAGAGGTCGCGGAGTTCTTCGCCACCTACAAGAACCTGGAGCCGAAGAAGACCGTCAAGATAGAGGGATGGGGTGGAAGAAAGGAAGCCCACGAGGCTATAGAGCGCTCCAGGGAACTCTATAAGGAGAAGTTCGAATAGAATGGCCGTAAGGTTTGACATCGACCGACTCGGGGAGGAGGTTTTTCCCTTCTCCTCCGAGCTGGATAAGGTGACCGCGGAGGTGAAACTCCTTCTTGAGCCGGAATCGGATTACGTGCCGGAGTACAATCCTCTGGACAGAGCCCTTTACATACTCGAGTCAGACATAGGTTCTCACCACGGTTTCCGGGGTGAGGAACGGGTCGCTGACATCCTGACCGACCAGCCCGACGAACTGCTCGGGATGTACAGGAAGCTTGAACCCTTCGTACAGCAGGTGATGAACAGCAAGGATACAGCGGGCTGGCCCACAGCGTACCGGAATCAGTGGACGCGAGATGTCGCCGAGGGATTGAAGGAGTTCACCTACCAGCTTGAGCAGGCCAGCAGCTACCGGTAGTCATGAACCCGTGCTGGAATAGTTCGAGACTCCTATGCTCCAGAACTTCAGCGCCAGCAGGTAGAAAATCGGTCCGGCTACGATAGCACCTATCTGCCACGCCGTCCAGCCCTCCTTCTCAAGCAGGAAAGAGGCGGGGAAGAAGGATGCGAACGCGATGGGGATCAGCGTTACTAGGATTATCTGGATAGCTGTCCCGTATATGCCGTACGGGTACTTCCTGAAATCACTCATCCTGAATATCAGCCATATCGCGGCTCGCGACCTCCCGGTCCAGAACGCGGTTGTCGCGAACGCCAGGTAGACGGCCGCGAATATGAGGACGCCCGAGATCAGCACTAACGCAGAGTAGAACATCTTCTCCGGGGTGAAGATCGCGACATCGAGGCGGGGAACCGCGTACGCCAGTAGCCCGGTGTTCACAAGCAGCTTTGCGACAGAGTTGTCCCTGACCTCGTCCGCATACACCTGGAAGAGAGGGTTGAGAGGCCTGACGAGAAACCGGTCGAACTTGCCGGTGACCACGTAGTCGTCGCCGAGCCGGTAGATGTTGAACAGGAAGATATGGTGGAAGTTCATTATGAAGCCGCCGACGCCTGCCAGGAAAAGCATCTGATTGAATGTCCAGCCCTGTATAGACTCCACCTGTGTGAACAGCAGTGTAAGGAAAGCCACCGAGAAAATCACGCTCAGGGTGTGCGCTGTAAATCCCAGTACGAAGTCGGCCTTGTAGATAAGCCTCGACTTCCAGAACTGCCTGAAGTAGAGCCAGTAGATCCGCCAGTATCTCTTTGTGTTTTCGAACATCTCTCAACCACCCTGTACCGTCAGATTTTTCCTGGCTTTTCGCCACACTATTTCTCCCAGGACCGCCAGAACCACGATCCAGAAAAGCTGTCCCCCGAAGAGCGAGAGCATCTCTCCCCCGCTCACCTGTGACTGAAATATCTGGATGGGAAGGTCTACCATCGAGGGAAAAGGCGTCGCGTAAAATACTGGTTTCAAGTTCTCGGGCAGCAGGTAGAGAGGGAACAGCACACCGGAGAAGAGTCGCTGGATGGTGTTTCTCATCGATCGGAGGCTCCAGGCTACCTTGGTCCAGAACACGAACATCGCGGTGAGGTATGACAGGAAGAACACCAGGTTGAGGCTGAGCAGAAGGCTGACCGCGAACCCGACCGCGTTCCAGCCTGTGGGAAAGGTAAGGCCTAGGAAGAAGTAGCCCAGCAACGCGACGGGTAACGCTTTCGTTAGCAGGTGGAAGACCGCCCAGCCCAGGTGGAAGAAATATGCGTGTGACCGGAGCGAGAGAGGACGCTTCAGCTCGTTGACGACCGTGCCTTTCCTCACCTTCTCTCCTATGAAGTTCTCGATTCCTGCCTCGGTGGTGTTCGAGACTATCTGTCCCACCACGAGATAGGTCATGACCTGTGTAAGGCTGGAGTTCAGGCTTCCCGAGGCTGCTATCGCGCTCCAGATGTAGTAGGCGAGGACAAGGTAGAACAGCGAGGTGGCGAGCGACATCACCGCGTCCAGCCTGTATGCGACCGCCTCTCGGAAGCCTATCCTGACCAGCTCAGGGTACTTCCTCCAGCCCATCTAGAGACCCTCGCTGTATATCTTCCTCACTACCGCGTCGATATCTGGCTCCTTTATCTGGAAGTCTATGACGTCGTAATCGTCGAGTATCTCTCGCATAAGCTCGGAAGCGCTGACAGCCTCGCGGTCAAAGACTATCTCTACCTTGCCGTTCTCGACATCTATATCCTCGACGCCTTCGACATCCAGCGAGAACCTAGCCTCACCCTTCAGGTCGAGTATCAACCGCCTCGAGCTGAAACGGTTGACCAGGGCGTCAAGCTTACCGTCATATATCTTCTCCCCTGCGTCAAGCACCACTATCCGCTCGCAGAGGTCCTCGATATCGTCGAGATCGTGGGTTGTCAGCATCACAGTGATATCTTTCTCGGAGTTCATACGGCGTATGAAATCTCGTATCTTCTCCTTGACCGCCACGTCTAGTCCTATAGTCGGCTCGTCGAGGTAGGCTATCTTCGGGTGGTGGAGGAACGCAGCAGCCAGCTCTGCACGCATCTTCTGGCCGAGAGAAAGCTTCCTGACCGGCTGTTCCCAGAAACTGTCGAGTTCGAGGACCTGGTTGAAATCATCTATCCGCTCCTCGTAGTCTTCCTGCTCCACCTCGTATATCTCCCTGAGCAGCTTGAAGGACTCCTTCACTGGTAGATCCCACCAGAGCTGTGTCTTCTGCCCGAAGACCACGCCGATATTCATCGCGTTCTGCTTCCGCTGGCGGTAAGGGTTCCTTCCATCGACCTCAACGCTTCCTGACGTGGGTTCGAGGATGCCGGTAAGCATCTTTACAGTCGTCGACTTCCCGGCGCCGTTCGCACCTATGTAGCCCACTATCTCACCCTCCTCTATCTCTAGGTCGAGGTCTTTCACGGCGTCGATTTCATCGTACTCTCTCGAAACGAAGGACTTGAGGTAGCCGCGTATGCCTTCACCCTGGCGGTAGATGCGGAAGGTCTTGTTAAGGTCTTTTGCCTCTATTAATGCCATGCCTAAAAACGCTGTAACAGTCTTTATAACTACTTGTCGAACAGCTCCCTGAATTCCTCAACAGCCCGGCTGTTCCTGTAGGAGAGCGTGGTTAACCGGTACCTGAGCCAGGGTATCCTTGACCTCAGGATGCTCTCAACTCCTGGGACGAGTTGCTCGTCGCCTAGGATTCCTAGGCCGTCCTCTTTCTCGGTGATGAGGATTTCATGGCCTTCGTCCGTCCTGTAGTTCAGCCTGCCCGCGTCGTATGCCTCTGCATCTATAGAGTCCATGAACCTTTCAACGTAACTGACATCGTTCCGGACCTCGTCGTATGGGATGTCTACCTGCATCACTCCTCCACCTTAACAGGGACGCCTTTCTCCTTCAGGAGTTCGACTTGGCGCTTTGCGAAGTCCTCCTCGTTGCTACCCTTCGTAGCTATCATGTAGACTTTCGCGTCGCCGAAAGGCCTCATGACGCGTCCCGCCCGCTGGGTGGCTTGGCGACGTGAACCGCCCTGGCCGGACATGATGATACCGACTTCCGCGTCGGGCAGGTCAAGACCCTCGTCGCCTATCCGGGATACTATGAGCGTGTCTATATCGCCGTCCCGGAACTTCTCGAAGTACTCATCCCGGTCGTCGAAATCAGTGTCGCCGTAGACGAAAGGGACGTCCAGTTCCCTCGATATCTCTTCACCCTGGTCTATCCAGTCGCAGAAGATTATCTTCTTCTTTTCCTCGTGTTCCTCCATCAGGTTCTTCAGCCTCTGCTTTTTCGCAGGGTTTTTCGACGCGATTATCGCCTTCTTGATGCCCGAGGCCTCGTGGTACTTGTGCCGGTACTCGTCGCTCGCCCACTCCGAGAACATTATCTTTACGTCAGGCTTCAGCACGTAGTCCGCGGAGAAGAACCTAGCCCAGTCCCCACCGATTTCAGGCCCTATCAGCGCGAATATCTCCCGTTCCTTCGAGTCCTCCCGGACCGGCGACGCGGAGAGACCGATGCGGCGCGTCGACTGGAGGGATGCAGTTCTCCTGAACAACTTGCTGGGGATGTGGTGGACCTCGTCGAATATTATCAGGCCCCAGTCGTTCCTGAACAGCGAGGTCTTCTCTCCCGCTATGTGGTATGTCGCGATGGTCACGTCGTTCATCTCTTTTTCATCCCCGTGGTACTCGCCTATCTGGTCCTCTGTCAGTGTGGTCTTGTCGAGTATCTCCCGCTTCCACTGGCCGACCAGCGACCGCTGGGGGACGAGTATCAGCGTGGGAGCGTCGACTCTGCACATCAATCCTATCGAGGTCACGGTCTTTCCACTCCCCGCCGGGTTGGCGAGCACAGCGGCTTTCTTCTCGTACGCGTTCGTGACGTACTCCTCTTGGTAGTCCCTGAGCTCGACCTTGAGATCCGCGCCTATCTTCTCCTCCACTTCCCTGAACTTGGAGTTATCCTCTACAGGGTAGCCTTTCTTGAGAAGTGCTTCCTTGATCTCCGCCCGGGACTTGGAACCCATGGCGATCCTGGACTTCGTATCCGAGAGATCGACGACCAGGTTTTCCCGGGCCTTGTCGAGGCTACGGGCCCACTCCATCCTCTCCTCGCTGGTGGAAACCAGGGCGTGGTATGTCCCCTCGTGCTCGATGGAAAAGACCTCCTGGCGGTTGTACGTCCGCTCCACCCACTCCATGAAATGCGGGTAAGATCCCAGGATACGTGTGTATTTCTCCCTCAGCTCTTCCAGCGACAGGTCGGAGTTCCAGATGTCCATCTCCCGGACCTTGAACTTGTAGTGATCCCCGCTCGAGGTGTCGAGATGAGATATCTCCGACATCTCGTTGACCGTTTCCTCGGAGGGGTTAGATATTATAATCTCGCGCTGTGGCTCGAAGAAGACAACGTTATCGTTCTCCTGCGCTTTTAACCTTTCGACCAGTTCTTCCCTGCTCAGGTCCTCGTAGTTTTCGCTAGGCATGCCCTTGGAACTTTAACCAAATTCTTAAATCCTTAACCCGGGAACACCGTTGTGATGAAAAAGGCCGAACTGGCCCACAAGCTTTCCGAATTAGAGGGTTTTAGCAATCCAAGGATATCTCTGGAGCAGTACATGACAACTCCATCCCTCGCCGCGGACATGGTATATATAGCCTACATGAACGGCGACATGGAGGAGAGCGTGGCCGATCTTGGCGCAGGAACCGGTATCCTGGCGATAGGAGCCGCGCTGATGGGTGCTGAAGTCGCCGCGGTCGAGAAAGATCCGGATGCGATAGAGATCGCCAGGGAGAGCGCGGAGGAACTGGACGTAAAAGGAAAAATCGAATTCGTGGAGTCCGAAGTCAGGGATTTCTCGGGCAGTTTTGACACCGTCCTTATGAACCCGCCGTTTTCAGTACACTCCGACACGGGCTTCGGCTTCCTGGAGAAGGCGTTCGAGATCGCCTCTTCTGTTTACACTCTCTCGAACCGCGGCTCCCGGGAACGTATAAAAGATTTTGCAGGGCAATCGTCTCATGAAATACGGGCGGTAGAGCCCTATACTATCGCCCTGCCCGCGACCTTCGGCTTCCACACTGAGGAGAGCCGGGAAACCGAGATAGACCTTATCGTGACGAGGAGGACCAATAATGGAGCTTAAAGCAGTTGAGAAAGAAGACAGGCTGATAGTCAATATGGAGCAGAATCACACCCTGGCAAACCTTGTAAGGAAGGCTGTATGGGAGGCCGGGGGAGAGGCGGCCTACGACAAGGGCCACCCGCTCGACCAGGACTCGCAGCTGATAATCGAGGCCGACGACCCGAAGCAGGTGCTTCTAGACGCGGTGGAGGTCGCAAGGGAGTGGATGGACGAGCTTGAAGACCAGCTCTAAAATTCTTGAAGTCAATAAATTCTCATGGCGTTCACAAAGAAAGGCATACGCGTGCTCGGAATCGACGACGGAGCGTTCGAGTTTGAGGAGGACGAGACCTGGCTGACGGGAGTGGTCTACCGCGGCACCGAGTTCATCGAGGACATAGTGGTCACGAAGGTTGACGTGGACGGCTACGACGCGACTGAGCGCGTAATCCGCCTTTTCGACCAGTGCCAGAACCACGGCCAGATAAAGGCCATCCTTCTTGACGGTATAAGCTTCGCGGGTTTTAACATCGTCGACATCGAGGAGGTCAGCGAGGACACTGGAAAACCCGTGGTGGCGGTCACCGCCAACCGTCCTGACCGAGAGCTCTTCCGGGAGACCATGGAGCGGACCGGCAATATCGACGAGAGGTTCGAGAATTTCGGTGAGCCCAGGGAAGTGGAGCTGAAGGACGGCAAGGTTTTCGTCCAGTACCGTGGAGCGGAGTTTGAGGACGTTAAAGGCTTCGTGAGAGCATCTACCATCCACGGACTTTCACCAGAACCCATCCGGGTTGCGGACATGATAGGAAGGGCGATGGCTGAAGGTGCGGATTGAAAAAAGAACGCGGGGTATAACTTGACATGAGTATAGCCAAATTTCTCAGGTTCCTGGAGAAGGAGAGCTTCAGGGAGGTATATTTCCTCACCATAGCGCTGATACTTGCCTTTGGCGTGCTCCAGACAACGGGCTCCGTACTTGAGACCGAGAAACCTGTTGTTTCGGTGGTTTCCTGCTCTATGTACCCCGAATTACACGTGGGAGATATCCTCGTGGTGAAGGGGACGGAGTTCTCCCAGATAGAGGAGGGCGATGTCATCGTCTACACGGTACAGCGCGCCGAACTCGCGATAGAGGGAGGTAATTACACCCTTACAAAATACAATGGAGGGAATGCGGTCGAGACGCCTGTAGGGGAGGCCAGGGTAGTGACAGTCCTGACCGATCCCGAGACGGGTGAGGCAGTGGAGGCAGTCGTGGAGATAGACGGCCAGAGAACGAGGCTGAGGGAAGGAGGCAGCTATATGGTAGACGGGAAAAAAGTCACAGTGAAAGATGTAGTCGGGATGGACATCCCGGTAGTTCACCGCGTCGTGGGCAAGGATGCGGACAGCCTGGAGACCAGAGGGGACAACAACGTGGCCCAGCTGGATTTCGAGAAGGACGTGAAACCAGAGCAGGTCCACGGCCGGGTGCTTTTCTCCATCCCCCGCATCGGCGGCCTGAAGATACTGGTCATGGATCTTGTGGGTTTCGGGGGAGACAGGCCGCTGGTGGTAGACGCGTACCCTCAGTGCGACATCAGGGTTCCTCTAGACGAGAGGTAGCCGGGAGCTGACAGCACCTTTTTAAGTTTAAACTGAATAAGTAGCTCAAGTATGGAGTTCTGCGAGGAATGCGGAGGGATGCTTGTCTCGAAGAAGAATGATGGCGAAACAGTGATGAAATGCCGGAACTGCGGCCATGTCCAGGACGTTGAAGAGGGCGACTACACGGTCACAAAGGAGAAGGAGGAAAACCCGATGGACCGGCTTAACATCACGGAGGAGGGTGAGGAATCCTCCACGATGCCTACCACGAAGAAAGAGTGCCCGAAGTGCGGGGAGGAAACCGAGCACGAGTGGTGGATGGAGCAGACAAGGTCCAGCGACGAACCCCCCACACGTTTCTACCGCTGCAGGGAATGTAGCAACGTCCACAAGGAGTACGACTAGGGAAGTTGTATTATAGATGACCTGTTTTAAGCATTATATGGGGCTATAGTAATACGGACGTCTTACATATGCGGTTCTCTAGTTGACGTTGATCTCGCCCTTCTTGTCGAGCTCGTCGGCCAGCATGTTCACCGAGGCGCGGAGCTTCTTTATCTCGTTCCACATATCGTCGCTCTCCTGCTCGTACTCCGACCTGTCGAGCTTTCTCCCGAAGTCGAACTCCCGCGAGTTGATCTCCAGCACCAGGTCGTTCTCCACCTCGTTGATGCGCTGTTCGAGCGACTCGAGGCCGTCCCTGAGCCTGTTATAGCGGCGGTTGGTGTCGTTGATCATCTTCCTGACCCGCTCGATTATGTCAAGAAGCTCGGACTCCATTATGGTCTCGATCTTCTTTCGGTTCTCGGCCTGCTTCGTCCTCAGGTGCTCGATGGAGTCCTCCAGCCTGCTGAGGCGGGATTCGAGCTTGGATTCAAGGCCTTCAATGTCCTGTTCCTCCTCTTCTCTCACCCGTTCAAGGCTTTCAACTTCCTTCTCCTCGAACCGGTAGGTCTGTTCCAGGATGTGCTCCGATTGCTCCATGAAGTCCTGGAGGGCCTGGTCGACAGCGTAGAGGTGGGATTCAACGTCCTCAAGTTGCTCCGAAACCCTCTCTAGGTCTTCCCAGGCCTCTTCGCCCTTTTTCCCGAGCAGATCCATGTACCAAGCTTTATTTTTTCGGTATTTGAAACCCGAGCATCCAGTATAGTTAAAACAGTTAACGAGAACACCTAAGCATGCCGGATAGACAACGCAGAGCACCTGGAATTCCAAAGGAGATAGAGGAAATCGACCCGAAGCAGGATATCCGCGTGAGGGTTGTCGGTACGGCGATTTCGGTCGATGAGGACTCTATAAGTCTTGACGATGGTACCGGGACGGTGGAAGTCTTCCTCCAAGAAGAAGATCTCGACGAAGTCGAGGAAGGGCAGCGGGCCCGTGTCCTTGGGCGCGTGCTCCCTACACCGGACGGTTTCGAGATACAGGGAGAGGTCGTCCAGGACTTCAGCGAGGTCGATTCCGAACTCTACGACAGGGTTAAAAAAGTTGTTAATGTATCGGAGTAACAAGGTGAATGGGGAGTGTTTAAAGCTGAACTAGACGATATTGGTTTGATTCAGGATTCGATGAAAACAGTTTCTGACCTGATTTCTGAAGGACTTTTCCAGCTCGAGGAAGACGGCATAAAGCTGGTCGCGGCGGACCCGGCCATGGTCGCGCTGGTTGACTTCAAGATAGAGAAAGGTGTTTTCGAGACGTACGAACTGGATGAGGAGGCGAAGATAGGTCTCAACCTCGAGAACCTCTACTCGATTCTCCGCAGGGCGAATTCAAAAGATACACTGACCTTCGAGGTCAGGGATGACGACGCCAAGTTCTACATAACCATGGAGAACTCGAGCACACGTGATTTCTCGCTCCCCATCCTGAACCTTTCGGAGGACGACATCCCATCGACGGAAGACCTTGAATACTCTTTCAGCGCGGACCTCGACACCTCTGTGATCGAAGGTGCTGTAAAGGACGCGATGGTGGTCGGCGACTCGGTAGTAGTCGAATCCGATGACACAGGCATCAACATATCGGCGGAGGGAGACCAGAGCAACGTGGACTTCCGAATCGACAAGGATTCCGAGGGAGTCCTCGACTTTGACGGCAGCGAGTCCCGCTCCATGTTCTCACTTGACTACCT
>CAZVPZ010000011.1:0-33721 GCA_964629245.1 uncultured archaeon | reverse complement strand
CGTCAAGACCGAGGTCGTCACCCATGTCACCGGGACCCTGGTTCGGACCCTGCTGGCCGACCTGTCCCTGACCTCCCTGTCCGCCCCGGGGACCTCCTAGGCCGCCCATGTCGTTTCCGGGACCTGCGTTGCCACTAGGGGCACCAGGGTTCTGTCCCTGCGGACCGGGATTACCGGGGCTGTTAGAATTATCATCGTTTCCGGAGAAGTTGCTGTCGAACTTCCCGCCGTTAAAATCAGAGGAACCACTCGAACTCGAACCAGTCAGAGAATCCTTCAGATTGCCCAGAAATCCCATAAGGGATTTAAACCGGCGGCTGTTCATTAAAGTTTCGATTCCACGATTTTAAGTAGAAGTCTGCCCAAGCAAAGGATGTGAGCCCAGATAACTGTAAATTCGGTCACGTCTTCGAAGTGTACGACCACGACGAGACCGGTCACGCTGGCGGAGGGGACGCCAAGGAGCTGAGGAAGAAGATACGGAGCGGCGAGATAGATTCTCTTGACGACCTAGAGGCAGAGATAGGCTCAGACAACATTATGGCTACGCTGGGCGACCACTACAAGCGGCTGAAGGTGACCGCCCACAGCCAAGGAACTCCCTACATGGTCTCGTGGGCGTGCGCCGACAAGTTCGACGAGGACCTCGACTACATCGTCAAGAAAAGCGACGAGAGCATCTTCGTCTCACCCCAGAACCAGCTCCACGACGAGTTCATGCAGAGGAAACAGCAGGCTGAGCAGCGCGTCCGCGAAACCATGAGGAACATATCAGAGCTGAGGAAGCAGAAGCACATGCTGGAGCATGATATCAGGAAGCTCAGGTCGCGGGCCGAGTCCTTCGAGACCGGCGATGAAACGGAGCTGAAGGGCGACTTCATAGAACTGGTCGACGGGGCAGGGGGAGCCGGACAGGGCGCGGACGAGGCCTCGCTGAAGTTCTACCGGGACAACCACATCTTTCCATCCGTGGTCGCGGACTTCAACGAGATGGACTCTCTCGACGATCTAAAGGGAGACGGGAAGCTCTCACATCTACCCGCCAACGAGAAGGCGGTGCTGAAGAAGAAGTACGTGATGTACGAGAAGTGGAAGGACCTCTACGGCAGCGAGGTCAAGAGGAAGCTGAACGAGCTGAAATCCGAGCTGAGGCAGATAGAACGCTCCATCGAGCAGACGCAGGAGTGGCTGGAACCGTACGTCAAGGACGTGGTCATGATACACGGCAAGTCGACGGATGAGCTCGCAGCGGACACGAGCATGTACACTCATATCCGGGGGACCGCGACCATGCTGAGGGAACTTGAGTTCGTCTGCTACCGACCTCTCAAGAACACAGGAGAGGACATGGTGGTAGTTAAGGACAACAACCTGGATGAAGCCACGCACTTCAGGATAGTACACATCAATTCCATACACTTCAACTTCGCGAGCGGCGAGAACCCGAACAGTCCTGCACAGGGCCCCTCGGCCGCTATAATAGAGTACTACCCTGCCATCGTCTGCCGTCACGTCTTCGAGAACATATTCGAGGAGAAGATAGAGAAGAATGCGAACAGGTTCAGAGAACTGCTCCAGGACTACACAGGGGACTTCGAGACAGAGCAGGGCAACAGGATGCGCCAGGCCCGCGAGGCAAAGAACTGGTCCGTCAGGAAGCTAAGGGACGAGGTGGGAGAGCAGATAGGTGAGGAACCACCCATAGAGCTCTCCTCCATGATAAGGAGGGTTGAAGACGGGCTTGACATGCCAGACGCGATAGCCGAGGAGTTCGGGGAAGACTACCTTGAAGCGATACAGGGCCTTCTCGACCTGGAGGTCGAGACCTCAAAACCGGAAAAATCGGAGATGTACCACGGTATCGGCAAGACGCTGAGAGAGTTCACCGGGCAGGTCGACGACTTCGTCATCCCGGAGGACGCTGACCCGCTTTTCGAGCTCCTGATGGAGATAAAATTCAAGTACTACTACGACTTCAAGCTCGGGCTTGGAATGCACACCATGAAGTGATCTGGAATGGCCTTCCTCCTGGATTCACTCAGACAGAAGTTCTCGCACGATGAAGACGAGGAGAAAGGCTTCAGCGACATGAACTACCTGATAGGCAACACTTCCGGTATGGACATAGGCCAGGACGTCCCCTCACCGCTAGACCAGCGGATCGGAAGGATGGCACAGATAGGAGGCGAGATAATGGAGGTCCAGATAACCAACCCCGCGACATTCCAGATTGACCGGCCGGAACTCTTCAACGTCATCAACCAGCTGGACCTTGACATAACGCTCCACGGAGACCCCAACATCGGCTTCGGGGGCGCCTATGCCACTCGCTCCCAGGGCGCGGCGGGCTACAACATCGTCCACCGCTACTTCCACCGCTACATAGACCAGCTAGCAGCCTTCAAGTACGAGGTGCAGCAGCGGGAAGACCTGGATTTCGACGTGGGTTACGTCAACATGCACGCCTCGAACGAGACCATACCACCCATGGAAGAGCGTCTCGCCTCCGACATCTCGGTCGACCCGTTCGGCGAGCAGACAATCGATATCGCGGACCGGGGCAAGCAGTTCAACATCTTCCGGAACGAGGAGTTCATGGAGAACATGTTCGACTACTGGTTCCTGGAGGTCATCGAACAGCCCTGGCAGTACTACCGGCAGGTCTTCTCCGACAAGTCAGAGGATTTCAGAGAGGAATGGCGAGACGCGCGCGAGGAAATAACAGATGGACATTACAAGGGAGGGCTAGTCCAGGATGTCGAGGACAAGGTCGGCCTGATCCAGACCGCCCAGCAGGTAGACCAAGGTGTCGAGACCACCTTCCTCGACTACTGCGGCGAGGCAGAGTTCCAGCCCTTCACCATCGAACAGCAGACCGTGGGAGGAGGTTCGCAGACCATAAACATCTCTACCCTGGCAGACCTCCAGGATATAGGCCGGAGGGGACTATTCTCCCAGATAAGGATGCTTTCACGCGACCTCCACCGGATTAGGTCGGGAAACGTCGAGTTCGAGGAAATCACGGAAAATGCGGGGCGGATAGAGTCTGCGCTGAACGATGTCATCGACCGTTTATGGGGTGCAAACGGCCACGAGACCGATCTATCCGTCGAGGCGAAGGAGTCCGCCCTCACGCGTAACTACGACATCGAGAGGAGCCAGATATTCGAGCAGGCAGAAGACCAAGCAGAAGACGCGGCTAGGCAGGCGTTCGCCCACGAGGAGTGGGAAGTCCGGAGAGAGATACTGGAGAACCTCGCCTCGGGGAGGCCGAGGGACGAGTTCCTGAAAGAATCGGCGATATTCCTCCGGATAATGCCCGCCTGGATGCAGGCCGCGGACGCCTCCTACGGGGAGAAGCATCCTGGATGGAACGCCCCAAAGTTCATCTGGGAGGCGGTAGTCGAGGATACTTTCGACAGCTATGAGGACTACCAGGACTACCTGAACGAGAGCCGTGAAAACGTCCTGAACGTGCTTGCAGCGGTTGGATGCTGCTACATATGGGGTCACTTCACACAGAACCCGAACAAGTTCACGCAGGACGCCTTCAAGACCAACGGCTTCGAACCCCCTGAGCTCAAGGACGGAGAAGAAGGCGTCTACACCTGGGTGGAGTGGATGAACAAGTTCGAGCTCAAGCTCAACCTGGAGGCGATGTTCGGTGACCCGGGGCAGTTGAGGCGCGTCTGGAGGCCGAAGGACATAGCGGTTGCGTGCCGCGCGATAAACAAGACCGCGGAGAAGCAGAGCGAGGACTGGGCCGAAGAATACAAGGGTGCGATTGCCAAGTTCACCATTGACATGGAACACACCTCCAGCTACGGTGTCGACCCTTTCAGGGAGATAGAGACCCTGATAGACCAGGAGAAGGAGATGGCAGAGGAGGGCAAGACAGGCGCCAATCCCGAAAAACCGCTTGCTGATATCATCAAGACCTACCACCTGACGAAGCCGGGGTGGGAACAGCAGAGCGGCCACCGCCACGGACCGTTCGCAAGGGGTGATGAGACGCTCTACAAGTGGCTCTACCGCCTCGTCGAAAACGGCTTCGCCCGCAACCCTGAGGAGAAGGGGATAGTCATGTTCGAGGTCGGCGGGGAGTACAGGGAGGAGATGTACGTCATACGCGTCGCGATGGACATGATCAAGCGCGGCATCACGCCGGACGACCTCGACCCCGACCGCATTCCCCTCGAAGGCGGCTACGAGAATGTCGAACAGGAGCTTCTCGCGAGATTCTTCGGGATGGACCGGCCAAACTTCAACCGAGAATGGTCGAAGATAGAGGAGCACGCTTTCGACCCGCTGAAAGGACTGCTGGAGACCACAGAGTTCGACCATACTTGGTCAAGCAGGGCCGCCATAGAGCGCGATAATCGCCCAGACGAGTGGAAAGGAGAAGAGTACAGATAAGTATTTACTATAGAGTGACAAATATCTAGTAAAGGTTTTTAAGGTTGGGTGCCAATTCTTTTCCGTGACCGGCATGAGCCACAAGGACAAAGTCAAGGAGATGAGAGAGAAATCCCAGGAAAGACGTATGGAAGCCGTAGAAGAGTTCTCTGACAAGCTAGTCGAAAAACTGGGAGACAAGGTCAAGTGCGTCGCAGTCTGGGGAAGCGTCCCCCAGGGCGAGCACGGATACGAGAGCGATATCGACACACTCGTGGTACTGGACGACACCAAGCTCCAGCGAGACGTGCCGGAAGACGCCAGGAAGAAGATACGTGGCAAGGTCACAGAGCTCGCAAAAGATACGGACGAGCGGATAACCATACAGTACTTCCCGTTCCTCACAGAGTTCTGGGACTCGCTGAGAAGCGGCGAGCCCCTTGCGATAGAGGCGGTCCGGAACGGGGAACCGATCTACGACGTCGGCATCTTCATGCCCGCCAAGAGGCTTCTCGAAAGGGGCAAGATATCCGGCACACAGGAATCTGTGAGGAAGCGCCTGAAGCTAGCCGCCGCAGGATACAAGAAGGCGGAGAACACACTCCGGTCCTCACTCCCCCACAAGATGGAGCAGGTCATGGCGAACGCTGGACAGGCACCCATCATGCTCGTAGGCAAACAGCCGCCGGCGAAGGAGAAGGTGCCAGACGTCCTGGAAGAGATGTTCGTCGAGAAGGACATGCTTGAAGAGGAGTACGTGGAAAAGGCACGCGAGATATACGACTTCGCGGACACAGGCGAAAAAGAGCCCGGTGAGATTACAGGAGCCGAGGTCGACGAGCACCTCGAGAAGACCGACGACTTCGTCCGCAGGATGCACAAGCTGGTATCAGAGGTAGGGGCGAGGAAGAAGGTAAAGGGAATCGTTGACGAGTACAAGAGGTTCCTGAAGGCGAACGTCGCCGCACTTAGAGCGAAAGACATAGAACCGCCTGAAGACAAAGCAGACCTGCCGGAGGTCGTTGAAGAGAACCTGGATGTCGATGAGAGCCACATCGAGATGTTCGACAGATGGGACGATATCATCTCCAAGATCAAGGACAAGAACCTCGATGACGTGAACGAGAAGGAGATATACGAGCTCCAGAACGATTCCCGCGACTTCGTGTCGGAAGTGGGAAGAGACCTCCAGGAGATGAAGCAGAATTCGGACATGGGCCCTGACGTCGACCCGTCATCTGTTGCGAAGGCAGCGAACACAGAAAAGATGGTACCCGACCTCGAGAAGGAAGCAGGGGATGTAGAGGAAGAGGAACTGGAAGAGAAATAAATTTTCTAGACCGATGACACCAGTTCACGTGTCACGATACTCAGCGAGAGGGCGAACGCCAGCACTATGATCATCAGGCCGAATACCAGCACCTGATTGAAGCCCTCGACCGCCTGCTGTGCGGATCTAAGGGCCAGCAGGAGTCCGAGATTGAGGCCTGCGACACCTGTTACGAGCCCTATCACTATACCCGCAGGGGAGAAACCGTGCTCCCAGGCCAGCTCCCCTGTATAGTAGTGATGGTAGAGAACTTCTTCAACGCGGTAGACCAAGACCACGAGCATCAGCACGAGAAGGGGAACGACCACGTAGTAAACCGCCTGTAGCAGGGCGCCCATGAAACCCAGGGAAGAGAGAACTATCGCGCCCACGACGACAAGAATACTATAGGAGGCCAGGAACTCCACGTAGCGGGACACGGAATCCAGCTCCAGCCAGTCCTTCTCGTCTTCCATAAAAACAGGTTCACGGGCTAGCTCTTAAAACTAACCCGGTCTTGTAATACAAATACGGCACAACCGGCCATAAATAGAGTATATGTATTACAAAATAAACCGGATAGAGAGTCAAATGACCTGTCTGAGCCGGTCCTGATACCTCAGATAAACGAAGGAAGACGGTTTAAAGAAATCCGATTATAAAAACCGCGGTCTCCAGAGACGCTTAGCGTGAACCAGAACCGCAGTAGAGTGGTTTGTTAACGCTCGTCCTGCATCTCCTTGATCTTCTTCATTCGGAAGGTCTCCTCGCGCTCGTTCTCTTCAAGGGCTTGGGAGACCTTGCCGAGCGCGGTTTTCATCTCGGGGATGACCTTGTGTTCCAGCGCGTTGACACGTCTCTTGGTCTTCTTTATCTCCTCCAAGAGCTTGAGGACCTTGGTCTGGGTCTCCGCCGCGTCGATAACCTTCTCGAGCAGCTCCTCGTACTTGTCCGCGGTGGAGTCGATGCGGGAACTTGAGGAGGTTATTCCATACTCCCTGTCAAGGACGTGACGCCTTATCTCCTTCTTCGAAGATATCTCGGGGACGACTACACCCATGATGTTCTGGGTCTGGCTCTCTACCTCGGGCCCCTCCTGTACCGGCAGGGCGTTGGCCCTCAGAGTGTCCTCGCCGTCGTAGACCTTGGCGAGAAGGATGTGGAGCTTGGCCTCCGAATAGGTCTCCGAGAGTTCCCTGTTGGCGTCGCGTGCCTCGCCCACTATCTCCATGAACTCATGGATCAGGCCGTCACGCTTCTTCTCGAGTATGTCGTGGCCGTTCTCCGCGAGTTCTATCCGCTCCTTGAGCCTTAACTCCTCGCTTCTCGTCAGTTTGACATCTTGGCTCATACGATATCAGCCCCCCGTTGATCCCTCGTCTTCGATGTACTTCTCCCTGAACTCGGGGTCGATACGGATCAGCTCGTCCTCCGGCAGGATCGAGAGCAGGTTCCACGCAAGTTTGAGAGATTCTTCGATGCTCCTGTCTTCGTGGCTTCCCTGGGCGACGAACCTCTCCTCGAACTGGTTCGTGAACTCAAGGACGCGTTCATCTTTCTCGCTCAGCGCGTCCTCTCCCACGATCGCGACCAAGTCCCTCAGCGACTGTCCTTCTGCGTACAGAGCGTAGAGCTGGTCGGAAACGTCGGGATGGTCTTCGCGGGTGAAGCCTTCTCCTATGCCGTTGTCCATTAGACGTGAGAGCGAGGGTAGAACGTTCACCGGCGGTTTTACACCCCGGTTGTCGAGGTCCCTGTCGACCACTATCTGTCCCTCTGTGATGTACCCGGTCAGGTCCGGTATCGGATGGGTTATGTCGTCACCGACCATCGTCAGGATCGGGAGTTGCGTGACCGATCCTTCCCGTCCCTCGATGATGCCCGCTCTCTCGTAGAGCATCGCGAGGTCCGTATACATGTATCCCGGGTATCCTCTGCGGCCGGGGACCTCCTCCCTTGCAGCGGAGACCTCTCTCAGGGCGTTACAATAGTTTGTCATGTCAGTCAGGATCACCAAGACATGCATTCCCCGGTCGAAGGCCAGGTACTCCGCGGTAGTCAGCGCGAGCCGTGGAGTGATAAGGCGCTCCGGTGCAGGATCGTCCGCCTTGTTGAGGAAGACTACCGAGCGTTCGAGTGCGCCTGTCTCCCGGAACTCCCTGATAAAGTCCTGTGACTCTTCCTCCGTGATTCCCATACCTGCGAAGACCACGGCGAAGTCCTCCCCGCTTCCCTTGACCTCTGCCTGGCGTGCGATCTGCATCGCCAGTTCGTTGTGGGGGAGTCCTGAACCGGAGAAGATAGGCAGTTTCTGTCCCCGGACGAGCGTGTTCATAACGTCGATTGTCGAAACACCTGTCTGGATGAAGTCCTCCGGAAGTTCCCGGGAACGCGGGTTGATAGCGTTACCAACTATCTCGCGTTCCTCCTCAGGGACGATCTCCGGTCCGCCGTCGATCGGGTCACCGGTGCCGTCGAGGATGCGGCCGAGTAGGTCGTCCGTCAGGGGCATCTTGACGTTCTCGTCCATGAACCGGACCCGCGCGTCTCTTCCGATGCCCTGGGTCTCCTCGTAAACCTGAACTACCACGACGTCCTTCGATGTCTCTAGCACCTCTCCTTTCTTGACCTCTCCGTCTGCGGTCTCAATCTCGACGATGTCTCCGTAGGCGATGTCACGGGTTTTCTCCACGAAAACTAGTGGTCCTTTTACCTGTTCTATCGTCTGGTATTCTTCTTGTGTCATAGTATCTACACCTTCCTGAGACCGTAGCCCCAGTCCTCCTGGAACAGCTCCACTGACCGGGCCAGCTGTTCGCTGTTCTGATCGAGGGCTCTTGCCAGGTTTATAGCGTACTCTTCTGCCTCCTGAGTATCTTCTTCGAGCAGCCGGTACATCCTGTGGCCGTATTCCGGTCCGAAGACAGCATCGATGTCGTAATGGAGCATGGCGCGGTTGAACCAGTTCCTGAAACCGAAGAGGCCTGATTTCCCATCCAGGACTTTCCTAGTCCTTTCCTCCCAGCTAGTTACTCCACTCATTGCTCGATCACCTCTTCGAACTCCTTTTCCATCTCCTCGCGAATCTCTTCTTCAACCGGGGGGTAGTCCTCAGTGATTTTGACCTCGCTTATCCGGTTCCGGGAGTCAAGCGACACGATGTCCTCGACAAGAGCACCTTCCTCCAGCGCTTCCCGCGCACCCTCTCCCCAGTCGAGGATCAGCGAGAGCAGGTCGTATGTCTTCTGCGGGCTGGAGTACTGGTCGACATCGTGGAAAGCGTTCTGCTGGAGGTAGAACTGCTTTATCATGGTCGCGATTTCCAGGGTCAGGCGTTCCCGATCCGGCAGCGCGTCCTTTCCGACGAGCTGCACCGTCTCCTGCAGTTCCGAGTCCTGCTGGAGCAGGTCACGCATCTCCTGTATCTTCTCTGCCCAGTCGTCGCTTGTCTCCTCCTCGAAGTAGTCGGACAGCATCTCACTGTAGCCCGAGTAGGAGCCGTCCCACGAGATAGCGGGAAAATGCCTCTTTTCTGCGAGATCGGTGTCGAGAGCCCAGAAGTTCTTCACCACGCGCAACGTGTTCTGGGTGACCGGCTCCGAGAAATCACCCCCCGGTGGTGATACAGCACCGATGATGGAAACCGAACCGGGCGATTCCAGTCCGAGAGGTTCGACACGTCCGGCGCGCTCGTAGAACTCCGCGAGTCTTGATGCCAGATAGGCTGGATAGCCTCTCTCGCCGGGCATCTCTTCCAGTCTTGCGGATACTTCACGCATGGCCTCAGCCCACCGCGAGGTCGAGTCCGCCATCAGGGCGACATCGAGCCCCATGTCACGGAAGTACTCCGCGATGGTGACCCCTGTGTAGATGGATGCCTCTCGCGCGGCGACAGGCATGTTCGAAGTGTTCGCGATTAGGACTGTGCGATGGATAATCTTATCGCCTGTCTGCGGATCCTCAAGCTCAGGGAATTCCTCCAGTACTTCTGTCATCTCGTTCCCACGCTCCCCGCATCCGATGTAGACGATGATGTCGGCGTCGGAGAACTTCGCGAGCGACTGCTGTGTAACGGTCTTCCCGGTCCCGAATCCGCCGGGCACGGCTGCAGTTCCTCCTTTGGCGAGCGGGAATAGTCCGTCGAGGACGCGCTGACCAGTGATGAGCGGTACCTCCGGCTTGAGATCTTCTTCGACTGGCCGGTGTTCCCTGATGGGCCACTCCTGTCTCATCGAGATTTCCTCACCATCGACGACCGCGACTGTGTCGATGACGGTGTGAGTGCCTTCCTCAATCGACTCGACTTCGCCTCCATCATAGTGTGGCGGGAGCATGACTCGATGGGTTCCGTAGGAAACTTCGACCTCTCCGAGCACGCCGCCGGGTTCTACCTCGTCGCCTTCCTCGACTACTGGCTGGAAGTCGTACTGTTTTTCCAAGTCGATCCCAGGGGCGTCCTCTCCACGGGTGATGAAGTCTCCGGTCTTTTCCATCAGTGCCTCGAGCGGCCTCTGGAGTCCGTCGTAGATCGAGCCGAGGAGTCCCGGTCCGAGTTCCACGGAGAGCGGCTGGTTGGTGTTCTCCACCGGCTCTCCCGGCTTGACACCGGTTGTGTCCTCGTAGACCTGTATGTAGCTTTTGCCTCCCTGTATCTGGATGACCTCTCCCATGAGGCCTTCCTCACCCACGTGTACGACATCGTACATCTGTGGATTCATACCGGTCGCTACCACGACCGGTCCTGTAACTTTGTAGATTTCGCCGTCAGCGTTCTGCTGCTGAACTGTAGTTTGATCCGCCATTTTTGAGTTCACCTTTGATAGTATTTTTACGTGATGTCGGCACCGATTACCTGCCTGATCTTTTCCTTGAGGTTTGTGTCCTCCGCCTCCTGCGAGAGCGGTACGACGACCGGGTCGACCGAGTTGCGTACATCCTCCTTCACGCGGTCTGGAAGCTCGTCGAGGTCGTCCTGCTCCGCTATCACGATTCCGAGGTCGTCCCTTTCTATCAACTCCTGGATGCGCTCGCTGTAGTCACCCGTTCCGTAGGTTTCCTGCACTCCGACCAGCCTGAAGCCGAGCGTGAATTCCTCTTCTCCTATCACTACGATCTCCTTCTTGGTCTGTTCTTCCACCATCACGCCATCACCAGGTTCTTCCTTATGGTCTCGCGGTTCTGGATTCCGGTTTCCTTTGCCCGGATCATCATCCGCAGGTTTTTGACCTCGATTATCTTCGCGATTATGTATCCCAGTATGGAAGTTATGCCGAGCGGCTCGGTGTGGAGCATCCGTAAGGACTTCTGCAGTCTCTCCACCTCGAGGGCGTGCTCCAGGTCCTCTAGCCGGTCCTCGTCGACACCCCCTGTCCTGCTTGAGCTGACGACGGCCTCCATCGCCTCTTCTATATCGCTCGAGGAGATTATCTGCTCTACGAGCTTCGAAACCTTGCCGTTGGCCAGGTAGTCCCTTATCTCTGTATCCGAAAATTCGTACTTCTTCAGCCTCAGTGCGGTCCTTATGTTCTCGTACTCGAGCTCGTCCTCGATGAACCTCTTGAACATCGAGCTGTCAACTTCCGTTGCGAGCATCTCCAGTTCCTCGCGGTAGGTCGCGTCAAGCTCTCGCTCGATTTCGGAGAGCGAATCCGCGTCCTGAACCCTCTCCTGGTATTTCACCCCGGATCCAGGGAAACAGATCTGTTCCTTTATCTCCTCGAAACTTCTTTCCGAAAGACGTCCGAGTTCCTCCCTGCTGAAGCTTCCCATCGGGACCAGCAGGTCATCTATGTTGCCCTCTTCTCCGCCTTTTTTCCAGCGAAGGAGTCTCTTCAGGCTCATTATATCGTACTTCCTTAGGTATGCGTTTATCACGTTCTCAAGCGACTCCGGGGCTATCTTGCAGAGGTGAGTCATGGTGCTGGAGAGGTTGCGGTTTAGTGCGAGTTCGACGAGTTCGACCCCGTCGTACCGTGCACCCAGTTCGTCTATCTCCGTCCTGTAGGCGCCCTCTCCCAGGTTCTTCGCAATCTCGTTTGGCTGCATCTTCAGGAAGTTCTCGTAGTCCTGGCGGTCGAGCAGCTTGGCCCGCTTCGCACTTATCCTGGCGTACATGTACGGGTATTCTGTCATTCTCCACCTCCGAATAGCACTTTACTTACTTCCTGCCTGTGCCTGTTCCTGTAATCTTCCACGATTTTGTCGAGGGTGAAGTCCTGCCTTCGCTCCCCGTTCTCCGAGACGATAACGATCCCCTCGTCCTCGATTTCCCTCGTATCATAAGAACCGTCAACAGCGTTCAGGAAACCATCGCTCGCCCTGATATGTCCTACCCCGAAATCGATCTTCTCAAGACAGGTCTCGACGAATCGCTCCTTCTCCTCGTCGGACAGTCCGGATAGCTTCTCCCTGAACTGGTCGTAGGTCCGGTCGATGTACTCCTGCTTGGTCTCGAGTTTTTCCCTTCTGGCCTTCATCCTGGCGTTCGACAGCTTCTTCCGTCTTATCGACTCCTTCTCTTTCTCGAGTTCTTTCTCTGCGTCCTCTTGTATCTTCTTTACCTCTTTCTCCGCGTCCTCGATGATGCGATCGCGTTCTTCCTCCGCTTCCCGGATTATCTGGTCTGCGGTTTCCTGCGCGTCTTTCAAGACGTCTTCCTTGACTTCTTTGAGTCCCATAGTATCACCTTTTGGAATAAATTAAATCCAGAAGGGCCGTGAGGCCCCTCCGTTTTTATATGAATCCTGTGGCGATCAGCGCTACGACCAGGCCGAAGATTACCGCGGTCTCTGGGATAACTGTCAGGATAAGCACCTGTCCGAACAGGCTTTCATCCTCTGCCAGAGCTCCTACTCCCGCGGCACCGATCTTGCCCTGTGCGTATCCGGTGGCTAAGGCCGCTAGGCCGATAGCAACACCTGCGCCGACTGCCGCCATTCCTTCTACTGCCATCTTTGGTTTTTCACCTCAAGTATCTATTTAGAGCCGAATGGCACGTATTTTCGTCCGCCTCCCTCAAAGAACTTGGTCATCAGCTCGACGTAGTGGAGCCTGATTCCCTGAAGGAAGCCCTCCATGATTTTGATGAAAGTATTGAAAACGTGTCCTACCATCAATACGAAAATCCCCAGCGCAATACCCGTGACGCCGCCCATCGCGAAAAGCGGTTCTGCCATCGCGTTGACGACTGCCGCGAGCGACACCGCGGCGACCGCGACACCGAATATCCTGAGGTACGAGAGCACGTTGGATAGCAGTGACGGTATCTCTACTACGCCCTCTACGCCCTCTCCAAGGTAGAGCATGATTATCGAGAGCCCGACTATCGGTGCACCCGCCGCCGCGCCGAAGAAGTACCAGAGCGCGGCGCCGATCTCGAGCACGAGCCAGCTACCCTTCTCCAGGAACGCCTCCCTGATGCCGTGCCTGACGAACTCGTTGTACCCCCCGAGCAGGTATCCCAGATTGACATGGAACAGACCGAAAGCGGCAGCTATTGTGAAGACCTCTCCCAGGTGTTCCGCGCGGTGGAACAGTATGGGTATCTTCTCGAAAAGGTGTATGCCGGTCGCTGCTGCGAGCTCCGAGTGGTGGCCGAATATCATGAACCCGAACGCATCCCCGAAAGCCAGCCCGAATATTATAGTGGCGACAGATGCGTACATAAGGGAGTTGAATATGTCTTTCGCCGCGGGGAACATCTTCGAAGCGGCGTAGAAAAATATCAGCGAGGTCAGACCGTAACCTGCGTCACCTATCATGAAACCGAATACGAGTGGGAAGGTCAGGAATATCATGAAAGACGGATCTATCTCATCGTACTTGGGGGTCGCCACCAGGTCGGTCAGCGACTCGAACGGCTTCACCAGTCTTCCGTTGTCGTACTTCACCGGCGGGTTCTCCCCCTGCTCCGTCTGGAGGTGGACTTTATTGTTCGTCGCTGCAACCAGTCTCTCGCCGAGCTTATTGAACTCCTCCTCCGGTATCCAGCCCTCGGCGATAAAGGTCCTGTCAGTCGTCGCAAAGCTTATCGGTGCCTCCGCCTTCTCGACCTTCTCGGCCAGGAAACTTTCAGCGTCCTCCAGCCGACCCCGCCATTCATCGGCCAGTTTCTGCCGCTCCTCCTTCAGCCCCTCGAGCCTTTCCTGAAGTTCCTCTCTTTCCCCATCCAGCCTTTCAAGTATCTCTCCCGGAGCACCCCTGAAGTCCGTATCAACTATGTTTTCCTGTCTCGCATCCGCCTCCCTGAGCGCGGTCTCGACCTCTTCTCCTATCGCTTCATGATAGAATACCACGGAGGCTCCTCTTCCCTCGAATATCTCGTACCGGCCAGATTCCACCGCTCCGTGGAACCGCTCACAGTCCAGCTCACCGATGAAAACATCCAGTGTCTCGGTCCCTTTCAGGTCCTGGTAATCGACTCCCGTACCCTCCAGCTTCTGGAAGAACTCCCTCTGGTTCTCAAGCGCTTTATGCCGGGACTCTGCATCCGACATCTCGTCCTCGACGGTCTCGATATGTTTTTTCAGGTCTTCTACCTGTCCCTCCAGCTCGTTGAGGTAGAAATCTCCGCCTTCCGATTCTTCCACCTCCGGCAGCTTCGAGAGCAGCGAACGTACGTCCACCAGCATCTCGGAGAGTTCCTCCGCCTCCTCGAACGGGCTTCCTGTCTCAAGTTCGCCCTCGTACCTGTCGAGGTCCAGAAGCCTCATGTCGTAAAGTACCTCTATCACTCCCTGGAGCTGACTCCTGGGACCTGTGATAGATACCTTTGTCATCTTCGCTGGCTTCATATCGCTCACCTATCCGAGGAACTCGCTGGAAAAGTTTTCAAAAAGCATCTTAGAGGCCCGGGACATTTTACCCGAAGCCTCTTCCGCAATCCGGTCCGCCTCTTCCTTTCCATCCTCTACTATTTTTTCCTGCTCGTCCTCCATCTCGTCGCGGAAATCCTGGAGTTCCTCGAGCTTTCTCTGTGACGCTCTAGACTCCGCCTCGTCAACCATCTCCTGGGCGCGTTTCCTGGCGTCTTCCTTCATCTCCTGTCTTTTTTGTTCTGCCTCTTCAATAATGGCGTCCGCTTCTTCCTCTGCATCTCTTACTTCCTTAACTACGTTCGCCATGGCAAATTCTTGAATACGGTAGCTCCGAGGAAGTTTATAAACCCTGTCCGGTTCTCTACCACAATCTTTATTTAAAAGAGTTACCCCCCCGGTAGCCGGGCGTCGGCGCCAAGCGGAGAGGACGGCTCCGGGAGATAAAAGGCTTTCCTGAGAAGCCGTTTAACATGAAGGAGAGAGGCTTCAAAATATTCGCGCCAGAGGAGGAAGAACCGGGGAAGGACTCTGAGGTCTTCTACAACGATAAGATGATACTCAACCGTGACCTGAGCGAGGCCGCGGCACGGGTTTTCCGGGAGCGGCTGGGAGGGGAGGCATTCGAGGTGTGTGACGCGCTCGCCGGTTCGGGTATCCGGGGGTTCAGGTACAGCGATGCCGCGTCCCGTCTTCTCCTGAACGACGCCAATCCCAGCGCGGTCGAGAGCATCGAGCGCGGCCTGGAGGAAAACAGTATAGGTGCGGAGGTCAGGAACGAGGACGCGAACATCGTTTTGAGCGAGAACCGGAGCAGGTTCCACCTGATCGACATCGACCCCTTTGGCCCTTTCACACCCTTCCTCGACTCGGCGTGCCGGGCCTCATCCCACAACAGCTTCGCGGGTTTCACCGCCACGGATAACGCGGTCGCCGCGGGCACATACACGAAGACCTGCAGGAGGCGGTACGGGGCAAAGCCTCTCAAGAACAGCTTCATGCACGAGACAGCGCTCCGGATATACATCAGGACGGTATTCGAGAACTTCGCCCGGTACGACAACTGCTTCGAGCCGAAAGCCTGTTTCCAGGAGAGGCACTACTGCCGGGTCATGGGAAGGGTCACCGAGTCGAAGCAGAGGACGAACAACAATCTGGAGAACATCGGGTGGGTTTCATTCTGTGCCAAGTGCCGGTGGCGCGACTTCGTTCAGGCTGGCAACTGTCCCTGTTGTGGGAGTGGAGAGGTAGCCACCGCAGGACCCCTTTGGACGGGCAAGTTCGTCGACTCCCGTTTCACCTCGGATATGCTGGAAGAGATCCCGGAGGACTGGAAGGAAAGCCGGGAGTTCCTGGAACTCCTCCACGCGGAGGGCGAGATAAAGACGCCGTTCTACGACCTCCACATGCTCGCATCCAGCATGGGGGTCTCGGCACCCAAGCGAGAGCCAGTGATAGAGGCAATACGGGAGAAGGGATATCCTGTCGGGAGGACGCACTTCTCGCCGACCGGATTCCGGACCGACGCACCGCTAAAAGATATAAAGCAGATTATCAGCACGCTGTCCTGAACCATTTATTTATCCGTCCCAAAATATAGGTGGTGAAGAAGTATTTCCACTGACGAACCGAAAGACTCCACGACTGAAAGCGTCACACCTCCCAACTATTCTAACCACGCCAGAACGTCCACTTCGAACCCTGTTCCCCGGACTCCACCGACGCTCCAGGGCGACATATCCACTGAGGAGCTTGAAGAGATAGAGCAGGAATACGGTCTCGACATAGAGATGCCGGGGGAGCCGGTCTCCAACCCCCACGTGAGATTGAGCTGGAGGGAGGACAACTTCGGCGGCGTTGAAACCCTGGAACTGGATCTAGATGTGGATATCAGGGTTCCCCGGAATGCTGGATACAGGTTCCTGTCCGATCTTTTCGACAGCGTTGACGGATACGAGACGGACAGCTACACCGAGCAGTTCCTCCTGGCAGAGCACCCAGACTGGCGGGAAGACTTCCTGCGTCTAGAAGAGGAATACGGTCTGGAACCTCTCCTGGACAGAAACAGAGAATACAGAGGATAAAAGATGGGTGATATGTGGAGGAACTAGCTGGATTTCTCTTCCAGCTCTTCCTCAAGACCGAGCTTCTCGGCGAGCTCCTTGTAGCGGTTCCTGATGGTCACTTCCGTAACCCCCACTACGTCCGCAACTTCCCGCTGGGTCCTTTTCTCACCCTCAAGAACTGCGGCGATGTAGAGTGCCGCGGCGGCAAGCCCTGTCGGACCTTTGCCGGAGAGCAGGTCCTTTTCACGCGCCTCCTTCAGTATCTGGCGTGCACGTGCCTGAACTTCTCCGGAAAGCTGGAGCTTTCCAGCGAACCGTGGAACGTAGTCCTGTGGCTTCGCCGGTAGGATACGCAGTCCGAGTTCTCTCGCCACGTAACGGTAGGCGCGCCCGATTTCCCTCTTCTCGATTCCAGACGCCTCGGAAATCTCGTCGAGGGTTCGCGGTGTACCCTGCTTCCTCGCGACGATGTATAGAAGCGCGGAGATGATTGACTCCATGGAACGTCCCCTAACGAGGCCCTTGTCGACCGCCTTCTCGTAGAGCCGGGCGACTTCTTCGTGGACCGACTCGGGAAGGTTCAGGTTGGAGACCATCGAGTTGAGCTCGCTCAGCGCGAAGCCGAGGTTGCGGTCCTTCGACTTCGTCAGGCGCTTGTGCCATTTCCTCAGGCGGTAGTACTGTGCGCGCTTGTTACCGGACACCTTGTAGAGCTCTCCGGAGCCTTTGCCAATCTCCGTCGAGACACCCATATCGTGCTTGGTGTAGGTGAGCGGCTGTCCCGCACGGGCTTTCTTCTCTCTTTCCTCCTCGTTGAAGGCACGCCACTCCGCACTTTCGTCTATGCGGTCCTCGTCGATTATGAGGCCGCACTCTACACAGACCAGCTGGCCCTCTGCGGAGTCTTCCTCGAAGCGCTGTGAGCCGCACTCGGAACAGGTAAGGACTGTATCTCCTTCCTCGGCCTCTTCCTGCTTTATCTCGTAGCCTTCTCCACTCGCAACGGTCGTGGACTCTTCTTGATTTTCCTCCTGGTTTTCAGAATCACCTTCTTCCCACTCCTCGGGAACCTGGTAATTATCGAATTCGCGACGCGGAATGTTCTGGGATTCGGCCATAGTATCTTTTCCTGACATAGAACGGTTATCCCCCCGGATACAGCAAACACATATCACCCTAAAATTTAAATACCTTTTGGCGGATTGATTTATCTCCAAGTGACAACAAGGGCGCAGGGACAGCTAATTAAACAGGGATAACATATTTTTACGCATGGTAGAGGACACTCTCCGCTTCAAAAGAGAGATACTGGCGGTCGCCGGACTCCTGTTCCTAGGAAGTCTCCTGATCCTCTATCCTTTCCTCGACGCGATCATCCTCGCCATCGCAACATCGTACCTTCTAAGATTTGCGCACAGGTTCCTCAACGCCAAGATAGAGAACGACCTGCTTTCAAGCATCATAATCGTGACCGGGGTCCTCGGACTTCTCTCAATCGGCCTCTACTTCTTCATAAACAACTTCTTCGACATCCTCACCAGCATCAACGCCCTGATCGGCTCCTTCCGGAGCGGTATACTCAATGTCATAGAATTCCTCCAGCTTTCCGAGAGCTTCCGGCAGAACGTGCTGAGCGTAATCGATAGCCTCTCCGGCCGATTGAGGGCTGAACTGATAAACCTCTTCACCGGAATCCCTGCGTTACTTATCCAGCTGGGCATATTCATGGTGACCGCGATATATCTCTACAAGGACGGCGCGAAGATTGAGGCCAAGATACTGGAACTCGTCGACGACCTGCCTGAAGAGGAGGAAAAGATCGCCCGGTCGCTGATAAGGTCGATAGACTATATCTTCAGGGGTGTTTTCGTCACGCAGCTCCTGGTCGCGGCTATCCTCGGATTAATCGCGGGAGCGGGCTTCTACATCATCTCGCTCTTCACCTCACCGATGCCTTTCATACCGGTCTGGGCGGCGCTGATAGGTGTAACCGCGCTTCTACCTCTCGTCGCCAACTTCATGGTTTACGGCCCGATAGGTCTTTTCTACCTGATATCCGGCGAGCCGCTGAAGGGAGGCCTCATACTTGTCTTCGGCGTCATAGTCCTCAATATAATGCCCGAGATATTCCTCAGGCCCTATATCGGGTCGCGGCAGATGAACGAGCACCCGCTGATAATATTCATAGGTTTCCTCGCCGGTCCGCTGACTCTTGGCCTGAAGGGCATAATCATGGGACCGGTCATACTGATACTGACGAAGGAGTTCATCCTGAACTACACTAACCTGGTTTCAGAAGAAAACGGCTAGAGCCGCAACGCCCACATTCCTCTCCTTCGACCTCTGCACCGCAGTTCTCACAGACACGTTTCCACTGCCTTTCCGCTACTATCTCGTCAGACAGGAAGGATTCGAACTCCACCCCCATGTGCGAGGCGAGGTTCTGTAGCGCCTTGTCATCCGTCACCAGGCGGGCGCCACGTTCCATCGCCAGGGCGAGCAGTTCCTCGTCCGCATCAGAGGTGGGAGAGTTGATATCGCGCGCCTTCTCCAACACCTCATCCCTCGCTTCCTCACCCGGCTCTTCGACCACGACATCTTCGATATCGAAGTTCAGTCTCGCCTTCTGGCTTCTCAGCTCCTCTGCGACCGAAGGAGTAGTGACTGCGGATTCAAACGGGTACTGTCCGCGGCCGTGTATGAAAACGTTTGCATCGGCGACGTACTCCATAGTTTGAGGGTGAAGGCCAGCGAGAAAAACCTTTCGCCCGGACCTATGCTTATTAAAAATTCGTCGGTTATTTGCTCGATGTGATTCGATATGAGTCTTCCCAACGCACCTATTGAAAGGATTATAAGGAAAGCCGGCGCGGAAAGGGTTTCCGACGGCGCCGTAGCAGAACTCAAAGAAGCAGTTGAAAGGGCGGGCGAGGAGATAGCCCAGGACGCGAGCGAGATGGCGGACCATGCGGAAAGAAACACTATAACAAAAGAAGACATAGAGATGGTGACCAAGTAATGGCACAGCAGGCAGAAGTGTCAGGCGTCAGCAAGGGCAGCTACCTGATAATCGACGACGAGCCATGCGAGGTCCGTGGCGTCTCGAAATCGAGCCCCGGCAAGCACGGTTCCGCAAAGTACAAGATCAAGGCCAGAGGAGTCTTCGATGAGAAGGACCGCCACATCACCAAGCCTGGCGACTCCATGATGATGAGCCCGGATATCGAGAAGAAGGTCGGCCAGGTAGTCTCGAAGCAGGGCAACATCGCCCAGGTCATGGACATGGACACCTACGAGACAGAGGAGATGGAGTTACCGGAAGACCTGAACGCCGGCGAGGGAGACAAGATAAAGTACTGGGTCGTGGAGGACAGGAAACTTGTCAAGGGCCTCCAGTAGCGAGGAAAGGATTAATACCTGTCGAACCGCAATCCGGTATACATGGACTGGAAAAGGATCCGGGAGAAGGTACTAGACGATTTCTACCCCACGGAGGAAGAAGCACAGGAGACGCGGGAGCTGTACGAGAGAATATCCCACTTCATCAAGTCAGAGTTCTCCCGCGACACCCACTTCGCCGGTTCGGCTTCCCGCCGGACCAACGTCCGTGGAGACAAGGACATCGATATCTTCGTGCTTTTCCCAGAAGATGCCGAGCGGAAAGAGCTTGAGGAGGGGGGCCTGAAAATCGGGAAGGCTGTTTTCGAGAAGTTCGACGGCGATTCCCACGTAGAGTACGCGGAGCACCCTTACACGAGAGGAGAGATAGAGGGACACGATGTCGAGATAGTACCCTGCTACGATGTCGAACCTGAAGATATAAAGAGCAGTGTCGACCGGACGCCACACCACTCACGGTGGGTCGAAGATAACCTCGACGAGGAGAAGAGAAAGGAGGTCGTCCTGCTGAAGTCGTTCCTCCGCTCTTCGGGCCTCTATGGCTCCTCGCTTCGGTTCAGGGGTTTCTCAGGCTACCTCTGCGAGGTGCTGATAGCGGAGTACGGTAGCTTCCGCGAGCTGGTCTCCGAGACGGCGAACTGGAGCCGCGGAGAAGTCATCGATCCGGAAGGGCACCACGACAAGCTCCCGAACGACCTTGAGAAGAAGTTCGGGGACGAACCCCTTAGGGTTATCGACCCCGTGGACCCGGAGAGGAATGTTGCGGCAGTGCTCGACGCGGAGAACTACGCCAGGTTCATCTATGACTGCTGGCGGTTCCGACAGGAACCCGGCATAAACTTCTTCCGGGAAGAGGAGATCGAGTTCTCAGAGTTCGAACTCGAGAAGGAAATCGACGAGAGAGGCGACTTCATCGTGATAGAGTTCGAGACTCCGGATGAGGTGGACGACATCCTGTATCCCCAGATGAGGAAGACCGTCCATGTACTCGACAGGAAGCTGAGCAAGAACGACTTCAGGGTTTTCGAGAAAGGGTTCCATCCAGGGAAGAGAACACGTATCTTCTTCGAACTGGAAGACGAACTACCACTCATCCAGCAGAAGAAGGGACCCAAGATCTTCCACGGCGAGGAACACCTAGCGCAGTTCACTTCGAAGTACGACAACGTCTATGTCAAGGGAGAAAGGCTAAACGCGAAGACCGAGAGGGAGTACACAAACGCGAGGGAACTACTGAAAGATTTCCTGGACAGCGATACAGAGAAGAAGGGCGTTCCCGGGAATGTCGCGGAGAATATAGAGGAGTTCAGCTTCATCAATCCTATGGATGGGGACGAAAAATGGTTAAAGTACCTGGCGGAAAAACTTCACGTGACAAGCCATGACTGAAAACGAGGTGAACATAGTCGTGGGCCTTTCCGGAGTCGGGAAATCGACTGTCCTTGAAGAGGCGATGCTGCTCTCCGACCGCGACTACAGGCTGATAAACTACGGCGACAGGATGCTCGAAACCGCACAGAAAGAAGGACTGGTCGACACCAGGGACGAGATGAAAGACCTCGACACAGAGACATACCGGAGGATACAGATGGACGCCGCGGACTCGATAACGGAGGACGCCGCGGACCAGGACATCATCGTCGACACACACGCCGCCATAAAATCGCCCTTCGGCTACATCCCGGGACTGCCGAAATGGACGCTCGAGAACCTTGACCCCGCGAAGATAATCATAATCGACGCGAGCTCCAGGGAGATATACGAGAGGAGTCAGGGCGACGAGGACAGGGAACGGGAGCACGACTCGGTAGAAGAGGTCGATATCTACCGCTCCATAGCCCGCGAGATGGCTTCCGCCGGTTCAGTTCTCACAGGCGCCTACCTCAAGATAATCCAGAACCGGGAAGGCAGGGCAGAGGCCGCGGCCGAGGAACTTGTACGGACGCTGAAGGCCTAGTCCTCAAGGTAGTATTTCGGACTGATCACGAAAAGATAAGTGGTTATGACGGTCGAGAACAGCCTGCCGGAGATGAAACCCGCGTATCCCAGCGTCTCCAGAACTCCCTGGGAGAGGAATGCCACACCCAGGAGGAGGAAGGAGAGCAGGGTCAGTAAGGATACTTCTTTCGAGTTCGAGAGTGCTTTCCTGCGGGAGGACGCAAGCCCTTCCATGAGTGATCCCCTGTCGAGCAGGCCTATCGGTAGAAAGTAAAGCACGAAGACGCTACCGAGAACCAGAACTATGCTGAAGATCGCCCCCAGCACCAGTAGAACGGTGCTCCCGTAGACAAGGTAGTAGATCAGTCCGACATTGAATGGGATGAACACAGCGAAAGATACACCCAGCATCAGGAGAGTCCCGTAGACTACCTCCCGGGAGCTTGACAGGGCCGTCCTGAAGCCTTCTGACAGGAGGTTTTCGCGCTCTATGTCCCTCACCATGTCTGCCACCATCACCGAGACGAAGAAACCTATAAAGGTTATGGCGGGCAGGCTCAGCACGTAAAACTGGAGGGAAAGCGCGCCCTCGAGGAAGCTGAGCAGCCACAAGGAGCTCAGCGCCGCGGAAAACAGTTTTGGAAGGAACAGGCTGGGCTTGTCCCTGAGCATCATCAGGCTTTCTCTCAGCACCTTCTTTAGCCGGATGGGTTCCACCTCGCCATAGTTTTTATTGGCCGGAAGGAATCTTAAAGCCCGCACAGCTTCTGCCCGGATGAAGATGATATGGCTTTAAACCTGTCGTCATCGAAGCTAGGAAAAATTAGGGCGCTGTAGGACCGCTAAGCCATGTCTAGGATAGGCACAAGGTTAATAAGAGTGATAGGCCTAATACCCGATATGGCGAGCATGTGGGACATTGGCAAAAGCTCCAAGGAAAAGCTCGCCGATACATGGGAGGACGAAGGAATTCTCGAGGAAAAAGTGGAACAGCATAGAGACAAGTTCGAAGAGAAGTTCCGAGAGAACATGAATCGGGACGTTCCGACCCACCCATACAAGATCTACAGGAACATAGTCGAGAACAAAGAGCTGAGCGACGAAGAGAGGATCGCGCTGGAGAGGATGAAAGACGAGTTTTCCGAACAGTGGCAGGCTCTCAAGCAGTCGCACTCCAACTAGCAGCTGTAGAATCGGTGAGCTCCAGGGGAGGGGAGACCACCATTTTATTTTCTCGCCGCGACCAGTTCCCGCCATCGACAGAAATATAATACAACTTCGGGATATATGAGTTATATGGCTTTTTTGTATTACATATGAATTACAATTACTCGAGCTGCTTCACCATATACGGTCCCTCCCGCTCGTATCCAAGCTTCCTGTAGTACTCCCGTGTACCAACCGCGGAGATCACCACGATTTTGTCGCGGCCGAGTTGAAGGGCCCTCTCCTCGGCCGCATTCATCAACCGCTTGCCGAAACCACGGTGCTGTGCTTCTCCTTCCTTTCCAAGCGGCGTGGAACTCCCTAGAACCTTTAACTGCCGAACGATCAGAGCGCCGTTATCTATCTCCGGACGGAATGACTCAGAAGGCGCCCTCAACCTCGTGAAGCCAAGAATGATATCCTTCTCTGGGTCCTCGAAGCTGAAGAAGAACTCTTTTCCGCCAGAGCTGTCGTAAACCCGTTCCAGGAGCTCGACGTTCTCCGGCTCTTCCTCCCTCTTCCGCCTGACGTGGCCGACCTCACGGCACCGGATACACCTGCACCGTTTTCCCTCATCATCCAGCTCTTCAAGTGCCATCTGCCGCATGTTGGTCAGCTGTGGACCCGCGTCAACCTCTGTCGAAGGGATGTCACGCATCACCCGCTTCACCCTCACATGGGGAGGTATGTGCTCTGAAAGTATCTCCTTTAAACGGTCCTTGGCCTCCTCGTCGTCTATCGGATCGAACTCTCCCTCCTCGTACAGGCGGTAGAGCTCCGTGCCCTGGATTACCTCGCAGGGATATATTTTGACTTCATCAGGCTGGTAGTCTTCGCGGGAAAAAACCTCCCTGAACTTCTCGATATCATCTCCACGTTCCTCGCCGGGGAGGCCGAGCATCAGGTGATATGCTACCTTGAATCCTGCGTTCTTCAGCCGTTTCGTCGCCTCGATTACAGGCTCCATTCCGTGTCCCCGGTTCGTGAGTTCGTGTGTCCGGTCGAAAACTGTCTGGACGCCCATCTCCACCCTCGTTCCACCGAGTGCCAGGATGCGGTCGATGTGTTCTGTCTCGCAGATATCGGGCCTAGTCTCAAAGGTCACGCCGACGTTCCTTATCTCCGCGGTCTCGTTTATCTCCTGGGCCTGTTCTAAAGTGTCCGCGCCTGAAGACTCCGTTGAACCCGCGCCTCTCGGTTTAGTACCCCTGTACGTATTGAAGCCGTCAAACGCCCTTTTCAGGAACTCGTGCTGGTAATCCGGATCCTGGAACGGGAAGGTACCGCCCATCACTATCAGCTTGGATTTCTCGATGGAGTGGCCGTTCTTCTCGTACTGATTGAGTCGGTCGTGTACCTGGTCGAAAGGGTCGTACTGGTTCCGGATGGCGCGCCTGGTCGCGGGTTCCTTGCCCGTGTAGCTCTGGGGCGCTCCCTCGCCCTTGGGGCAGTAGATACAGCCGCCACCACAGGGTGCGGGACGCGCCATTATGGCGACGTTCGCGATGCCTGAGATGGTGCGCATCGGCTTGGTCCTCAGAAGTTCTTTGGCATCCTCTTCGCCCTCCTCAAGGAAACTAATTATGTCGCTGTTCTTCGGCATCCCGTTGAAATCCAGCTCGCCACACAGTCGCTTCTTCGCCCTCTCTATCTCCTCCTTCGATTCAAGTTCTCCGGTCTGTATCTCATCTATTATGCGGCGTGAAAGCTGTTTGAGGTCGGACATAAACTGGTTAGTCCCCGTGAAGAGTTAAAAAGAAATCTAACTGGTGAAACAGTATGAAGCTCAAGATACTCCTCGCTTTTATTGTGCTGACCGCAGGAACGGCCTCGGCATTCGGCCTCGACTTCGACCTCAGCGAGGGCAGGGTGGCGATGGTCTCGCTATCCGGCGCCATACAGCCATCAAGCTCGGGATTCGGTCCCGAGGGTATCACGCCCCAGTCCGTCCGGAATCTGAACGAGCGGGCGAAAAACCAGAAGGTCGACGCCATTGTCTACGAGATAAACTCCGGGGGTGGTGCAGTAGTGGCATCGAAGGAGGTCATGCGGGAGATAGAATCAGTGGAGGTGCCGACGGTATGCCGGTTCCGTGATGTCGCGGCTTCAGGCGCCTATCTGGCCTCGCTGGGTTGCGATTCGATAGTCTCGGACTCCACATCCCTGACCGGAAGCATAGGCGTAAGAGGCTCCTACCTGGAGTTCTCGGGTCTTATGCGAAGACTGGGAATCGAGTACGTGAACATCAGCTCCGGGAAGTACAAACAGCTCGGGTCTCCCTACATTAATGCGTCCGGGCAGAACAGGGAACTTCTGCAGGAGAAAAGCGAGAAGGTCCACGAGGAGTTCCTGTCGCTCGTAAACACCAGCAGGGGCCTTGACAGTCAGCAGATGCGTGAGGTCAGGACCGGCGAGCCGTTCCTCGGGAGCGAGGCGAAGGAGCTCGGCCTGGTGGACCGGATGGGTGGAAGAGAAACGGCGATAAAGGAGGCCGAAAGGCTCTCGGATAAAGAGCTGGAAACCCTCGATATAGAGCAGAGGAAAGGCTTCAGCTTCCTCTCCCTGCTGACAGGTAGCATCTCGCTCCCAAACTTCATCAGCTGGGACGCTCCTCTAAAGGCAGTTTACTGAAAAAACCTCTTATTCAGGTCCTTCAGGCTGACGGTCCTCGGGGTCCTGTGAGTGGTGCCAGAGCATGTTGAAAACTGGTTCCATGGTCTGCTTGGACATATGATCGCTCTTGGTCCAGAACGCGGTATCCTGGGTAGAATGAACCTGGTCGTGGGTCATGGACATGGTCAGGGCGTCGTCAACAATCGCAAACCTTCCATTCGGGATGTCGAACTCGTTCTCCCTGGGTAAATGACGGACCTCGGCGAACTCCTTCAGGTTGCTGTAGGAATCCCTGTTGCTATCGGTTACATGGGCGAGCACCTGAACGTTCACGCCCTTTTCCCGGGCCTCCTTGAGGAGGTCAAGATGGTTCTCCTCTAGGTCCCTGAGGCCTTCCTCCGTGGTCACTATCTTTATGGTTTCCTCCGCTTCCTGGAACATGGTACCCAGGTGCTGGCTTATCTGGTGCGAACCCTTCAGCGAGCCGGACATCTCGGACGGCTCCACCAGCTCGACCCCCTGGTCATAAAGGTTCTCAAGCTCCTCCACAGCGTCCGATTCCTTGAAAGATTCGAGCCGGTTGAGCTTCTCCTGGAGGTCGCGCTGGTGCTGTTTCTTTATATTCTCTATTGCCTCCCTAGGAGGGATAGATACGTATTCCATCGGTTTAGAAGATTTGATAACTACAAAGCCTTTTTCCGCCAGAGACTCCAGGACATCGTAGGCGCGCGACCGGGGCACATTTGTCATCTCGGAAAGCTCTCCCGCGGTAGAGACGCCTCGTCCGAGCAGTGCCGCGTAAATCTTCCTCTCGTACATGTTCAGTCCGATGTCTTCCAGCTTGTCTAGTGTTTCTTGACTTGCTACCATTTTTGCACCACTTTATATCAAATCTATCATTATGGGCAATTATAAACCTTATCCGCGGGATTCCGCGCCAGCGAAACCTAGTTTACCATCGCCCAGTAAACAATGATTGAAAACTAATATTTATAAAAACTTGTGGAGGCGCTCAACAATCTTCTTCTTGAGACCTTTCGCTTTCTTGCCGTACATCCTAGTCTCATCCCTCAATCCTTCCCACTCGAGGTTGTCAAAGACGCTGGTTATCTGGTTGTCGTACCGGTCGTAGTAGCACATCATCCGGAGCGTGAACCTCGGCTCCTGAGGGATCTCACTGTCGCTGTAGCCAAGGACTATGGCACCCATCGGTAACTTTCCGTCGGGTATGTCGAACTGGTCAGCGACCATCTGCTTGTCGAAACCGCTTATCCAGCAGCTCGCAACGCCTTCCTCCTCGGCAACGAGCCTCATGTTGGTGATCGCGCAGCCTGTTTCCGCCCCACAGGCCTCGATGCAGTTCTCCTCGCCTATCCTCCGGGCCATCCTGTCCCTGTCGGCGACGACTATAACCGAGGTCGGGGCTTCCTCCACCCGCTCGTCTCCCGCCGCGGTGGCGAGCATCTCCCTCTTGTGTTCGTCCTCAACAACTATGAACTCCAGCGACTGTACGTTGCCGGGGGAGGGCGCTCTCCTGCCAGCTTCGAGGATGCGGCCCATCGCCTTCCGGGGTATGACCTCGTCTCTGCAGCTCCGGAAAGTGCCTAGCTTCATCACGTTTTCAAAGACGGACATCCTACTGTACAGGTTTTTGTGAACATAGTTTAAACCTTTCAGCCAGAAAAAACGGGTATGGAATACTCGAAACTGGTGGAGACCTATGAGGCCCTTGAGGCGACCCAGGCGACCCTGGAGAAGACATCTATACTGGCGGGGCTTTTCAGCGATTCAGGCGACGATCTGGAAGACGTAGTTCTGCTCGCGATGGGCCGCCCCTTCCCGGCCTGGAAAGACCTCGACATAGGTGTCTCGAGCAAGACCATGGTCGACATCATATCCCAGGCCACCGGCAGGAAGAAGGCCGAAATCGAGGAGATCTGGAAGGAACGCGGGGACCTCGGCTATGCGGCGGAAGAGATGGTGGAGAAAAAGACCCAGCAACGCCTGATGACCGGCAAACTGACTGTGAAGCGCGTGATGGACAAGCTGGAGAAGGTAGCGGGTATGGAGAAGCAAGGGCTGAGTGAGTCGGTCAGCATGGACAAGAAGAAAAAAGAGATAGCAGACCTGATATCCTCCTCAGAGCCCGTGGAGGCAAGGTACGTCACCCGCACCGTTCTCGGCACCATGAGGATGGGGGTGGGCGAGGGCACGGTCCGTGACGCGCTGGCCGAGGCGTTCTTCGACGGGGAAAACGTGGAGGAGATCGAGAAAGGCTACGACCTGACGAATAATTACGCGGCGGTGGCGAAGGCCTGCCAGGATGGCCTCAAGGCGCTACAGGAGCTCAAGATAGAGCTCTTCCGCCCCATCAAATCGATGCTCGCGAGGAAGGTAGATACGGTCGAAGAAGGTTTCGAGACCGTGGGTAGACCCGCGGCGGTGGACTACAAGTACGACGGCATGAGAGCCCAGATACACGTGAAGGAGGGCGAAGTTAAGGTTTTCACCCGCCGGCTCGAGGACGTTACCTCCCAGTTCCCGGACGTGGAGGCGGCGGTGAAAGAACACGTGGATTCCGACCGATGCATAATCGACGCAGAGGTGGTGGCGTACAGCCCTGAAGACGGCTCTACCATACCCTTCCAGAAGCTTTCAAAGCGGATAAAGAGGAAATACGATATCGAGAGGCTGAAGCAGGAGATACCGGTCGAGGTCCGGCCCTTCGACCTTGTCTACCAGGACGGCTCGATGCTGGATACAGCGTATAGTTCGAGGTGGGAGATGCTCCGGGGAATAGTCGATGAAGAGGAGAAAAAGATACGGCTCGCCGACCACACGGAGACAGAGGATCCCGAAGAGGTGAAACAGATGGAACACGAGGCGCTTGAGGCGGGACAGGAGGGTATAATGATGAAGAACCTGGAAGCGAAATACAAGCCGGGCTCCCGCGTCGGCTACATGGTGAAGCTGAAGCCGGTGATGGAGACGCTGGACCTTGCAATAATCGGCGGTGAGTGGAGTGAGGGGAGGAGAGCGGGCTGGATAGGGAGCCTGAAGCTGGGATGCTACAACGAGGAGAAAGGTGAGTACGAGGAAGTCGGTAAGATGGCGACAGGGCTGACCGACGAGCAGCTGCAGGAGATAACCGACCGTCTACAGCCACTGATAGTCGACGAAGACGGCCGCGACGTGACTGTCAGACCCGAGATAATCGTAGAGGTAGAGTACGAGGAGATACAGGAGTCGCCAACCTACTCTTCTGGATACGCGCTCCGGTTCCCGCGCCTGAAACAGTTCAGGGATGACAAAGAGGAAGCGGATTCACTGGAAAGATTCAAAGAACTCTACAGGGATCAAAAAGAGACAGAATAGAAAGGAAGTTGGAGGAGCTACTTACTCCATCCTTCGCTCAAGGAACTCCCTGACTGTCTTCCGGTCCTTGCCTTCCTGCTCCTCTTCCAGGATGGCCCTGTAGTCAGGGTTCTCCATCTCGCGGACGCGACTCCTTACTTCGTCGACAGTTCCCGAGAGAAGTTCAGAGTAGTCTTCATCCTCCTCTTCTTCCTCCGGCTCTGCTCTGCGGCGGGGCCGGAATTCTCTCTGGAGCCCCTGGCTTTCCCTGCTCTGCTGGCGCCTCATCTTCCACTCGTCTGTCTCCAGCCAAACGATGAAAGCACCTATCAGGACCAGTAACGGTCCGACACCTGCCTTCACCATGACAAGAAGCTGGTTCCAGAAAGTCACTGAAGCATAGACTCCAACAACCACCATTAGAGCCCCAATCAGGATCTTAACTGCTGGATGCATCTTGTATCACAACTGGATGATAACACTTAGCTATTTTATATGTATCGGGATGACGGTACCACGCTGAGCCGCCCCCTCGATAGAGTTTATAATATTTCCGCCCGTTCTTAAACTTACGGAGACTGTTAAAGATGGGTTATTACGAGTACGCCAGCGAGCAGTACGAACAGCCCAAGGAGAAGCTCGACGAACTCTGGCAGGAAAGGCTTGTGGAGTGGCGCCAGCAGGACTCGCTGGAGAAGCTGGACAGGCCGACACGCGTGCCTAAGGCACGACAGCTAGGATACAAGGCCAAGAACGGCATCACCATTGTAAGGTCACGCATCCGGAAAGGCAACCGGAAGCGGAAGAGACCGAGCGGCGGACGCCGACCGAAAAGGATGGGACAGAACCGGTTCCATCCCAAGAAGTCGAAAAGGGTTATAGCGGAGGAACGCGCCTCCAAGAATTACGAGAACCTTGAAGTCCTCAACTCCTACTGGGTCGCGGAAGACGGCACCTACAAGTGGTACGAGGTCATAATGACGGATCCCGACCACCCCGAGATAGAGAGCGATGAAGACTTGGCGTGGATAGCGGGGCAGCGCGACAGGGTCGAGCGCGGACTCACTCCAGCGGCAAGAGAATCCCGCGGCCTGAAGAACCGTGGAAAGGGCGCTGAAAAGGTAAGGCCTTCCCAAGGCTCGAATGAAAACCGTGGTAAGTAGATTTTTCTCTTTTCTCCCACCAAATTGATTCTATGACACGTTTCTACGACCTCTGCCTGAGAGAGACATCCAGCGATATAGACGAGTTCGCGGAGGAGCTGGGCTGGAACGCGACCAGCTGCGGCCTCGAGACGGTTTTCCTCGAGGCAGGGGACTGGGGAGAGCTGAAGCGGAAGATAGGCGAAACCAGGGAAGATGCGGATGTACTGGTCTTCCTGGGTGGCAACGAGGAACTCAACCGGAAAGCGGTGGGAGATACCCGTGTCGATGTTCTTCTGCATCCCGAGAAGGGAAGGAAGGATTCCGGCATCAACCACGTCATATCGAAAGATGCAGCAGAGAACCAGGTCGCGATAGGCTTCGACCTCCAGCAGTTGATGAACGGTCAGAAAAAGAGGACCCACGTCCTCGGGCACTGGCGCAGGAATCTGAAGCTGTGCGAGAAATACGATGTACCCTACGTCCTGACATCGGGAGCCCGGGAAAAGCTTGAACTGCGGGCTCCACGAGACCTCGCATCTATAATAGACTCGCTGGGATCCAACGGGAAAAAGGCTGTCTCGGACTTCCCCGCCAAGATCCTGGAGCGCAACAACAGGGTAGACGAGGACGGTTTCGTCCGTCCGGGAATGGAGGTGGAAGACGATTAAACCGCTGCCACCCTCCCTCAGGCAGAAAAAGCGCTACCTGAAGTTCCGGGCGCGCTCCGAGGAAGAGATCGAGCTGGGAGACGTCGTGGACCATGTCTGGGACGCCGCACTTGATTATCTCGGGGCGAAGGGTGCGAGCGAGACGAACTTCTGGGTTATAGGCAACCGGTTCGACAGGGAAGAACAGACCGGTGTGATACGTGTCAGGAGAGGCAGTGAAGACGACCTGAGGGCCGCACTGGCACTCGCCGAAGGGATAGGCAGCAAGAACGGATTCCTCGAGGTCACGGACGTATCTGGAAGCATCGAGGGCCTCAGGGACCACTAGAGGAGGAGTTCGTGACAATCAGATCGTCTATAAGTTCGGACCATCCTTCTGCCACCATGTCCACGATGCTCTCTATGGGTTCGGGGAGGAAGAAACCGAGGCTGGGTAGCTCCATCGGCGGTTCTGCATACACGAAAAGGTAGAGAAAAGCGATGGTCAGTAGAGTCATGAAACCCATAAGCAGCACTACCTGGCGCTGGGTCTTGTTCATGCAGTTGGTTGCGCCCTCCAGAAATTTAAAGTGAATTCAGGGTTTTTCTGGACCAGTTTCCGGTGACAGGGAGAGACCACTTTTAAAAGAGTTTATTTATAAAGGAGAGGATAAGGCCATTTAAAAAGCCCTTATATTGGGCGGAGTTTGGTGGAAAAATGAGCGAAGACGAATTTGAAGACGAAAACATCAAGATCGAAAACGTCGTAGCCTCTACAACCCTTGACAGAAGGATGCCTCTAGACCGCATCGCCATATACCTTGAAAATACGGAGTACGAGCCCGAACAGTTCCCAGGACTCGTCTACCGGCTGGAAGAACCAAAGGCCGCGGCCCTGATATTCGGATCAGGCAAGGTGGTATGTACCGGAACGCAGAGCCCGGAGCAGGCGAAGGAGGCCGTCCACAAGATTATCGACGAGTTAAGGGAAGCGGACATAGACATAGAGTCCAAGCCCGACATCACGGTACAGAACATGGTCGCCTCCTCCGAACTGGGAGCGACGCTGAACCTGAACCGGATCGCGTTCGAGCTTGTCGGGACAGAGTACGAGCCCGAACAGTTCCCAGGACTCGTCTACCGGCTGGACGACCCGTCGGTTGTTTTCCTGCTGTTCTCGTCCGGACGCATAGTCTGCACGGGAGGAAGGACTTACGACGACGTTCGCGAAGGCATCAACAAGCTGAAGGAGAACCTCAGAGAGATAGGAGCGCTCGATTAGCTCCTCTCTCGACCCCTTACTTATTCTTATTTCATATCAGCCCGTTTCTCCAGCAGGCCCTCGATCTTTTCCGCGACCGCGACGCCCTTCCCCGAGGACTTCTCGATGTCGATATCGACCTCTCCCTCTCTGACCGTGACCTCGGGGTGGAAGTCCTCGTCTTCCACGAGTTCGAAAACTGAGTTCGCGAACTCTACCGCGTCGCTGTAACTTTCAAACTGTATCCTAGTCGCGAGACGGCCGAACTCCACACCCCAGATCTCCGTTCCTGCCGGGGGCGATTCGAATCCTTTCTCTCCCATGGGGTAGAGTTCAGGCGAGATTTTTTGACTCTTTCCAACCAAACAATTACCATGGAGTATGGGGAGGCAGTAAGGGAGTTCAAAGAGTTTTTCTCGGATCAGTTGTACGAGAAGGTAGCGAAAGCTGTCCAGAACGGTGAGACGACCGTCGTGGTCGACTTCGAGGAACTAGATATATTCAATCCCGAACTCAGCGATTATCTACGTGAAAACCCCTTCTCAGCTGTCGACGCGGCCGAAGAGGGCGTCCTAGGTGTCGACATAATCTCCGACGAGGAGCCGAACATCCGTTTCGGTAACATGCCAGAGGAGGACTTCGTGATGCTGAAGAACCTCCGGTCGGAGCACCTCGGCAAGTTCACCCCGGTCGAGGGCATGATAAAACGCGCCTCCCAGGTAAAGCCCGAGGTCGTTTCGGCGGTGTTCGAGTGCTCACAGTGCGGCGACCAGCACGAGAAAGAGCAGGACTCCAGCAAGCTGAAGTCGCCCTACAAGTGCGAGTGCGGCTCCCGGAAGTTCGAGGTCGTGGAGAAGAAGATGACGGATACCCAGATCATAACCCTCGAGGAGAACCCGGAGTCGCGGGAGGGCTCCGAACAGCCGACCACTCTCTCCGTCCGCCTAGAGGGCGACCTTGTAGACCCGGAGTTCCAGAGGAAGGTCGTCCCCGGAAACGTCGCGCACGTCACGGGAGTGCTCCAAGAGAGGCCGCTGAAGAAGGACTCGAAGAAGTACGACATCTACATGAACGCGAACTACCTGGAACCGACGGAGCAGGAGTTCGAGAAGCTGGAATTAACGGAGGAAGAGGAAGAAGAGATTCGAAAGCTTTCCGAGCAGGAGGACATCTTCGGCAAGATAGTCGGGTCGATTGCGCCGAGCATTTTCGGCCACAACGAGATAAAGCAGGCCATCGCGCTCCAGCTGTTCGGCGGCGTGAAGAAGACAAGAGAGGACGGAGTCCGCTCGAGGGGAGACATACACATACTGCTTATAGGTGAGCCGGGAACCGGTAAATCCCAGCTCCTCAAGTTCACGGGAGAGCTCGCACCGAAGGGCCGCTACATCGTCGGGAAGTCGAGCACCGGCGCAGGACTGACCGCGTCGGTGGTAAAAGAGGAGTCGACCGGCGAGTTCTCGCTGGAAGCTGGAGCTGTGGTGCTCGCGAACAAGGGCATGGCGGCGATAGACGAGATAGACAAGATGAGCAAGGAGGACCGCTCCTCACTGCACGAGGCGATGGAACAGCAGC
>CAZVPZ010000010.1:0-34445 GCA_964629245.1 uncultured archaeon | reverse complement strand
TCAACGATTCAAGCAGAGCAAACGGTTAAACGGTTTGGACCTGCAACTCCCTATCCCATAGATTCCAGGAGTTCTCTCACAGCCCTCCTCACAGACTCCTCGGAGTTCATCTCTGGCTTCCAGCCCTCGGCTTCGAGCTTCGAGACATCGAGAAGCATTGTTGGGACATCACCTTCCCAACCCTTCTCGCCGCCGGTGTAGCTGTACTCGGGGTCGAGACCCATCTCTTCTGATACTATATCTGCTATCTCGTCGACAGAAGCTGTATCCTCGCTCCCCACGTTGTAAACCACGTCTCCAGACCTCCAGGCCATCAGTATAGCCTGGACCGTGTCCTCAACGTGGAGGTAGGACTTCCTCTGCCGCCCGTTGCCGAGTATCTCGAGTTCCTCAGGATCTGACTCCAGCTTACGGATGAAGTCGTATATCACGCCCTTCCTGTTCCTTCCACCGATGATGTTCGCGAGACGGAGAATGGTCAGGTCGATTCCGAATATCTGGGAGTAGACCTGACACATATGCTCGGCGCCCGCCTTCGTCGCGCCGTACATGGAAATCGGGTCGAGTACGTGGGTCTCCGGCGTCGGAGTCTCCGCCTCTTCACCATATACTACCGAGGAAGAAGCGAAGACCAGTTCACCCACTCCTGACTCGATACAGGCGTCGAGGACGGTTTTAGTACCCCCCAGGTTCTCCCTGAAATCCTTCCCCCGGTCATCCGGGAAAGTGTTGACCTTGGGATTGGCAGCGAAGTGGAATACTGTCTCAACATCCTCGAACACCTCTTCAAGCCCGTCATCTTTTATATCCCTGTTCTCCAGTTCAACCTCGTCCGGTATGTTCTCCTTCACACCGGAAGAGAAGTTGTCTATCACCACTACTTTGTGTTCCTCCACCAGTTCTTCGGAGAGATGAGATCCTATGAATCCCGCACCGCCTGTGACCGCTATACTGTCTGTCATCGCAGTTCTTCGCACACCTCAAGCCACCGCCTCATTTTATCCACCGTGAAGTCTATGAAATCGGAGTTCTCGTAGTTGGAGAAGTCGTAATCCTCGATAGCTGATATCATCTCCCTGTAGGCTCCAAAGTAGTCCTCCACGGTTCCCGGAGCGTCCGCCAGCGCCTTCCAGAAATGCTCGTTGAGTTCGAGCGCAGGGACCTCGTTGTTGAGGTCGCTGAAAGTGCTTCTCTCCGCTTTATTGTGGATGCAAAGAGGATATCCTGTTACCACGCTCTTTCCAAGCAGGTCTGCAGCTTTTTTCAGCGTCAGCCCGGACCAGATGTCATCGAACCGGCCTATACTCCATCTGTTGTCGTCCATCGGGAACTGGTAGAACGCAGGGATGACCTCCCTTTTGAAAGCAAGGTTCATGGAACAGACGGTCAGGAAATTTTCCTCATCTGCGACAAAGTTCCCGGTAAAGTCCTCCGCCTTGGTCAAAGTGTTTGCCTGGCCCCGGAGGTCGCCGTCCATGAGTATCCTCACCGCGTCAAGGTCCGGTATATTGGTCCACAGGCCTTGGCTCGCGACTATCTCACGGGATTTCTGCTGCACTGTAGTCGTTTCTTCGTCCATGCAGGAGTAGGGATATCCGCGGGGATACAGCCCATGCCGTTCATAGTTCTGGTGGAGCACGTTCACCCAGGATTTATCCGACGAAACGTGTTCCAATTCTTTTTCGCTCCCGAGATGGTCCAGATGGTTCTGGAAGAAGTTGAAATCCTCGTGGGGCGCAGTATCGTCATCGAGGAAAAACCCGTGTTCGAACTGGGGGTTGGCCAGCATCCAGAGAAGCCCGAAAGATGTCTCCGCATGGGAGTTCGCGGGTATGACGTCGTAGTAGTCGGCTATCCCCTGCTGCTCGAACCACTCTCTCCTTGCCGCGTCGTCAAAGACCTCTCCACTGACTCCGAGTCTTTCAAGCATGCTTTCCATGTCCTCAGTATCGCAGAAGTCCTCGGTCACAAGGAGGAAATGCAGTCTTCCCGTGTCGAATCCGTTCTCTCTCGCGTTTTTCACGTAGCTTTCCACACACTCAGGATTCCTGATCGTTGGAACTGTAACGCAGATATCCTTCATTTTATACCTCTAACTATATGCTTTCCAAGAAGGTTTTTAGAACTTGAGCCGAATCCCCAGTCATGCCGGAGAAAATCGCCGTGGCACACGCTCCAGAAGGCGCAGGGAATGCCATAAGAATGCTCGCCATCGCCTCAGAACTAAAGAAAAACGGGAAAGAAGTCGTGATGGCAGGGGGTGGGCCCGGCTCACTTTTCGTCGAGTTGAATGGGTTCGAAGAGTTCGAACCGGCGACAGTGGACTTCATAGATGAACGGGAAGCTGGAGGGTTGAAAGACGCGATACTCAAGAACGGCCCCCAGTCGGTTAGAAGGTTCCAAGAGTTCAGTGGTTGGCTGGAGAAAGAGAAACCCGCAGCGGTTGTCACGGACGACCCCTTCGCCGCTTTTGCCTCGAAAAGCCAGGGAACCCATTTCTTCCGCGTTGACCACTCCAAGGCCGAGTTCTACGATTCCCAGTTCGAAAGGAACCTGCACAGGCTTTTCAACTGGTTCTCAATAGAATTCGGTGAAGAATTCTTTTTCACCTGCGTGTCGCCTGACACAGGAGAGCAGGAGGGCGTAAAAAAGGTGAATCCTCTCGTCCTGGAACCAGAGAACCCGGAAAAAGTAGAAGAATTTGATGTCCTGCTCGTTCCCGGTACCTACTCCAAGGGATTCGACAGGCTGGCTGAAAACCTCAGGCAGAGAGGTTTCAGGGTAAAGATGGTTGGGGACGATGACTGGAAGCCCGTACCGGCGATGCTGCCCTACTACCAAGAGGCGGATGTGGTCGTGTGCACCGGCTTCTCGTCCGTATCTGAGGCTGTGGTGGCCGGAACACCCTGCGTACTTTATCCCTTCATAGACTGTCAGAACGGGGTTGCCAGGAGTATAGAGAGGGAAGAAAGCAAAGGTATAGCGGTAGTTAACTCCATAGACGAGGCGCTTGAGAAGGTAGAGGACCCTCCAGAAGCCATGGAACTTGAAAACGGTGCTCCAGAGGTGGCCGCCTATATAGCAGACTGGCTCGCGGATAACGGATTCGACACGTAAATATAAAATTTGGCCCCCAGCCATGTAACAGGAGACGGAGAGACCGCCCCCGCTGGCATGCCTCGTGTCGCACCTTGAAGGTGCTCGATCAACAAGCCAGAGGCGTGTTGAGTGAGGAAAGTCCCGACACCCATTCGCAAAAGGTGGCAGGTGAAAGCCTGTGGACCGGGAGGTCTATGGAGTTTCAAATCCGTAACCTGCTTAATAAGCAGGGCAGGATCTCCAAAGGGCAGCAGAAACGACACGGCCTGGATCCAAGGATGATGTCATATCACGGTACACGGTGTCAAAGCCGGCACCGTGAAGGTCAGACACTGGTCCGGGAAACGTTGAAACGGGCCCAGCACCGGGTGCAAGTCTCAAAGGCGCAATCGCATTTCGGAGAAATGCTATTCACAGCAAATCTCCGATTTGCGGATAGTTAAATGCGGTCCACGTTGTTTCCGAATGGGAGCGGCGTTCGAGAGGGCTTACGTCCTCGACAACAGAATCGGGCTTACTCCCGTCTCCAACCCTTCTATTTTTGAATCTTCCGCGCCACATCTCCATCATGGCAAAAGACAACCAGGTCCAGATGCCATCCTCTCAGGGAGGAATCGTCCAGTACTTCGACTCGGATACTGGACTCGACATCGACCCGAAGACCATCGTTGGAATATGCACCGGCGTCGCAGTCATAGAGATAGCGCTCCACATGGGCCTGCTTATCTGATTCCTCAGCTTATTTAAGACTTCTAAATCGAATTTCTCCGTGAAAGCCACTAGAGGCTTCCGCAGAAGGGCCCGTAGCTCAGTCCGGACAGAGCAACCGGCTTCTACGCCTCAAGTTCTCGAACACAGGTGAGAGAACGGGGGACCTAGAAGCGAGCATACGCGAGTTTCGAACGAAGATACCGGTAGGTCCTGGGTTCAAATCCCAGCGGGCTCGTCGCGATGAAAGTTAATTCTCCCAAGGACGCCGAAGTAATAGTCCAGAAAGCGTCCTGTGACATGGGCATCCACAGGAACCCGAGGAAGGGCACGCTGAACGCCCCGGATGTCATCCTAGACGACTTCGAGTTCTCACACCCGGTGATGGTGGATGAGGTGTTCCCCGACGAATTCGACCTAGAGGAGACTCAGGAACGGATAGAGCAGAACACTCAAGAACTCGCAGGTTACGGTAAACCACTCCTCTCAATCGGCGGCGACCACTCTATATCATATCCCGTGCTAAAAGCCCTGAAAGCAAGATATCCAGACCTAGGACTGGCATGGCTGGACTCTCATCTGGATCTCAAGGAGAAGGTGGACGGCCACGTCAGCCACGACGTGGTTATCCGGGAACTTCTTGAAAAGGGCATCTTCGAGGAGGACGAGGTCTGGCTAGTTGGGATTACAAGGAGGGACAAAGATGAGAGGAATTTCCTGGAAGAGCACGAAGTGAGAGTGTTCGGAGCAGACGAACTACAAGACTTCAGTCGAGAGTTCGATTCCGGCGAACATCCCGTCTACCTGAGCGTCGATATCGACGTTCTGAAAGAGAACGAGGCGCCAGGGACAGGTTACCCCGACGGAGAGCTAGCGCTGGAGCAAGTTAAAGAGGTGATAGCCGTAGTTGAGCCTGATTTCGCCGATATAGTCGAGGTCGCGCCTCCCCTGGATAGCGGGGGCAAGACTTTGGAAAATAGCCGGGAAATCCTCTCCGAACTGGGAAAGGTTTTGAAGTTTCAAGAGTTGAGTTAACACATGAAACAGATAAAGAAACAGCTCGCAGAGGAAATCGGTGCCGTCGCAGACGTGTCGGTAGCGGTCGAGGACATCGAGGTGCCGGACCACGAGCACGGCGACTACGCCTATCCCACCATGAAGGCCGCATCAGAGCTAGGGAAAGAGCCGATGGAGGTCGCAGAAGAGACTGCAGGAGAGCTGGAAGAGCTGGAAATCGTGGAGAGGATAGAGGTGGCAGGACCAGGCTACCTTAACTTCTACCTTGACAGGCAGACGTATGCGGAAAGGATAGAAGAACAGGTGGAATCGGACAACTCGGGGGTGGAGCAGGAAGAGGGCAATGTCCTTGTGGAGTTCTCCTCGCCAAACATCGCGAAACCGATGCACATAGGCCACCTCCGGAACAACGTTCTCGGCGATGCTCTCCAGCGTATCATGCGTTTTACCGGCTACGAAGTGACCTCGGAGAACTACGTCGGCGATCTCGGGACGCAGTTCGGGAAGGTGATATACTCCCACCTCAACCTGGAAACAGACAAGGACTTTGAAGAGAACCCGATGGAGTACATGTACGATCTCTACGTGCAGTTCCACCAGGAGGCGAAGAATGACGACCGCCTGAAGGAGAAAGCCCGGGAGTGGGCAAGAAAGATAGAAGAGGGCGATGGAGAAGCAGTGGATCTCTGGGAGATGTTCCGCGAGGCGTCGCTTGAACACCACCGAGAGGAATACAGTCGGATGGGTATAGAGTTCGACCGTATAACCGGCGAGTCAACTGTGCTGGAAGGTGCCCGGAAGCTGGTAGGGAACTGGATAGACGAGGGAAAACTGGAGAGAGACGAGGACGGAAGCGTCTTCATGGAGTTCGAAGATGAAAACCTGCCTGGCGTGGTCCTGCTCAAATCGGATGGCTCGACGCTCTATATCACGCGTGACCTGTACAACCTGAAGAAGCGGAACGGGGAAGGATTCGACTACAACCTCTACGTCGTGGCATCGGAACAGGAGCTCAACTTCCGGCAGTTATTTGCAGCTGCTGACAGGCTAGGACTGGAAACAGAAGGCTCTGAACATATCTCATACGGCCTTCTCTCCCTTCCCGATGGCAGCATGTCCTCCAGAGAGGGTAGAATCGAGCGCCAGGCCGACCTCCTGGACGAAGCGGTGAAGAGGGCGAAAGAGAAAGGAGGTGAAAAGATGGAGAGAGAGGTGGAGAACGCCGAAGCCATAGGTATAGGAGCGGTAAAATACGCCAACCTCTCGGTATCCCGGAAGAAAGATATACAGTTCGACTGGGACCGCGCGCTCTCATTCGAGGGCGATTCAGGGCCTTACCTCCAGTACTCCAACACCCGAGCAAAGAGCATACTCCAGAAGGCAGAAGAAGAGGGAGAGCTGTCAGGAAGGCCTGAAGAGGCAGAATACCGGCTTCTCAAGCAGCTCGCGGAGTTCCCCGAGCGGGTGGAATCCGCGGCACGACAGCGAGAACCGGCGAAGGTGGCGAACTACCTTTCAACGCTCGCGGAAGAGTTCAACTCTTTCTACCACTCGACACCGGTTATACAGGCGGAGGGAGAGGACACGCGGAAGCGGAGGCTACGTATAGTGGAACTCTTCGTAGATGTCACAGATGCCGGCCTGGAACTACTAGGCATAGAAGCCCTGGAACAGATGTGACCGAGAAATTATTAACGACCGTAGCCATTTCTTCAACAGGTATGTCCATTTTATCAGGGCTGAAGAAAAAGCTGGGCGGCGGAGAACAGGACGAGGCAGAGATGGCGTTCGAGTTCAAGGGTGAGAGCGAGCTCGATTTCGACGTGAGCACCGAAAAGGATGTCAAGATAACCAAGAACATCGACAAGCTGTCGGACATCGACGTCAAGTACCCGCTTATCAAGCCGTTCGCCTACGCCCACATCAAGTGGGATGACGAGAACAAGGAGGTGAAGTACAACCTTGAGGAGCCCACGCTTGACGAGAACGAAGAGGAAGTCCTCCAGATGATAAAGGAAAACCTCTCTGAGAAGCTCGATGTCTCACTGAGCGCGATGCAGGACCGGAAGAAGGTCATAGCATACCTGGAGAAGAAGATTGACGAGCTGATGCTTGAACTCGGTCTTGACCTCTCCGAGAAACAGCACAAGAAGATAATGTACTTCATATATAGGGACTTCGTCGGCCTCGGGAAAATCGAGCCCTTCATGCACGACCCGTATATCGAGGACCTGGGATGCGACGGGACCGGAATCCCGCTGTTCGCGGTCCACTCCGAGTTCGGGTCGGTGAAAAGCAACGTCAGGTTCGAGGATAAGGACGACCTGAAAAACCTGGTTATCAAGCTGGCGGAGAGGACCGGCAGGTACGTCTCCTACGCCAATCCCCTGCTCGACGGCGCTCTACCGGACGGCTCACGTGTCAACGCCTCGCTTACTGAGGACGTCACCTCCCGCGGCCCCACCTTCTCGATCAGGAAGTTCCAGGAAGAGCCTTTCTCCGCCGTAAACATAATGAATCTCGGCACCGCCTCCGCCGAGATAATGGCCTACATGTGGCTGATAGAACAGTACCAGCAGTCTTTCCTTATATGCGGGGGAACAGCGACAGGCAAGACTTCATACCTGAACTCGGTCGTCGCGTTCATCCCCCCGGAGGATAAGATAGTATCTATCGAAGATACCCGCGAACTCCAGCTACCCCACGAGAACTGGATTCCGTCGGTTACGCGCTCGATGTTCGGCACCAACAGCGACTCTGACGTGGATATGGACAAGCTGCTGAAGGAGTCGTTCCGTGAGAACCCCGACTACGTGATCGTAGGAGAGGTCCGTGGAGAGGAGGCCAGCGTGCTCTTCCAGGGCATGAGTTCGGGCCACCCCTCGGTGGGCACTATGCACGCCTCGGGGCCGAACGATGTCGTCAAGAGGCTTGTGACACCCCCTATCTCGCTCTCTCCAGCCCTTGTCGAGTCGCTGGATGTTATCGTGGTCATGACCCATGCCAAGGGAGTCAAGAAGAGCGCGAGACGTGTCAGGGCGGTGCACGAGGTCCAAAAAGTGATGGGCGACTCACAGAGCGCCAGGACAAACGAGGTGTTCTCCTGGACCGCGAGAGACGACTCCTTCAGGATGAGGGGCGAACCCTTCCTGTTCGACAAGATAAGCAACGACTACGGCATAAGCAAGAGCGAGCTCAACCAGGAACTCCAGGACAGGACTAGAGTCCTGAAATGGCTCCAGAAAAAGGATGTTTCTCGCTTCGACAAGGTCTCAAGGGTTATAGCGGAGTACTACAAGAACAAGGAGGAAATCATGAAGATGGTGAACGCCGAGAACCCCGAATACAGTCTCGACGATGTCATCCAGGCCGAGCAGAAGGTCGATATCTCCCGTCCTAGACAGCTCGACAACGCGATGGATAGAGACACCCAGAAAAGACTGGAAGCAGAGGTCAGGGAGATAACAGGCCAGGAGACCCTTGAGGAGAAGAAGGCTGCAGAGGAAAATCCTGTGGCCGAGATAGAGAAACGGTTGAAGAGTGAACGGGAGAAGATAGAGGCGGTTCAGGACAGGAGCCCCGAGGAGAGGGAAGAAAATCCTTTCAAGGACTCCGAATCGGTTGAGACCAATCCCTTCGAGGCATAGGATGAAACAGATAAAGAGACTCAAGTCAGGCATCCACAACTTCGATAGGCTGCTTGGAGGCGGAATACCGGAGAGGCAGATGATTCTCGTGGAGGGAGAACCGGGCTCCGGGAAGTCGAACCTCGGTCTCGAATTCCTCTACCGAGGCGCTACCATGGGGGAGGCAGGACTCTACGTCTCGTTCCAGGAGACCGAGAACGAGATACTCAGGACCACGACTTTCGACTGGGAGTTTGAGGGGAAGGTGAAAGATGGCACTATCAACGTCATAAACTTCGACCCTTACAGGTACGAGAAGATAGCTGATATGCTCAGGAGCGCCATCACGGAGAACAACGCCAAGAGGATCGTGCTCGACCCCATAACAGATCTCGACCTCTATATCGATACCCGAAAGGACAGGAGAAAGATACTTCTGGAGATAAGGGATGAGCTCAGGGACATGGGTTGCACAACCCTGCTACTTGCTGAACAGGAGGAGTCGACGGAGATAGAGGAAGAGGTGGCAGACGGCATAATCAAGATGGAACTCGTAAGAAAGAAGGGAAAGATGGAGCGCCATATCTACGTGAAAAAAATGAAAGGCTCGGACTACAACAACGCGGTTCACAGCTACGTGTTCCAGAACGACGGACTCAAGGTACAATGAGTTCAAACCCATTCAGACTGGGCATAGTCGCGAGGCTGAAACAGGCTGCCAACGCCGAAACCACGAGCGCCGCCGCAAACGCCCTTTTCGGGCCGACCGTGGATAAACACGGCAAGTACTTCCAGGGCCTGAAACGGGACCTCAACGAGGCGGATATGGACGTCCTCTACAGGACTTACGTCTCAAAGATATTCCTCTACACCATCTCCGCCTTCTTCCTCGGGATGCTGGGAGGAGGCATCTACACCTTATCCGTGGGAGCTACAACCTACCAGATAGTAAGATACAGCATCGGGATGCCTCTCGCACTCTCCGTACTGGTGTTCGCCTTCCTGTTCATGTATCCAGGACAGAAGGCGAAGCGAAGGAAGAGAGCGATAGACGAGAGCCTGCCTTTCGCGGTTAACCACCTGTCGGCGATCGCCACTTCAGGCATCCCTCCCAGTTCGATGTTCCAGCTGCTGAGCACGTTCGACGAGTACGGCGGTATATCGAGAGAGGCGGGCGAGATATCCAGGAAGGTTAACGTCTTCGGCGAGGATTTCACGACAGCTATCAGGGAGGTCGCGGACAGTTCTCCGAGCGAGGAGTGGAGCGAGCTGCTCTACGGCATCTTATCGACCGTGGAGACCGGTGGGAACCTGGAGGATTACCTGAAGGAGAAGGCAGAAGAGGCGCTTTTCGAGTACAAGATGGAGCGCGAGAAGGAGATAGAGCGGCTGAGCACTTACGCGTCCTTCTACACCGCTATACTGATCGCCGCACCCGTCTTCCTGGTGACCATTCTCTCAGTCATGAACCTGCTGGGAGGACAGCTGATGGGATTCGCCATAAGGGACCTGATGTGGATGGGTGTCCACGTCATAATACCGGTCATAAACACGCTGTTCATACTCTTCCTAGGGCTGAAGGTGGACTGAGATGCTGAAAAAAAGGAAGCTTAAACTCAAGAACTTCTGGAGGAAGAACAAGAAGCTGATAACACTTATCGGACTCGCCGCGACAGTGGGGATGATGCTGGCGGCGGCGAACACCTGGTACTACCAGGAGACAACCAAGAGATTCACCCTTCAGGAACCGATGCCTATAACCAACCAGAAGGCGGCAAGGTTCAACTTCAACATCAGCAGTCCGACCCTGATATCTGATACCACACTTACCGTAAATATAGAGGGTATGCAGGACTCGACGGTCCTCGTGATAAGGGTGAACGGCGAGACGGTAAAGGAGACCGCGCAGGGCAGCAACATCATAAAAGTGCCTACAGACGTGCTGAGGCAGCAGAACACCGTGATCATATCCAAGAGAAATCTGGGCTTCACCGACCAAGAGCTGGTGAGCGCGACTGTAACCTCCTACACCAACTTCCAGCAGCTGGCTTTCGTCGGCCTCAACTTCGCCGCTCTACTTCTAATATTTGTCCCGCTGGGCTATGTCAAGTACCAGCAGTATAGGAGGCGGAAAAAGGTGGAGGAGGAGTTCCCCGCCTTCCTGAGAGACATCGTGGAGGGAACGAGAGCCGGTATGTCGCTTCCGCAGGCCATCCAGAACGCCGAGACCGGGAGCTACGGGCCGCTGGACGACAAGATAGAGAAGATGTCGGCCCAGATAGAGTGGGGCATCCCGTTTGACGAGATACTCCAGAACTTCGGGAACGAGACCCACTCCAAGCTCATAAAGAGGAGCGTAGACACCATAATCCAGGCCTACACCTCGGGAGGCCACATACAGGATGTCTTGGACTCTGTTGGCGACAACATCCGGTCGATCAAACAGCTGAAGGAGGAGAGGCAGAGCCAGCTCTACGGCGAGATGATAACAGGATACATAGTCTACTTCATCTTCATCGGCATCCTTATCGCGCTGACCACCTACCTGCTCCCCAACCTCGCACAGGCCTCCCAGTCGATAGGAGGCAACCTCAACATACTCGGGACAGGCGGGAGCACCCTTCAGGAGAACATCACTCTCTACAAGGAATGGTTCACACGGCTGGTGTACATCCAGGCCCTTTTCTCCGGCCTGATAATCGGCAAGCTCTCTGAGGGAGAGTTCCAGGCCGGGTTCAAGCACGTCGCCATCCTGTTCGCCTCTGGATACCTGGCGGTCACTTTCTTCCTCTGAAAAACACTAAAAGGCGGATGACGAAGTGTATGTTATGGACAGGAAAGGGATTTCGCCAGTTATAAGCATCGTTCTCATCCTGATGGTGACGATGACCGTGCTCGGCATCTTCTCAAGCTGGGCGCCAAGCCTGGTCCAGAACATCCTGGGCGATACGGAGAACCAGTCACTTCACCAGACCAAGTGCAACAAGGGGAGTGTCGAGATACTGTCGGCCAAGCACTTCGCAGACGGGAACACGACGGTAGTGGTCAGGAATACCGGAACCATCGAACTCACGGATGTCCAGGTCTCGGCGTGGAAGAACGACCTGCCCGCTGGAAACATCGTCATGAGCATCTCAAGAGGCGATTACTCTGTGGACAATATATCTTCAGGCTCCAAACCAGACTACATACAGGCCATGTCGGGCAACTGTGACAACCCGACTGACAGGTTTGAAGACATCGATTAAGATGAAAGGAGTCTCCCAGCTCGCATCTGCCGCAATCCTCCTGATGGTCGCGATGGCGCTGGCGATGGTCTACTCATCCTGGGCCCCCAATTTCGCCCGCAACATCACCCAGGGCGCCCTTGAGGACACACAGCAGGAACGCAGATGTGGGAATGCCGCGCTGTCAATCCGTGACCCTGTCTACGACAAGACGGGAACGGTCATCCTGTTCGACCTCGAGAACACCGGAACCATCCGGTTCACGAACGACATCACCGTGGCAGCGTTCAACTCTTCTCTACCCGTCAACCAGACCACGGTCAACGGTCTGGAGGTGGAGGAGAGCGTTTCCACCCAGATACAGAGCAGCAAGATACCGGACTACCTCGCAGTGGTTTCGAGCGCAGACTGCCCTGAGATAGAGGAGCGGGAAGAACTCATCACGGTTCGGAAATAGAAACTATTTTCTTAAAACCTTCTTGTCCTCGTATCCCTTCCTGACACCGCTGACCTCGAAGTCTACCTCCGTAGGTTCTGACGCCTCCAGAGTGAAACCAGTATCGTTCTTGTCGAACACGCCGACATCCGCAAGCGACTCTACCGGAGTCGCGGTGACATGGTAGTCCTCCTCCGTGCTCATCACCAGTTCCAAGTGGCGCGGGAATGAGACCCTCGTCCCGTCACCGTCAACAAACGTCGAGTCATCCCAGTCCACCACGACCTCCCCCGACTCGGAAGAGGTGTACACGACCTCATGTGTGCTGTTTATCTGCTCCACGAAGTTCTTCGTCCCACCGTTCACCTGCAGGTTCTGGTGCACGGTCAGGTTGCCTGTGATGTTTACATCAAGTTCGTTGGAAGTGCCATCCCCATCAGGATCGCCGAATGCCCCGAAGGTGGCTTCAGCTTCATTCGGGGCTCTTGACTGCTCTCCAATCGCAACCGCCCTGCTGGCAGTAGCTTCTGCCCCGAAACCAACGGCCAATGCCTCTCCCAGAGCACCCCCACCATCAGCCAGTGATGAGATGCCCAGAGCTATATCACCAGCGGTTGCGGCATCCGAGTTAGAGCCTATCGATACAGCAGGGGCAGCATTGGCGTCCGCGTTACTTCCTATCGCAACAGCTCTGGCATCCGTTGAAGCGGATGTAGCCGAATCCCCTATAGCCACACCGTTCGGGAAGTACTGCTCCCCGTGTACGGTGAGAGCCCCGGTCACGTTCACATCCAGCTTCTCGCTTCCCAAGTTGCCGAACGTGGCCTCGTACTGGTTGGGCGCCTCGGCGTTGGCGCCAATAGCTAATGCTCCATCAGCCGTACAGTTGGCCTGATAACCGATGGATATACCGTAATCGCAATCACTTGCACTGTACGGTGTCTCAGTTACTGCCCTTGGCCCCAGTGCTACTGAATAATCTCCCTGCGCTGTGGATTCATTCCCGATAGCTATCGATTCTTCACCATAAGTATACGTATCAGTTCCTATAGCGATACTGCTGTATGCGAAGTCGCCCGCCACCGCACCAGAACCTATAGCGATGATTCTTTCACCGCTATAACCTGTGGAAGCGGCGTCTCCAATTACAACCGAACTCGTGGTATCAGAACCGAGATAGGTATCAGGTCCTATTGCGATACTCCGATGCGGTTCATTGGTATAGATTCCATCGCCGATAAGAATCGATTTGTTGTCGGTAAAATCTGTGTTATCTATCATTGCATCCCCCAGAACGATGCTTCCATAGTTGTCTGCCTTTACCAATGAGTCGGCGCCAATCGCGACACTATGACTGGCGTCTGAGAGCGCATTAAATCCAATAGCAACAGATGCCGCACCAGTGGCGTTGGCATTGTATCCCATTGCGACTTGCGCACCTCCAGAACCGCCCGCCAGGGTGTTCCTTCCTATGGCGATAGCGTTGTTGCTCGTATAGTTCGCATCTGTGCCTATAGCGGCTCCACAGCAACCCGCGGCATTCGTACTCCATCCCATCGAGATCCCATATCCGCCCGTGGCCTCCGCGAAATAACCAAGCGCGACATCGGAAGTACCCCCTGCCTGGGAGCCATATCCTACAGCGGTCGCCGAATCACCGCTTGCGTTTGTCAATTGACCGATTGCTGTCGTCCTCACGTTTGTGGCATCAGCATCACCTCCAACAGCCGTGGACCTGTACCGCGTAGCCCTTGCATGCGTGCCAACCGCGACCGCCCTGTCAACTCCCGTGGCCTCCGAGAAAGGACCGAGAGCGATGTTGTAGTAGGGATTGCTGGAGCTGGAGGCGTTCGCACTCTTCCCGATGGCGACGTCAAGGCTCCGGCCCGTAGTGGTGCTTCCGTTGCCGACCTCAACGCCCCCGCTGCTATAAATCAGCTTGTTGTTTTCAAGATCAGCGTCATCCTTGACCTCCAAGGTTCCATCCGTGGCATGTATCTCGGGAGAGTCAACCCGGTAAACCCGGATGTTGTCGAAGTAGTTGAACCCGCCGGAGCTGATATCGTCTCCACGGAGCCATACAGTGGCATACTGGGTCCCGCTTGGAACAGTCCAGTAGCCACGTATGAACTCCCAAGAACCTGTACCTGTATTCGTTGACACCTGTGTCCATGCCTCATGACCTTTTGTACCATTCCACTCCCGGATACCTATATCTGCCGCGTCAGAGCCCGCGGTACTGTATACCCAGCCCTGGACCGCATACACCTGCCCGGGCCGGACATCAAACTTGACATACGGGCCACTAGGCGTTACCTGGTAGATATCGTTGTGACCCCCACCGCTGGAAGCAGATGTTATATTCAGGCTGTAACGGCCCTGCTGTGCAATACTGGACGTGACCTCGCTGTTCTGCATACTCCAGTACAGCGAGTCGCCCCTCTCGAAGCCGCCATCGATAACCGTGCTGTCCTCGCCAGCCAGATAGCTATCCCCAATACCCTGCATCCTTCCCCGGACCGTGAGGTTGCCGACACCTGTAATATCGTGGCCTGTCATCCCTATAGACTGGTTCGCAAGATTGCCCGCCTCCAAAGTCTGGTTAAGGTTCTCCACATCCTGACCCGTGTCGATCGTCGAGGTACACAGGTAGGTTCCGTTCGGGTAAACCCGCTTCACGGCCTCATCCGTGCCACACTCCGAGTCGAAGAAACCAGTGATGCGCTGCTGGTTCGAGCCAGCAAAGTCAAGACCCTCAAGACCATGAACCGTCAGGTTACCCGTAATATTAACATCCAGCTTCTCACTTCCTAGGTTGCCGAACGTGGCCTCGTACTGGTTTGGAGAGGTGGAGTTGAAACCCATTGCGACAGACCCCTCTCTGGTTGCCTCCGCAAGCTTGCCTAGAGCAACAGACCGCCATCCCGTGGTATTGGCCTGATTTCCGATTGCGACACTGTCGGCAGCCCAGCCGCTCGACTGGATGCCGACAGCGGTGCTCCCCGACCCCCGTGTCTCCGCTTGGTAACCCACGACAGTTCCCCCGTAGTCCGTGGAAAGCGTGTCGTATCCCAGAGCCGTGGTGTCGGCCTGTTCAGCACCTGCACTGTAGCCGAACACCGCTGAACCGGTATCACGAGTGTAGGAGTCCCTGCCCACCGCTGTAGAACCACCACCAGAAACGTTCGCATCATGACCTACCGCGACCTCAGATCCCCAGCCGTCGAAGATCACAGCGCCGTCACCAACCGCCATACTGTTGTCAACATTATTCACCACCGCACCACGACCTATCGCGATGTGGTTGTTCTGGGCAGTCGAAGTCGCCGCATCGCCTATCTCGATGCCCGCGTTAAACCGGATTCCGCCCGCATCGAGAAGCTCGTTAGAATCAAGGGATATATTATGTGTTCCGGCCCTGAAGCCAGCATTCAAAGTCTCTGCAAGAGTCTCAGTACTTCCGCCACCTCCCAGACTGTCGCAGTCAATACCGTTGATGTAGGCGCAGTCCGTAATGTTGTTGAACGACATGTTCAGGTTTCCGTCCTCTATCTCCACGTCACCGTCCCGGATATCGAGCTGGGAGCCCTGGATGAATACCTGTGAACCCCAGCCTGAACCCATCCTGAGTCCTGTACCGATGATCTGTAGTTCACCACTCGGGACCTCGACATCACCCCCCTGATTCAGCCTGATATTATCTGACGTTCCATTCCTCAAGGAGGAGACATTTATCAGGTTGTTATGGTCCAGATCTATACTGTTACTTCCCGCATCGTTACCCTGCGTCAGCACCTCGGCCAAGGTCTGGTCGTCCGTCCCCACGTTGCTGGCGTTCAGCACGAAGGATTTGTTCACGGCGTCACCCAGAGAATCCGAGACTAGGTTCTGGATCTTGCCTCCTCCCATGTTGATGGGTTGACCGCTCATCCTGAGCTCGTTCGACTGGAACCTGAGCTGGGTGTGGATATCCACAATCCCGTTGTCGCTGTCGATGTTATCGACCCAGAGATAGTTACCGTTATTATCAAGGTCGATATCGCCGTTCTCCACAGTCAACCCTTCAAGGCCATGAACCGTCAAGTTACCCGTAACATTAACATCCAATTTCTCGCTGCCGAGGTTACCGAACGTGGCCTCATAATTGTTCGGCGCTACAGAATTATTACCGATAGCGACGCTCCCGTTCCCAGCGGCAGTGGCCCTCCGACCCAGAGCGATTCCAGCATTGCCGGGGCTATCAGCGCTGTCCCCTATGGCTATAGCATATTCTCCGCCTCCTGTATCCCCAGCTCCCAGTCCTATAGCTATACTGCGGAAGCCCTGGGAATTGGCCCCCCAGCCGATTGAGACCGAGCGCCCTCCCGTTCCGGCATCACCTACATACGGGCCTATAGTCACAGCTCCAGCACTGGCGCTTGCCCCGTGACCGATCGCCACCCCGCGGTTGGCGGAACTGGGATTGTTCGTTCCTATCGCGACCTCTCTATCACTCGACTTCTTGATTTCCAGTACATCGGATTGGCCTTCCTGCGTCCCGCCTACCAGGATATTTCCATTCACCACATTCAGACCATCAGTACCGTGAATCGTCACGTTGCCGGTCATGTTGACATCAAGCCGGTTAAGTCCGAGGTTGCCGAATGTGGCCTCGTAGGCGTTCGGCGAGGAGGCGTTGATTCCTATCGCGACCGATCCGTAATCCTGCGCCGTCGTTTCCGGTCCCAGTGCGATGGCGTAATCCTGCTGCGTGTTCGCCGATTCACCCAAGGCTACCGAGTCCTGCCCCGAGGCCTGAGAGTTCCGGCCGATAGAGATTGCCTGGTAGTTCGTGGCGGCCTGTGCGTTATGGCCTATCACTATAACACCCGGTGAACCGCCCACAGTATCTTTACCTATGGCAACCGCGTTCAGCTGGGCCTCTGCGTTATGTCCAATCGCAACAGCCCGGGTATCCCCAGCCAGAGAATTGGTGCCGAGAGCAAGCGAGCTGGAGGACTGGACAATTGCTCCGCGTCCAAGAGCCACGCTTTCCCTATCCAGCACCCGCGTATCTGTACCTATAGCCGTTGACTGGTAGTTACTAGCGCTGGAGTTATAACCTATAGCGATATTCTCATTGTTCCCAGCATCGCTGTACGAGCCAATCGCTATCTGTCTCTTGTTAGGAGTGTCCGCACTTGTACCTATAGCCAGCGACCCGGAATTAGCGGTGAAAGCCCCATCACCAATCGCTATCCCGTTCTTAAATGTCAGGTTGTCCAGACCAGTGATATCATTCCCGGTCATACCTATTGACTGGTTCGCGAGGTTACCGGCAAGCAATGTCTGGTTCAGGTTCTCCACATCCTGCCCGACATCGACCGTGTTGATGCACCTGTAAGTACCGTTATCATAGATATCAGCCACAGCATAATCAGTCGGACACGCAGAATCAAAGAAACCAGTTATGCGATGGTTGGCTCCCTTGGTATCCGCGAAGTCGAGCCCTCCTATCCCATGTATAGTGACATTACCGGTTACGTTGAGGTCTATCGGTCCGTTCCATGGGTCGTCGCTGGTTAATCTCCCGATAGTCGCCTCGAAGCTATTCGGAGCTTTCGAACCCACCCCTATAGCGACCGAGCCTTCGCCTCCGGTGACCGTCCATCCACCCAGCGCAATGTTGTTCTTGGAGCCTGAAGCATCAGAATTAGGTCCTATAGCTATGCCGCCGTAGGGTTCATAACTTGCTTGGTATCCAAGCGCTACACCGAAACGCCCATTGGCCGATGCGAGACGGCCGATTGCCATGGCGTCGTTACGTCCATTGGTGGTGGCCTCGCTACCAATCGCCACAGCGTCATTGGAGGTCGCAGCTCGTGCCCTGTAACCCAATGCCACAGCGTTACCGTTGTCAGCTGTCGAACCCTGGCCTATGGCTACGGAGCGAGAGCCATCTGCCGAGGCGCTCCTGCCTATCGACATAGAGTTCATGGCGCCGGTGGTCGTCGAACCGTTACCGATTATAATGTTGCCGTTGAAATGCATCCTCTCTAAACCTGTTAAATTGTTACCCGACATGTTTATCGCCGTGTTCGCCACGTTACCCTGCGTCAGCACCTCGGCCAAGGTCTGGTCGTCGCTACCTACATTGCTCGCGTTGAGTACGAAGCTCTTGTTGACAGCATCTCCCAGAGCCGCCGATCTTACGTCCACTACACGGTTCATGGACATGTTCAGGTTGCCACGGGGGATACGGACATCTCCCCCTCCTTCTATAACCAGCGATATCTGTTCCACGCCATTTTCCGAGGTCTGGAACTTCATCGGCACCGTTTGAGTACCATAATTTGTCCCATCCAGCCTAAACTCCGGGCTACCTCCACTTGTCACATACATACTGAAAGACTCTCCGCCATTGTTGTCGGCGATCAACTTGTTATTCGGAGAGTCATCCGCCACTATATCCCCGCTTAAAGACCTTATACCACCGATGCCACTGACCGTCAGGTTGCCTGTGATGTTAGTAGTGCCAGCGACCTCCAAGAACTGAGAGGGGTTCTCTGTCCCGATGCCGACATCTCCCGAAGAGGTCGGGAGCAGTAGGATATCATAACCGTTACTTCCTGCCACATCGTTCGTCGACCCTACCTGTAAAGTCGCACCATTATTGCTCTTCAGGATCACACCCCGGTTATTATCATCCGCCTTAATCTGCAGGTTCTCATTCCCGCGCTCCTCTATCCGGGCGTCCGCAAGACCAACATCCAGTTCGATCTGCCCACTCCTCAAGTCTTCAAGCCGCCGCGTCGTCACACCGTCATTCCCATGCACTGTCACGTTACCCGTCACATTCACATCCAGTTCCTTCGGATTGCCGCCTCCATCTGTGCCGAAGGCGCCAAATGTGGCCTCGTAAGGGTTCGGTGCGACTGCAAACTTTCCTATAGCCACAGATCCTTTCGCCTTGGCCTCACTACTGTAGCCAAGGGCGGTTCCTCCATAGCCCGATACATCGGCGTAACTTCCCAGCGCAACACTATCCCCGCTGGAAGCGCTAGCACTGTAACCCGCTACCTGTGCACCGAAGCCCTTCGCGGAGGCGCTGTGCCCGACAGCAGTTGCCTGCTTGCGCGAAGCATTCGCATCCCTCCCAATCGCGGTGGTCAGAGGCGCACTCGCCTCTGTACTACTATCTCCTATAGTCAGGTTACCTCCGAAATGTAGCCTGTTCTGGAGCGTGGCGTTGCCTGTGACCTCGAGATTGTACCGGTGATGCCATGCCTCAGTTATACTGTTCCGGCCCAGCGTCACTGTGTAAGGGTCATCCGCCCGTGCCCACCAGCCTATCGCCACAGAGCCTTCACCGCCGGCATAGGACTGGAAACCTAGCGCGGTCGAATCACTGTTTGCAGCATCGGCATTCGAACCCAAGGCGACACCTCCTCCCACAGTTGTGGCGCCTTGGCCGACGGCGACACTTTCCGGGTTGGCGCTGACAGAAGTAGAGTTATCTCCAATCCTGACACCCGAAGGCATCATTACCCATCCGACCTGGGTCAGGTTGTTGGAAGAAAGGTTGATGTTGTAGCTACCTGCTGAGTTACCCTCCGAGAGCACCTGCGCCAGCGTCTGGTTGTCGGTGTCGCCTGCCAGCGAGGAAACGCTCTCGCACTGGTAGCTGCCGTTGGGGTAGACCTGTTTGACCACGCTGTCGCCACTACAGGCGTTCGCGAAGAAGTCAAGCATCTCCGAGCCCGTCATGTTGATATCGAAGCCTCCCGTCCAGTTACCCTGGTTCAACGTCTGCTGGAAGTCCTCCGTCGTTCCCAGCGTGGCGGGATCGACGCAGTTGTAGGAACCGTTGGCATAGACCTGCTTCACGATGTCGTCGCCGGAGCAGGAGGAAGAGAAGAAGTTCTCGATATTATTGTCGTTCAGGTCGAGGTCACTATTCACCACTTCCCACCTGTCCTCCGAGGTGTTGAACGCGAGCACGCGGGTATTGGTGTCGTCCCGGAACTCGTACCGCGTGACCAGAAAACCGTCCTGCATCCGGAGCTCGGTGACGTTGAATATGTCCTGGCCCGACATGTTGAGATCGATGTCCATCGGCCGGACCTCCGAGAGAGGGTGCGACTGCGTCGGAGAGGCAGCCATGGCTGGCGCTACCAGGAATGCAAGGATCAGCGCGGCGGGGAGAGGTCTCACTAGGGTTTTCTTCGTATTTCTAGTTTAAAGAAATGACTGAAACTGTATCGTTAAAACCGCGGAAACACAACTAACAGCTATGCGTCACGCAGCTTTCCTGGTCTCTCTACTGTTATTAGCCCCCACGGTCGCCGGTGCGAGCTTCGAAACCAGGAAGACCTGCCAGAACGACGAAGAGCCCCTCCTCTCGCTCTACAGCAAGACAGGAGGAAACGTGGCAGAACCCGGTTACTACAAATGGAACGTCTGCGGGGAAGGTGTCAGGAACGCAGAGCTGAAGACAAGCTGTGGAGAAGATGAGACAGACATCCTCTCCATACTGAAGAAGAACAACTCCCACGCTTCCACATACGATGCGTACAGCTGGAAGGTGTGCTCGCCCGACCTCACCGCGAGCATCACCACCGGTCCCTGCGACGACCCTATCGTCTCGATGGCGAAGAAGCATGACTCCCACGTCGCGGAACCAGGCCATTTCCAGTACGAACTCTGTCCGACCGACGTGGAACAGCCCGACAATATCACCCTCGAATTCAGGCTGGACGCCGACCGCGTCTTCGTTGACGACCAAGAGGTTGGGGGAAGCGACTACTCGGCCTCACTTTTCGAGTACCCGTACATCGTATCCGGACAGCCCGCAGGTATAGTCAGCTACGCCCCCGCGCTGGGAATAGAGTACAGGAACCGGTCAAGAGACGTCTTCCGGGTGACCCAGAAACAGGCCCAAGGCCACTTCATCCTTCCCTTCACGGGCGGCGGCTACCAGACAGTTGAAGAGGAGGAAGACAGCATACTTGAGAGAGGGTTCCTGGACATACTGACCCCCAGCTTCGCCTACTTCAAGCCCAAGAACCCGGTCATAAGAGTCATCTACCAGTTCCAGCACCCCATAGTTGAGTTCAGGGGAACCGAGCAGGGCATAGACAGCATCGCTGTCCAGAACAAGATAAACAAGCAGAACAACACAGAGCTAATCATTAAAGCTGACTAGGACCCAATGGAGTACGTGAAGCTCAGACTCCTGACCGTGCTCCTGGTTCTCACGGCGCCACTCTCGACGGCCTATCCTGAGAACGTAACGCTAGAGTTAAGGCTCGACGCCGACAGGGTATTCCTCGACGGCAGTGAGGTAAGCAGCTACAGCTTCTACACCGACGCCAGCCCAGACTTCCCCTACATCGTATCCGGACAGCCCGCAGGTATAGTGGGCTACGGAGAAGCTCAGGAACTCTCCTACTTCAACCGGTCAAGAGACGTCTTCCGGGTGACGCAGGAAGGCGGCCGTTTCCTCCTCCCTTTCACCCGGGGAGGCCACCGCTCTATAGAGAAGCGGGAGGAAGATATCGAGGAAAGGAGCTTCCTGAACCAGCTGGAGCCCTCTTTCGGTTTCCCGGTACTGGAGAACCGAGTCTACAGGATAAAATACCTGTTCCAGCAGGAAGTCGCAGAATTCCGGGGAGACAGATCAGGCATAAACAGGCTCTCGATACAGAATACCGGGAGCAAAGGCGACAGGACGGCACTGGCAATCGAATCCGACTAGTAACTAGTAAAATTAATGTAGCTGGGGTCGAAACCTTGTCCCATGGGGGAGGAAGACAACTTCTGGCTCGTAGAGATATACAATGACGAGACCGCCAACGTCTCTATAACGTCCCAGGAAGAGGTAGAGGCGCTCAAGAAGATGGGGGAGATAGAGGACTGGATGTTCGCACCATGCTCCGAGGTCTCCGAGGAAGAGATGATTGAGAGGGGCGAGGAGAACGGCTACGAGCACGACCCATGGTAATACATATGTAATACGAAATTCCGATATAGCCCCCTTTCATAGGATTTAGTATTACTGATTCCTACCCGCCCTCGCGAACTCTTATTACTCAGGCCTACCGAACAAACTACATGGAGCGACTCATCCTTCCCGTCTTTACCCTACTTCTCGTCGCAGGAGTGTCGGGAGTCGACTATTCAACCGTCATATACGACAGCGACCTAGACAGGCACTTCGATATCGAGGGCTGGGTGATATCCGACAGCAGTCAAGAAGTGGAAGTGAATATCAAGTACAACCTCAGCTTCAGCCACAAATACTACAACCGCACCCAGATCAGCAGCTTCTCCGTGGTGCTCGCCGACGGGAAAGAAGGCATCGCCGGGAAGAGGCTCGAAAAAGACTTCAAACTGGAACAGGGAGAGTCAAAGCCGGGTTTCGGCTCTGTAAGCTCATCGAGCCCTCCTGACAGGATAAACAGGCTGCGGTTCCTTGTCAACCACACCGGGACTACCACCATGGGCAACACGGTGGAAGAGCAGGTAGCGGGAAGCTTCCGATACTCTATAAACCAGCTTGAACCCGATATAACATCGTTCAGGACCAACAGCAGCACGGTTTCAAGAGGGGAGGAAATTGCGGTGTTCGCAGAGACAGAAGGTATCGACAACCTCACCATAGAAGGCCGGAACATGACGAGGAAAGCCGGAGAGTTCCGGGGATTAGTGCAAGTGCCTGAAGATTCCGATGACGGCCAGACCCTGATAGGATACCGCCTCGAAGACGGGAGGGGTAACCCCTACACCGAGAAAATAAACGTCACTGTGGAAAACCCTCCCCCAGAGATAAACCTCAGCTACAGCCGAGAAGTGGTCAAGGGTCAGGACGCGGAGATAGGTGTTGACGTCACCGACGACCTCGGACTTAACTACACCCGCGTCCTGTTCCAGGGACAGAGATACCAGGTCAAGAAAGGGAAGGTAGTCCTCCCCACATCCAAGCTTTACCGCGGCAGTTACAGTTTCACAGTGGAGGCGGAGGATATCGACGGGCGGAAAGCATCGTTTTCAAGGAACTTCTCGGTAGTGGGAGAACCAACAGGAGATGATTCTAGGGACAGTGAAGAGAAGCAGGAAGGCAGTAGCGATCAAACACCGACTGAAAAACCAGAGGACCCGGGTATTGAAAACGAAACTTCCACCGGCACGAAATCCTTCCCTGGTGTCTTCATAGACCCGATAATCGAATTCTTCAGGTCGCTACTGGGATAGAAATAGATGGCCGAGCCCGGAATTTTGTTCAAATCCGGAGCGCTGCCAGCGCGAAGAGATGGCCGAGCCCGGATTTGAACCGGGGACAACTGCATAGCTGAACTCTGTTCAGCGAAACACCGATGAAATCGGCGTGTCTTCAGTGCAGCGCTCTCCCAGGCTGAGCTACTCGGCCGTGAAACCGGTTTTGCGAGTGAGTTTTAAGAATCAACGCGCCGCGTGGTCTCATAAATCTTTGTGCACAAACCCGTCATATGACCGACGACACCCGTGAACACGTTATTCCCGGTACCAAGGAAGGCTACGATGGCGAAGAGGTGAAGGGCCCCGAGATGGACGGGGAGTTCTCACTGGAGGAGTTGATGGACTCGTACCGCACGACCGGCTTCCAGGCCACACATCTGGCGGAAGCGGTCGACATCGTCAAAGAGATGAGAGGAGAAGATGCCAAGATATTCCTGACCTTCACCTCGAACATCGTCTCATCGGGGCTTAGAGAGGTCGTCGCACATCTCGCCAGAGAAGACCTTGTGGACGTGATGATAACCACCTCCGGGAGTGTCACGGAGGACATCATCAAGACCATGCACTCTTTCAAGATGGGGGAGTGGGACGCAGACGAGACTGAACTCCGTGAAAAAGGTATCAATAGGCTCGGCAACATCTACGTGGAGAGCGACGCCTACGTCGAGCTGGAAGGATACCTGAAAGAGGAGTTCTTCCCGGACTTCTTCGCAGAGGAGAAGCTCAGGACTCCTACAGAGGTGACGAGAGAACTCGGGAGGGCGGTGGATGATGAGCGATCCTTCCTTCATCACGCTGCAGAGAACGATATTCCCGTGTTCTGTCCCGCCCTTATAGACGCGGAGATCGGGGATTTCCTTTTCTACTACCGCCAGGAGGAAGACCCCGATATAGGTATCGAGACCCTCGACGACTGGGATTCCCTGATAAACGAGGCTATAGAGGCCGAGAAGACCGGTCTGATATGCGTCGGGGCAGGAGTTCCCAAGCACCAGGCCATCATGTCCAACCTCTTCAGGGGAGGCGCGGACTACGCCGTATACATATCCACGGGTATGGAGGGCGATGGCTCCCTGAGCGGGGCGCCGCCGAAAGAGGCGGTCTCCTGGGGCAAGATCAAAGAGAGCAAGAAGAACTACACACTGGTGGAGGCGGAAGCAACGCTTGTCTTCCCCCTTCTAGTGGCCGCCGCATTTGGCAGGGAATAGAAACTTAACCCTTTGGACACCCAGTTCTCACACATGATTTCTATGGAATACGTTGAACTCCAGGGCCAGGAAATCCCCGCGCTGGGACTCGGTACCTGGCAGATGAAAGGCGAAGAATGCAGAAAGGCGGTCGAAAACGCGCTAGAGGTCGGATACCGGCACATCGACACGGCGCAGGCGTACGGCAACGAGGGCCAGGTGGGCGCCGCCCTCCAGAACTCGGATGTAGACAGGGACGAGGTGTGGCTCACCACCAAGCTGTGGCGGTCCAACTTCCGGTCGAGTGACGTGACATCGTCCTTCAGGAATAGCCTCGAAAAGTTGAGGACCGACTATGTGGACCTGCTCTTGATCCACTGGCCTTCCAGAAGCGTGCCTTTCGAAGAGACCTTGAACGCTATGGCCGAGCTAGCGGACGAGGGCGCTGTCAGGAACATAGGTATAAGCAACTTCACCGTCGCGCAGATAGAGGAAGCGGTAGAGGTCTCTCCGCGGGAGATACTCACCAATCAGGTCGAGTACCACCCCTTCCTGGACCAGACGGAGGTACTGGAGAAATGTAGGCAGGAGGAAATGATGCTCACAGCCTACAGCCCCCTTGCAAGAGGGGAGGTGCTACAAGACAGCGCTCTGGAAAAGATAGGGAAGCGTTACAACAAGTCTCCCGCACAGGTGGCTCTAAGGTGGCTCGTTCAGCAGGAAAACGTCGCGGCGATACCCAAGGCGTCGAAACCAGAACACCAGGAAGCCAACATAGACATATTCGATTTCGAACTCGAAAGCCAGGAGATGGAGACAGTAAGCGGACTCAAAGGCAACAGGCGCCTAGTAAATCCAGGGTTCGCACCGGACTGGGACTGAACTAGAGCCGGTCAACCAGCTTTTCCTTTATCTGATTAAGAGGCCTCACAAGCTCCCGCGAAGTCAGCTCGGCCAAGGGCACCCATTCGCCCTCTTCAGGCTCCCCGCTAATGTCGAGAAGGTATGGCTGCCAGACAAATTCCTCACCGTTAAAGTTGAACCGGGTCTTCAGCCTGCTCTCGTACCTGGATACCTCACAGGAACAGCCGGTAAGTTCCTCCGTAATCTCCCGGGCCGCATCGGCACATATCTCGCCAGAGACCTCGACGCACGGGACGTTCCACCCGTCATCGTCTTTAACCATCAAAAGTTTTTTGTCCCTGACAACCAGACCACCAGAAATCTCAACCGTCATACACTGTAGAATTGTTCAGTCTAGTTTAAAACAGTTGGAAGTGGTGGCTCTCTAAGCAAGGTCATCCCCTCCCTCCTTCTCCCATCATCTCTTCCATACTTACTGACTGACTGGAAGAAATCCTGTCCCAGTGAAGACCTGCCAGTACGAGGGACATGAACACGATGGCCACGAAATAAGAGGAGGTGGCGAAGTAGTCGCCTTCCGTCAGGAGCATCCCTATCTCATCAACGAAGATGCCCAGGCCCGCCCCGTAGAGAACTGCCATCCTGGGAGGTGAAAAATCCCTGCTGAACACGGTTTTCCATCCAACGTATGTAAGTGCAAGGAACCCGAAAAAGAAGTGGTGGATGTGATAACCCTGGAACCATATCTCCCTGACAGGTATGAAACCCGCCATCCCGAAATCGGATTCAACACCTACTATACCAGAGAGGACAACAAGTACACGGGCTGTGAGGAAAGAGAGGGCGAAAGACACCGCTCCAAGCAACTTCAGGAATTCATCTCCCTTGAACCGCCAAGGCACACCTACGGTATCAAGATATATATCAAGCGACAGATGCATGACTGAGGAGAAAAGTAGTATAAAGGAACCCAGAATTAGCCCGGCAGCCGCCTCATCGAGTAAAAGAGCCTCCGCGATACCATGATAGTCGATAGGTAAAAACCCCATCAGGATAGCCGGAAGACGTGGAAAGATGAAGTTCGAAACTATAATCGTGAAACCGAGTGCTATCCCCAACGTCGACAACCGCCTCAGTTGCCTGACGCGGGAGTCGTCAATATGGAACCGGTCAAAGATCCTTCCGAGAACCCGGCGAACTGAAAGCATCTTTCTGTAGAGCATATAGTAAACGTAGAACCGAAGTTTGAAAGCGTTCCGGAGAAGCAGAGAGGACGGCAGAACTTATCACTTTTTACCTTCCCCAATGTACATATGCCGACAGGTAATACTGGCGACAGCGATTCACTTGACCGTCTGCTTGAAAACGTTGGCCCCTCCCAGCCGGTGACTCCCGGCGACCTCAGGGAGGCCGGGTTCCGGTACGTCGACAACATGGGAAGACTGCAGGTGTGGAACTCCGGGGACATCGAACTTCTCTACGACGACCAGGGGCAGGAACTGGCCGGCCACGACTCCGGGTACCTCTGGGACAGGTAGGCGAGGAGTAACACCGTGTTCACCCGGTTACCCTGCCGTTGCCGAGGCGATAAAAAGAAGGCTTACCAAAGGTTAGTTGGGGTGGATACATGGGAGGAATCACTGAAACCTGTGTGGTATGTGGCAACGAAATCCTAAACGATGAAGGTCATGTCTGCATCGAGGAAAGCTGCATCCACAAGGACTGCCTCGCGGCCTGAAAGCTGAAGCGCCCAGGGCAGGGCTCGAACCTGCGACCACCACGTGTCTGTACTTCACAGCTTTTGGAGGCAAGCTGTTGTAGCAGATCCAACATCTGCTCGAACACCGTTCCGGAATAGAACGGTTTGTTTAACAGCGTGGCGCTCTACCTGCTGAGCTACCTGGGCCTCGTATCCTTGAAGGTGGAAAGGAGTTTTTTTAAATCTCTAGACGGGTTTGCCGGATTTTTATTTATAGAGTTTCAATCACCTCACATGAGGTCGAAACCATTCCTGATTGCGGGGTCTGTACTCGTTCTACTTGCAGGTGTCCTGATGTTCCAGCCGACAGAGAACGTTTCAAAGGATTTGCCGGAATATACCTACGCTTGGAACTGCACCGACTGGAACGGAACGTGCGAAAAGGTGAAACTGGAATATGTGAAGACAGACTGCACGCCCTGGTATGTTGCGCGTCCGCTTGAGCAGCTGGAATGCAACCGGACAAAGGCTGGCTTGGAGAAACTCTCCCTGATATCGGACTTCGGGAACTATATTACCACTCCCATGACCGAAGAGAACTACTCAGTCAAGATGTGGCTTCACAGGGGCAACTGGACGCAGCCCTGGGACCTGGAGTTCATGCCTAGTGGCGACATCCTGGTGACCTTCAAGAATGGAGAGGTGGCTCAGTTGAGGAACGGAGAGATAGTGGAGAACGATACGCTCGAAACAGTTGTGACGGTGGAATCCGGACTCCTCGGCCTTGAACTCGATCCTGAATTCGAGGAGAACCGGTTCATCTACCTCTACTACAGTCACCACTACGGCGAGAACCCTCCTACAGAGATAGAAGCCAGTATACACCGGCTTTCACGTTTCCGTTGGGTGAACGGCAGCCTCAGGAACGAGACCGTGCTCCTCGACGGGATCATGGGAAGCATCTACCACGCTGGAGGGAGGCTTGAGACCGGGCCTGATGACAAGCTCTACCTCACCACCGGCGACATAAGCTTCGAACACATATCGCAGAACCTCAGCTGGGAGGAAGGCAAGATACTCAGGCTCAACTGGGACGGTTCGGTACCATCAGATAACCCTTTTGATGGAAGCTACATATACGCCTACGGCTTCAGGAATCCGCAGGGCATCGCCTGGCACCCGGAGACCGACGTTATGTACAGCAGCGGCCACGGCAACTACAGGTACGACGAAATCAACCGTGTGATAAAGGGTGGAAACTACGGGTGGGGGCGGTACGAATGCAGCGACATCCACAATAACTACGTCGAACCTCGGGGAGACCGATACATAGAGCCGGTGAAATGCTTCAAGAACTACACCATGGCCCCGAGCGGGATGACCTTCGTGGACGATCCCGGTCATCCCTGGCATGGAGACCTGTTCGTGGCGGGACTCCGGAGCAAGCACCTCCACCGTTTCAAAATAGATGATGGAGAGATGGTGGACGAGGAGAACTTCTTCGTCAACACCAGGTCAGTGTACCAGACAGGTGTGAGCCGCAGACTGCGGGACGTGGAGTACTTCAACAGGTCGCTCTGGATGACCGGGGACTTCAACGGCCTGATAAGGCTGACCCCGCAGTAATCAGTCCAGGAACTCCCTGTTCTCTATCTTCTCGGGGAGATAGGTGTTAGCCACGAACTCGAGACTGTTGGCGGCAAGGGCCTGCTGTTCTACCCTGACACCCATGTCGAGCATCTTGTCGAGCTGTTTCTGCCATTCATCCGTCTGCATCCAGTCGTACTCCATCACATCGTGGACCCTCTTGTAGTCCTTCGTCGGCCCTCCAGAGTCATCGGGCTTGCCTTTCAGGTTCTCCGTGACGTGTTCAAGACCGTACTCCTCGATGTCCTCCATGGTCATGCCCACGAGCTTGGCATCTGGAGTCGCGAGCCGGTCGGACTGGAAGGCAAGAGACATCGAGCCTGACTTCAAGACGGAGTAGATGTAGTATCCCCAAGGATCGCCGTCCGTGAAGACGTATACCGGCAGCTCCAGCTCGTTGTGCATCATGTTGATGAGCCTTCTCGTACCTCTAGCCGGCTGTCCTCCCGCACCTATGATGATAGCGTCGTGCTCCTTGTGGAAATCCTCTTCCACCAGCCTGTTGACCATCGCGCTGGTCTCGACCACGAGGATGTAATCGGCGTCGCACTCCTCGAACTCGAAGTGGTCAACGATGCTGGGGATTGCCATCCCCGACGTTCCCATGTTCATCCCGTCGATGAGATCGCCGGAGTCGTTGATGACTATAGGTCCGAAAAGACGTCCTTTCGGCTCCGCGAACAGGTGGAGGTCCTCACGGATAGCTCCCGTGGCGGTCTCTATGTCTACCACGACAGGGTCGGACTCGTCCTGGTCCTCGAACGTGTTCTCATCGAGTCCGGGGATGCTGTGCTTCAGCTGGTAGTATATCTCCCTTATCGCCGCGCTCCGTCCACTTTTCACCAGCTCCTTGCACTTCGACGCGATGAGCATCGTCTGCATGAACTTCCTCGCGTGCGATATGTTCAGGAACTTCCTTGTGGAGTAGGAGTCACCGAGTTCGAGACGGTCCTCTTCCTCGTTGTACTCGACGTTGGACTTGGAACGGACCTTGGTCTCGATAGTAAGGTTGTCCGAGTCCTCGTCCTGGAGCTGCCTCAGGATCTTCTGTCCCAGGTGCGTGAGTTTGTCAATCGTTTCTTCGTCCTTTTCAAGGTTCATCTTTGGCATCACTGCTCACCTCTGGCGTGCGTGTCCGGCCGAAAATCTTTGATTCGGAAATCAGAGATTTTCTTCAAGAAATTTCGTTCAAATTTCGTTTTCATCAATATCACCTCTAGAGCTGCTCCGGGTTGTAGTCTGCCTCAACCATTGCCTGGATACGGTCCTCTATGGAATCCTCGTCGCCCTCGCCGGCGAGCTCCGAGATCGCGGGCCCCATCTCCTTGGCGTAGGCGGTTAGCATCCTCTTCTTCTTCTCCTGGATTTCCTTGCGTTCCTTTCTTCCGATGTATCGCCCCAGTTTCCGCCCCGCCTCCTGGAGGGCCAGCTTCATCTCTTTCCGGATAGCGTCGTAGTTGGCTATCGCCTCCTTGCCCTCGGAAGTGAACGGAACCCAGACAGAGGCCATGTGGACCAGGATGTATAGCGGTCCCTGTGGCCGGTCGCCGCTCTGGGAAACGTTGTAGCGGCTCCAGTCAACCTCCTCAATCGCCTTGGTGGTGACACAGGAGGACTTCTTGTAGAGAAGTGGGACCTTGTTCGCGAAACGCAACTCGGAGTAGCTACCGTCCTCTTCAAGGTCGCCTCCCCACGCCAGGCCGACCTCGACCACGAAGGGGTTGCCCTTGTAGACAGTCGGCTTCCGTGTGATGGCGGTAGAGAACTCGGGGTTCAGCTCTTTCTTCAGGCCCTTCAGGATGAGGTCCTCCCCGATCGGGGATAGACAGTCCGTCGGGGGCGACTGCAGCTTCACGCGCTGAGCCGCTTTCAGTAGCTGTTCTATCTCGTCCTTGCTGAGTGTATTTGGACGCCTGTCAGGATCGATTTCCGCCTCGTCACATATCTCCTCGGCACTCGTCCTTCCAACTCTCGTGAACTCGTTCTGGAATAAGCTGGAGACGGTCCTGGCCGTCGAGCCCTCCACCATCCTCATCAGGATGCCGAGTTCGACGCCGTGGGGATGTGGCTTTATCTCCTTCGGCTTTGGAGGCAGTTCCTTTGAAACGCGAGGGTACTCTATCTTGTTGCCATCCGGTTCTCTAAGCACTATCCGGGCGTACGGGTTCATTATGGCTGTGTGCTTCAGGTAGTTCCGGACCGAGTGGTGACCCTTGGTATACTTGGCCTCTATCTGCATCTCTATCGAGGTCCCATGGTCGAAATAGTAGTCCTTGTCGCCAGGGAACTCTTCCGCATCTTCATCTACCTCCTCGTCCTCTATTATCTCCGGCTCGTTCTCCTCGGTATCGATTCTCACGATGAACTTGTGGCAGGGCTCGCCCTCCTGCTTCGAGTAGACAGTCACGGGTTCTCCCGTGGTCAGCTGGGCGTACATCGCCGCCGCAGAGATACCTATTCCCTGCTGTCCCCGCGACTGCTGAAGCTTGTGGAACTTCGAACCGTAGAGCAGCTTCCCGAAGACCTTGGGGATGGTCTCCCGGTCCAGGCCCACAGCGTTATCCCTTATCTCGACACGGCATTTCTCCTCGCCTATCTCGTCAACGAGAACGTGTATCTCCGGGAGTATTTCATCCGCCTCGCAGGCGTCGAGAGAGTTGTCAACAGCCTCCTTGATTACTGTTATGATGGATTTCTGGGCGTTTTCGAACCCTAAAAGGTGTCTGTTCTTCTCGAAGAACTCTGCGACCGATATCTCACGGTGCTCGGATTCGAGTTCCTGTCCTTCAACGACTCCGTTTGGCATAGTATGTGTTTCCTCCTGCTGTATTTTTATCTGGCGATCTTGGCCTGGTTCTTCTCAAGGTACTGGTACGCCGTCGCATGCGAACTGCCGTTCAACAGCATGTTGACGGCCTCGACAGCCACCTCGATGTTCTGGACTTTTCCTATGAGACTGACAGTGGAACCGTAGACCGAAATGTCGATATTGGCCTCCTTCTCGATGTGGCGCCTTGCCTCACCGTCCCGACCGATGACACGTCCTTTCAGCCGCTCCTGGCCGTTCTGGCTTTCCTCGTAACGCTTTACATCGATTACGTGGAGGTCCACGTTACGTTCCACCAGCTTGAAGGCCTTCTCCGGGCTGAAACCTCTCCCTATCGCCTTCACGATCTTCCGCGCTGTCATCTCCTCGAAAGCGTCGCCCTCTACAGTCGCGACGTTGCCCTCAAGGGAGAGCTCGCAACCGGTAAGTTCCTCGAATTCCTGCTTGGCCTCTCCGTCTTCACCAATCAGAACACCTACTCTATCCTCTGGTATCCTGATCTCTTTCATCAGTCCCTGTAAAAAACAGGTAGACAAACCTTTTTATAGGTTCAACCCGGGAGAGAAGCTCTAATCAGCCTGAAAAATACGTTCATAGGCTTTCTCAGGTGCGGTGTCAGCACCCTGGTTCGAGAAGAAGTTCGAGATATTCTCGATATCCCTCCTCAGGAGTTCTGCGGCCTCTGGATGGGATTTATGGATTCCCTGGGAGAAGTCTATCCAGACCAGCTCCGGCTCGTCCGTCACCAGTACGTTGTACTCCGACAGGTCGCCATGCACCAGTTCCTCCTGCCTCCATAACCTCTCTATTCCGTTTACAACGTTGCTGTAGCCGGTATCAGGGTTCTCTATCTCTACGTCCTTCAGCTTCGGGAAGGCAGAGAAATCACGGCCTATGAACTCCATCACGAGGATGTTTCTTTCGATTGCTATCGGCTCCGGGCAGTTTATGACGTTACGCGCTTTTTCCAGGTTCCTGTACTCCTTCCGGCACCACTCGGTTATCACCGAGCGGCGGTCGTTTTTCACGCTGCGGAACCTCTTGTCACCCTGGAGGTACCGTTTCATATCCCGGAAGTTGCCAGCTCGGGTCATGTATATCTTCACCAGCACGCGCTCGTCTTCGGGGGTATCCGCGAGGAATACCAGAGACTCCTTTCCGGATTCGATGGTACCGTAGAGCTGTTTCAGCACCTTCCGGTCGGAGAGCTTGAGCATCGCCCCCTTGGTCCACTGGTCGAAGACGTTCTCGAACGCCTTCCTGCCCTCCGAAGAGTCGAACATTCGCCGTCCCTTTTCCTTCCAGCGCTCCCGGACATCGAAATCTCTTTTTCCGTCTTCCATAGAAGTAATAGAGGCGGCCAATCCTTTTAGAACTAGCCTAGAGGAACTCACTTATCTCGTCGAGGTGGCCGCGGTCCTCTAACCACCTGGTCTCCGCGTTCGAGTAGCTGTAGACGATGTCGCCCTTCTCGTCGCCCTGTATCTTCCAGGGCTCGACGAGGACGACCTTGTCGCGCTCCACCCACATCCCTCTCTTCTTGCTACCGGGGATGCGGCAGATGCGCTCGTTTCCATCCGTGCAGTAGACGCGGTACTTGCCGCCCCCCTCCTTCCTGAGGACGACTCCGAGCACTTCCTTTCCCTCGGGTTCACGCACGCGTCCTACTCCTTCTTCCTCTTCTTCAGGCATAGAGGACACTTCCACGCGAGAATTTTTAAACCCAGTCACTCTATCCGGACTGATATGATGTTCCTGTAGACCTCCTGGCCGTCTTCTTCTCCTATCATCTCGTAGGACCGCTTGATCTCGGGGTCGTAGAGGTCTCGGAGTACTGAGAGGATCTCCTTGGCCATCCTCTCCGTTGAAAGGTAGAAGTTGTAGCCGTGGTCGGTGCGTTCGATATTCGAGACGAAGTCCTTCCTGTTCTCGTTGGTCAGCTCCGCAGCCCTGTCAGATACAAGGTCCGCGACCGAGTCCAGGTTTTCACCTCTCAGCTGGATCTTTACCTTGTAGAAGCCGCCCTCGAACTTCGCGCATTCAGGGCACTGCTTCCTGTCGAACTCGACCTCGGTGTCGTAGAACGCCTCCAGCTCATCCCTTGACGCGTGGACGCGGACGTGGATGCCCTCCTCCTCCCAGAACTGGAGCTCCATCTCCACATCGCTATCCGAGAACTCGGCGAACTTCTCCCCCAGCTGGTCCTCCAGCGAGTACTCCTCCACCCAGTCACCCTTCTTCCTCATCCTGCCGCAGACAGGGCATACAACTATAGCCACCTTATCGGGTACGTCGAGCAGGGTGTTCTTCTCGGGATAGCATTCCCGGCACAGCTTCTTCTCATCGCCGTACAGCTTCTCGACCTCTTTACCGCAGCGCGGGCAGAATTTTTCGAGTTCCATGCCAAAAACGTCCGGACCAAGCTTTAAATCTCAAAGTCTATCTCGGCCCCTTTTTCGAGCTCTAGCTCCTCGAAAGACTCGAGCAGGTACTGGTAAGGTGTTTCAGGCCGGTGGAGCTGCCAGGTCCTCGGGTTAAGCGTTACCGGCTCTGCTTTCCTCTTCTCAACCACCTCTCTCTCCGAGTCCACAAAGTAGAGGTTGAGAGAGTCGGGGACGAAAAGCATGTCGATAGCCGCCAAGTGTTCCTGCGGGAACCTGAAAAGCATCTTCCCGGAATCCCGGAAACGCATACCCCGGAAGTGGTGGAAAACGTTGTCAGCCAGCATCGCATCGAAGCTGTCGCCGTTAGCCCTGACCTCGACCTTCCTCATAAAAGTTAATGAGAACACATCCAGTTAAAAAACAGTTCGCCCCCTCAGGGATTTGAACCCTGGATCTGCACCTATTTGC
>CAZVPZ010000009.1:0-35243 GCA_964629245.1 uncultured archaeon | reverse complement strand
ATATTGTTCTCCGCGTCGGTCAGGTTGAGGAGGACGGTGTCGACCTCGTTGCCCAGGTCGGTCACGTTCACCGTTATGTTGACCGTCTTCGTCTCCTCCACCGGGTCAGGTTTCGCCCGCGGTGTCTCGACATTGATAGGATTACTCGGCTTCGGCTGTTCAGAACCCAAGGGAGAAGTACTGGATTGTATGGCTCTTACCTCTGCCTGGCTGAGAGCACGGTCGTAGACTCTCGCACCATCTATCCTCGCGTCGATGTAGTTTCCATCCCATTCACCGAAGTTCAGGGTGTCGGTATCCGCAGTGTTCAGGCTCTCGGCGTTACAGGCTATCTCGGTGCCGTTCGCGTAGACGCAGAGCGTGCTCCCATCATATGTCATGGCGAGATGGGCCCATTCGTCGTTGCCACCGAAAGTGAAGTCTATGTCCGGAGAGCCCCAGAGCTGGGCTCTCCACTGGCCCTCTCCACCGCCTTCACCTGTACCAAGTTGACGCATCGAGAAGTCCTCTCCCGTACTTCCAGTGGTACCGGTGCTCCAGACACCTCCTCCATCGCTTGGCCAGGAACGCGGATATACCCAGGCCATAATAGTCTTGGGTTTCGCACCAGAGATGTTGAAGGCGGAGGCTGTGAGCCCGGTATCGACCTCCTCGTTTCCACCGCCGAAGGAGTAGCTCTGCCCCTGTATCCCTGTCGCGCCCTGCGTGACGCCTCCCGCAAGCGTGCCATGCCGACCCTTGATGTGATCCCACGCAACGCTTCCGGTCTCGTCAAAGGTCCAGAAGCCCTGAAGGTCCTGGGGTGGAAGCGGACACCTCGTATTGTTCTCGGGAAGAGTCTGGATCTGGCAGAGTTCAGTGGTCTCGTTCGTTATCTGGGTGGCGTTCCAGCCCCCACCATCCGAATCCTGATGGTAGGCATAGTTCGGGTCTGTCTCATTACCAACTGTCCCGTATATCCAGTGGTCCATCGGGTCGAAACCCTCATTGATAGCGTTTCTACCGGATATAGACCCGAAGCTCAGGTTGCCCGTCAGGTTGTGCCTGTATTCGAAGCTGGTGTCGAACCAGTCCGGTTCTAGAGAGTAGAAACGGGTCGAGTTGGTTCCAGTACCGCCCGCGGTGTTGTTCGCGAGGATGTCCGCGGTCCAGATACCTTTCGAGCTTGAGTCCGCGGCCATGGTGTACTCGTACCAGTACTGCTGGAATATCTTCGAGTCGTTGTTCATCGCGGCCTCCTGGACCTCGAGCGTTCCCGATGCATCGGTCAGGTTCAGCAGTACTGTATCTATGCCCGCCGGGGAGGTGACGTTGACCGTTATGTTGAAAGTGCTTCCAACCACCGGGCGCGGGTCTACCTCCGGGGTATCCACGGTCACGGGCACCTGCTGCTCCTCTCCCAGCGAGGACTGCATGTTGTAAAGCGAGTTTATCTCCGTGTCTGTCAGCGCTCGGTCGTAAATCCTGACCTCGCTGATGTTGCCATCCATGTAGTTGGAAGGGCCTGTGGAGCCATCGAAGCTTGCCGCTTCAGACCCGACTCCTATGAACCCGTACCTCGAGTTCCCTGTACCCAAGTTTTCCCCTGTGGAGTATGCGTCCTTTTCAGATTCCAGCTGCCCGTCCAAGTAGATTTTCTTGTCGTTGGTGTCGCTGTTATCGTAGACCCCGCAGGCGAAGTGCCAGTTGCCGTCGTTCACCGACATCGTGCCATCCATGTCATCGGTCCCCTCGGTCTCTCCCTGGGTATCCCAGGCGATGTTACCGGTGCTTGACTCGCTGCTCGCGGAGAAACGCCAGTACTCGTTCCGGTCGAAACTCGCTATTATGTCCGCATCCGAGGTCGATGTCTGGAACCAAGAACATACCGTCAACTCGGATATAACTCCCGAGGCGTTGTAGGACTTGTTGAGAGAAATATAGTCGTCGGTGTTGTCGAAGCTGTATCCCCTGGCGAAGTTCGCATCGACTCCCTGGGTCACGCCACCGTTCAATACCTGTCCATCTTCTCCACCGATGTGGTCCCAGGCCGCGTTACCTGACTCGTCCAGGGTCCAGTAGTTCTGGAGGCCTGACGACGGGTTCGGACAGCTGGTGTAGTTCTGAGGCAGGGTCTGGAAGGAGCAGTACTCGGTGGTCGAGTTCGCCACCTGCGTCACGTTCCAGCCTCCGTCGCTGCCGCGCTCGTGGTAGACGTCAAGGAACTCGCCGTTGATACCGCGCCAGGTTCCGTACACCCAGTGGTCCATCGGGTCATAGCCCTCATCTATCGCATCTGTCCCGTTCAGCGGTCCGAAAAGGCCGGAAGTAGAGTTGGTATTCGAGATGTTGTGACGGTATTCTTTCGAGGTGTTGAACCAGGAACCTCCCGCGACGCCGGAGAAATGATCAACGGTGACTATGGTCTTGCCACCCGATACCTCGTAGTAAGGCCTCTCAGAGGCGTCGCTCTTCCTCTCTATCTCGAAGCAGTCTGGGTTGGAGGGGCTGCCCTCGCACTTGTAGACCCGGGGATAGGTCTCGGGAAGTATGACGCGCGCGGTATAGTTTGAGCTGTTGGTGAAGCCGTTGGTCTCGACCCACGCCAGATCCTGCATGTCCGCGAACCTCTGCTTCACTAGGAGTTCCGGCGAGCGGTTCCAGTCCATGAAGTCCGAGGTTATTTCTATGCCTATTCCCTCCTCTGCGTACCGGACCCGTGTGAGGTTGTTCTCCAGGTTCCTCCAGACCTCAACACCGTCAGCATCCTGCTTCTGTACCCACTGTCCCGTTTGCTCGGACTCCCCGGTCGAGAGCCGAGTCCACTCGGTCCCCTGCGAGGGCATCTGGCTGAAGACCTTCTCGACCTCCGACTGTTGCGCTTCATCGCCGTGGAACAGGCCTGTTGGCGAAGGGTTGGCGTAGAGCATCGCCGCAAGGACTAAACCGGTGATGATCAGACCTATCTCCAGCTTTCCGCCACGTCTCATTCCGTGGTGTTCACCTTGAAGAAGAGCGTACCAGTGTATTCAGCCGCTTTTATGCCCTCGGGAATGTCGATCCAGTAGAACGTTGTAACGTTCGTGCCCGAGGATACAGAGGTTTTGAGCTGTGTGTAGTTCGCTGTCAGTTCGGTCTCGTTCGAGATATCGTTTTCGAGCGCGTAGCTGACGTTGTTCTCGTGTATGCTGTAGTTGCCGTATCCTCCCGTATCAAGCTCGCTGCCTTTTATCCAGGTATCCGCGTTGCTGACACAGCCCTCCACGCTCAGGTTGTACTCGTGGTTCGCGTTGCCAGGCGCCGCGTTATCCAGCTGACCGGGGTCGAGCAGGCCGAAGTCGACCTCTCCGGGGAAGAAGGTTGAGTAGAGCGCTGTCTCGATGTTCAACAACGCATCGCTGGAATCGTTGCCTGTGAAACGGTCGAGAGATGAGGAAGCGTTCGAGTCGATGCTGTACGGCCCGAGGCTTCCCGATGCGTTTACATCCCAGCTGGTGAAGCATGAATCGCCGCGGCCCAGCGTGCCACAGAGGCCCGTGTTCGGCCCGTCGACATGGAAGGGTGTGCCCGAGTTCTCTGGTATCAGCGTGTCCGCGGCCGGTCCTGACGAGTTGTACCTTGTCGAAGTGCTAACGTCGCCGCATTTTCCGCCCTTGCAGTTAACGGTGGTGTTGACGGTGAAGACCTCGTTCCTGCACACCGTGAGACTTGAAGGCGGCTCAGTGAGATCGACATCCAAAAAGCCGTACTTAGTGATGTTCAGGAGGTGGTAGTCCTCGCTACCCGTGCTCTCCGAGGTATCATTGATGTAGAAGTGCTGGCTGTAGAGCCTCGATTCGTTCTCCGTGATGTTGACCAGGTACTTGGCGTACATAGTTGAATTCGTACCGTTGGGTGAGAGGACTCCTCCACTGCTGGTGTCCCAGGTCACATTACCGTTCGAGAAGCTGCCGCCGTCGTAGTCACGGGAAATATTATACCATATCTTGGGCACCGTCCAGCTCTCGTTGAGCCCATCGTGGAAGAGTTCGTCCTCGTCCAGCAGCGCCCAGTCACCGTCACCCTCGTTCTCCACTCGGAACTGGAACCTGTACTGCCTGCCGTCCTGATGGCCGAGGTCAAAAGTCTCGTTAAGGCCCTGCTGTACAAGCGTTCCTCCTACCTCTTTCTCCGCTGGCGTCAAGCCTGTAACGTCGTAAATCGACATCTTGGTCACGTTGGGCAGGGTCTTCGCCTCACCCACACCGAACGCGTCGAAGTTGTCTACGGTGAACCAGATGTGCGTATCGTTCTGCTTCGCCCCGTAGGCAGACGCAGGCTTCACCTCCCAGTTGTTGCAGGTCGCGGTGGAGTAATCCCAGTCGAGGCAGTGCACCACAGAGTTGGTGTCGATTCCGAGCTTGGGGAATGTCAGCTTCGCATCCCTGTACTCTAGGTAAGAGTCGTTGAAGGCGTAGACAGTCTTGATATCTTCCAGGGAGGAGGGTATCGAGCCGGTGTAGTTCTCGACTATCTGTGGCTCTATCTTTCTGTCTTTATCCAGCCGCAGGTCGTTAATCTCGGCGCGGAAGAAGGAGGAGTAAACAGGCGCGGCGTTCTCCAGGGTGTAGTTGACGCCGCGTGCAAGCCCGTCCTCCAGATAGTTCTCGGTGGAAGTGTCGGCGGACGAGACGATGTCTCCGAACTGGTCCCTGAACCTGAGTTTGGCACCCTTGAAGACCTGACCGTTGATGTCCTTCAGCGTCGTATTGAACCGGTAGCTGAGGGATTTCGAGAACAGCTCTATACTGTTTATCACCGGCGTGGTCTTCGGAGTCGAAGCGGTGAAGTTGACCGCTACGAACGCTTTCCCACCGTCCTGTGTGAAGTTCAGCGTGTAGTTCTTCACCCGTGTCCCTGAAAGCCTGACTTTCTGCGTTTCACCCACCGTGGTGTCAATCCTTATCCAGCTTTTATTCCCGCTGGTCGCGGCGTTCTCGTAGTCTATCCGCATCCGTGTCAACCTGCCGGAGTCAGGAACCGATATACTCTGGTTGTAGTAGCCGTTGAACATCGAGTCCTTGCCGTAGAAGTATGCATCGTTTATCTCTTCCTGAGAAAGCGAGCCGTTGAACAGCATCACCTCGTCCACCTTTCCGCCCCAGTGGAAGTCGTCCACAAGCGCCGCACCTATCCAGAACTCATCGTACATGTTCTCGTAGTCGCCCGAGTCAGTCGCTACCGGGACGCCGTCCACGTACATCGTCAGGTCGACATTGCTGGAGGATGTCCGGTCCTGCGTCACCGCGATGTGGTGCCAGCCGGAGAGCGTCGATACGTCGTAGCTCATGACCTCTCCGGCCGCGTCGCCCCTCCAGTGTTTCAGGTTGCCGTTCTCTATACCGAAGTCGAGCGGCTTGTTCGAGACATCCTCCGACGTGCTAACGAACTCTTGCCTCGCGGACTGTCCCCAGTCATCCGGCTTTATCCATGCAGACACAGTCCAGTCCTCCTTCGGATCCGCATTCATGCTGGCCTGGACGTAGTCTGAAGACCCGCCGAAGTAGAACGCATCGGTGCTGAAGACACCGTTCACACCCCTTATGGCGCCGAAGTTGGTGCCATGGAAACCGCTGCCCGAGTAGTCCGACGCCGCTCCTGATGTGGTGTCGAGCCTCCAGAGGCCTATGAGGTCGGAAGTGAGGTTCCTGTAGCCGATACCGAGGTTGCCGGAGTTGTCCTGGCGCGTAACGCTAGTGCCGTTGAAGCTGCCTTTCCAGGCCGCGACCCCGGCCATGTCGCCCGTCTGTACCTCCACCTGTTCGCTGACCGAGAAGCTGGATGTGGCGGTCCTGTTCCAGTTGCCCGCCGCGTCCCGCACCCACACGCGATAGCCCAGCCTCCCGCTGAAGGTGCTGCTCGTCCAGGAGAAGTCGGCTATCTCCCAGGTGGTCAGGTTAGCGAATTTTTCCGGGGAACCGTAACTGGAGGTGTAGTTGGTCCAGCTTCCAGATTCGTTGGTGGACAGGAGGGCGCGGTATATACCTGTATCGGTATCCTTCACCTGCGAGCTTATGTTCACCAGCGCTCCCTGTACTACGCTTCCAGACACGTTGTCCTTCAGGTTCCTCCACCGAGGGTTGGCCGTGTCAACGTAGAAGTAAACGCGGTCAGAGGCCCAGTTGTCCGCAGTATCGTTGCCCCATACCGTGACGTTGTGGAACCCGTCAGTGAGAGGGCCGATAGTTATGTTTGGCTCGAAGGTCTGATTCCCCCCGGCGTCAAGGTTGTAGCTCCAGATGCTTATCTCCTCATCAGAGGTGGCGTTCAGCCAGGGCGTCGCGTCGCTTATAGTGGTGTTCCGCGGGCTGGTTATGGTTATAGTGGGCTTCACGGTGTCGACCGACTCGACGTAGAAGCTCTTCTCGGCGGTGGCGTTGTACTCCCCCTTCGAGCCGCGGTACCATATCTTCCATGCGATGCGTTCACCTTTTATCGAGGTGTTCTGCCAGGTGAAGTTCGACCAGGTCCAAGTATCCTCGCTACCGAGTGTCATCGGCGAGCCGTAGAAGCCGGTCCTGTTCTTCCAGGGGCCGGTCTCATTGGTAGCAAGTATCGCTTCAGACAGCTCCACGAGGTCGTATCCCTGCGCCCTGAGCTCGTTCGATGCAGTTGCGGAAATCGTGTCATTGCTCTGCGCCTGGTTGCGCCAGAGCGGTGGTTCAGTATCCACAGTGAAGTACCTGGTGGTCGAGTTCCAGAAGCCATCGCTGCTCTCAGCCCAGACCTTGACCGAGTGGAACCCGTCGGAAACCGTGGTAAGGGTCTCGTTGGGAGTAAAGGTAGTGTTGGCCGCCCCATCTAGGCTATACTTCCAAGTCTGGACATCGTCAGGGGAAGTTACGTTGAGCCATGGATCGGCGTCAGGTATGGTGTCGTTCGCGGGACTGTGGATTCTTATCCGCGGTGAAAGTACCTTCGTCCATACCTTGAACTCCCTGATAACAGGAGTGAGACCTGGAAGGTCGGCGGTGATATTAACCGTTACGTCCAGCGTACCCCCCTTCGAGCTGAAGTTGAGGCTGTAGTTCCTGAGTACGTCGTTCCCCGGATCGAGCTCCACGGTCTGGCCTTTATCGCCGTTGGAGAGATGGAACCAGGACTGGTTGCCTGACGCGTCCATGTCCGTGTGGTTGACCGTCAGGTTGACAGGTGTCTCGCCGGCGGGTATATTGACCGTCTTCTGGTAGTCGCCGTTGAAAACACCCTCCTTGCCGTAGAGGTAGAACCTGTTTATATCGCGGTCGGAAAGCGCCTCGTGGTAGAACCTGACCTCGTCAATCTTCCCATCCCAGTTGTGGTCATTGTTGCTCGCCGCCCCGATAGTCACGTTCTGGCTGTTGGAGTTGAGATCGGTGAACGCGGTGGAAACGTTGTCCTTCAGGTCGCCGTCGATATATACCTTCACCTCTTGGGCGGCACGGTCCCAGACTCCAGTAACGAGGTGCCACTCGTTCGCGGGAGGGATAGAAGTGGTCGCGCGGACCCACTGGGTGTCGGCGCTGTCCCTGACAAGGAACTCCAGCTGGTTGTCATTGAACCAGAGGATTGTGACCCCTGGCGTTCCGGTCTTGTCCTTTGCGAAGATCCTCTGGCGACCGCCGGTCCCGTCCGGGTTAACCCAGGCGGATACAGTTAGGGAGGTGTCACTGGGGATGGAGGATATGCCCGTGTTCACCAGCGTTCCCGAACCGTCGAACTCGTAGGAGGTGGTGCTGAAGACTCCCGCAACGCCGGTTGAAACGCCACCCTCGGCCACGCCGTCGTCGCCGCTTCCTGAGTAGTCTCTCACCGTTCCTCCGGTGCCGGAGACGCTACGGTCGAAGCGCCAGTAGCCCTTCAGGCTGTCAGGCGTGGTGCCGTTGAGGTAGCCCAGGCCGAGGTCGCCCGAGTTGTCGTTTCTATCTGCGGAGGTGGCGTTGAAAGCACCCTTGTCCCAGTCCGACTGAGAGGAGGTTTCCTGTACTGCGTAGGCCATCCCCAGAAGCGACGTGAAGAGAATTAAAACTATGACAGCTGTGCTGATACCAGTCGCTCTAGCTCCCAGATTTCTGCCCGCGTCCATTTACCTATTCCGCCTCGGTGAAGTTTTCCAGCGATTCCTGCTTCAGGTAGTGCAGCTTGGCTCTACCTACAGCTCTCTGCTCGATTTTTTCCTCCGCTTTCAGAATCTCGAGATATTTAGCTGCAGTCGCCCTGCTGATATCCAGGTCGTCAGATATGTCGCTGATTGTGGAACCGCGAGGATGGTTTGCGAGATACTCAAGGATACTTTCTCTCGTTCCGTTGTTCAAGCCCTTCCCCCATTGGTTATCATTGATGCTAACCCTTTATGCTAAACAATGATGATCCCCCGTTTATAATTCCTTCTGAAAATGACTGCTGGAAAAGCTCTTAGGATGACGCAGAAACTCTTTCGCCCGTGAAATCAGATATAGATTACTGCGATACCGGCGACCTCTCCAAGCACCGCAATCAGCACCAGCCACCTGTACTGCTGATATGTGCCCTCCAGGTCATCCTCTGCCTTTTCGGACCTTTCCAGCGCATCCCTGGCCTCGAGGAAGGCGTTGGAAGCGGTGACGAACTGGTTCGTTATCTGCGATCCTCCCCCCTTCACACTCTGGAGCGCCTCCAGACTGTCGTTGAATCCAGGGCTCTCGATTATCCCCCGGGCCTTGTCAAAATCCCTGTTGACCTTCTCCACTTGGCTTAAAGCGGACTGGAAGCTGAGGGCAGAGTGGAGCGACAGCACGAGTAAAGCGGTGGATGCAATCACGAGTATCTTCCCGAACTCTCTCCTATCCACTGTGTAGCGCTCCTCAAGCCTTTCAAAATCCAGTTCAACCATATGTTCGAAAATAGTCTGCACTGATTTAAAAATAGGGTCAACAGGAACGAAGGTCGAGGTCGTACTCCCTGTTCCACTCGCTGCACTTCAAACCGAAGGCCTGGGTCTTCTCCGCCCATGTCAGTCCTATCGAGCGGTCGTTTATCTCGCATATCCTGTCCGCCGCGGCGTTGCACCTTGCAGTTATGTTCTCGATAAGGCCGCAATCGTTCTCAGGAACCGGCCGGGTTTGAAAGGTCTCGGTTCCCAGGCAGTTCTCTCCCAGCGGTAAGCCGTGGCAGAGCGCCACCGACTCAGTGCAGGTGCCGGATGACTCGAAGGTCGGTATCCCCAGCACCATCACACCCAGGACCACCAGTGCCAAGATTCCCGCAATGCCCGCAACGTAGCGCAACTTTATTCTGTTCTGCAAAGCCATCATTTTGTCATTCATCCGTCCCTGCACCTGTTCAAGTATATCGGGGGGAACTGGTTTTAAAGTTGGCTGGCGAGTCTTAATACATGATTCTGTGGATGGTATTCGAGGCGGTTTCTCCCACGAAGGAAAAGCTCGAGGGCGCCCTGAAAGACCACATAGACACGATTGAAAACGAGAAAGGCGTTGAAGTAGTCGAGTCAGAGATAGACGACATCGATGAACTCGAGAACCCTCACCCCGGGCTGGAGAAAGGATTCTCACAGGTAGCAGAGGTCCGGCTCGATATAGACAGCTTCGCGAAGGCGATTGAACTCGTCATAAACTACGGTCCCACCTACATCCAGCTTGAGGAGCCGGAAGAGGTAACCCTCGGTCTGAGAGAGGGTCAGGAAGCGCTACAGAACGTCGCAGACACCATGCACAAGTACGCACAGACAGGGACAGGCGGCGTCCTGATCTCACGGGCGGATGCAGAGGATGCCGAATAACGTATTTAACATTGGATAACGGAAAAAGTTACATGAGAAAGTTCATTGCAGCCGTTTTCGGCCTTTTGATGATCTCGTCGGCTGCTGCCACGACGATACAGAGCGAGCAGATAGAGATCGACCTGGCTACCTCCCAGGTGCATGTCGAGGTAGATGTAGAGGAACTCACCTCAAGCAAGTTCACCTATCTTACCAGCTATCCCGTAAACGGTTTACAGGCACGGTCTGGAGCCGAACCCGTGGACTGCGAGGTAAACCAGCTCCAGATAGGTTCCGAGATAAAGTGTGATACAAACAAGACCCGGAACTTCTTGATATTCATGAACTTTACTGGCTCCGATTTCGTAACAGAGAGGCAGCGGGGCAACATCTTCCGTTACTCGCAGTCGATATTCCGGCCCACCAAGAACTACACCCTCCGGGTGCTCCTCCCCGAGGGAACCGGTATACTTGACCAGGCAAACGTCTCGACTCCTGTGGTCAGTCCAGGGGATGCAGAGATAAGCAGTAACGGCCGCAGGATATTTGTTGAATGGGAGGAACAGCCCCAGCTCGGGGAAACGCTCGATTTTTCCCTCGTCTACGAGGAATTCACGGGACCGCAGGCACCAGACAGGAGGCGGATTATACTGGTGGTTGCAGCGGCAGTTCTGCTGGCTATAGGCTCCTACATCGCCTTTATCCGCCTATCCCGGGAGAACATCCGTGATGTTTTCGATGAACTATCGGAGGATCAGCTGAAGGTGGTGAAACTGCTGGTCGAAGAAGACGGGGAGATGCTCCAGAAAGATCTCGTGGGGGAGCTGGACTACTCCAAGGCGAAGGTATCCGGGCTTGTCTCAGAGTTAACCGACGAGGGTATACTCGTGAAGCAGAAGAAAGGCCGGAGCAACCTCCTGACTATATCTAAGAACTACCGCCACTAGGCGACCCTTATCACGAAGTACTGGACATTGTCCTGGTAACTTCTCCTGCATACACATTTCAGCTCGGTATCGTTTACCTGTGCCGTGATGTTAGCGTCCAGCACGCCAGGAGGATAGCACGCAACGCTGCCCGGAAAGCTCTGGTTGGCCCTGATCGCTTCACCTATCTCCTTGCATTCCTGTTCAGGAGAACCCGGCAGAGTTGCCAGAACGAACCCGAAAGCTATCCCCGCCACAGCCATTAAAAGGATAAAGTCTCTATTCTTCATCCGACCTTACTGTACTGTTTGGAGATGTGTTGTTCAGTCGTTTTTGGATTATCTCACCGAGTTCCTGCTTGGAGCTGAACCCCTCGTAGGGCTCGCCGTCTATCACGAGCGTGGGATAGTCCGTGACGTTGTAGTGTTTCTCAAGGAACTCCACGTGTTTCATCCCCAGGTCGGTATCAAGAGGGTAGACAACCATCTGGTCGCTGTACTTCTGCCGGTAATAGGTCAGTATGGTGCCCTGGTCCTCACAGGAATCGCATTCCTTTGAGTAGAGGTAGATGACGTCGACGATGTTCTGGTTGCAGTTCTGTTCAAGCTGCCTTATCTCTATCAGGTTCTGGATTATAAGGTTGGTGTAGCGCCGTTTCAGGACGGGATACTGGTCGTTGTTGAGCTTCCTCGAGCTCTCGTATTCCGCCACCTGCTTCCTCAGGTCCCTGATCTCCGGGACCGAACTGTCCACCCAGTCCTTCAGGGAGGCACAGTTCCTCGTCTCCACGCTGTCGGAGAGCTGGAGCGTCAGCGCCTGGGACCTTTGGTCGACTTCTATCTGCCTTATGTCGTCCCTCAGCTGTTCGACCTTGTAGTCGCTGAGCATGCTACCGAAGAAGAAAACCCCTCCCACTATCAACAGCGTTAGGAGGGCGGATACCGTTAAAAGCTCCCAGTCAAGCTGTCTGCTCACCATCTATTCTGACCTCCCTTGATTTTCTCCACGAGCGCCGCAGCCCAGAAACCCGCGAAAAGGATGGCATACAGCCAGAGAAATAGGATGTAATGCGTCTTCCTCTTCCATGGTTCCAGATCTTCTCCCGCAGTTTTAACACTGAGGATCAGGGTTATAACTCCGACGGTAGTGACCAGCAGATAGAAAAAATGGAACATCGACAGGCTCTGCACTGACAGGAACAGACTCGGGGGTATGAAACCGACAAGCAGGTAGGTCTGGATTGATTCGAATATCCGGAGTCCCGTCTTCACGAACAAGTGGGTTACCATGAACATCACAACCGCCGTCCACAGGACGTTGAAAGGCATGAGGAATATCCCCATGTTGCCATACTGCCGGTTAAACAGCATCTCCCGGTACTTCAGGAAGTTGTTAAGGTAGCCCTTGTACCAGCGTATGCGCTGTCTGAAGAGGCCTCGAAACGTCGGGGGTGAAATCGTGTCCACGTACGCATTCGTACTGTTCTCCATCTTCGCGCCCTCCTTGAACATCCTGAATGCTATCTCCATATCTTCCGTGAGTGTCTCCTCGTCCCAGCCCCCGAGTTCCTTTAGGTACTCTGTGTTGTATATGCTGCCCGGGCCTGGCATGACGTACTGGGTGTCGAAGATCGCGAACAGCTTCCTCAGGAATATCTGGTATATGTACTCCGCCCATATAACCTTCTGGATCCAGTTGGAGGGATCCTTGACCTTGAGCGCGGGCGTCACACCTTTGACATCGCTGTCCTCGAAGTATCCAACCATGTTCCTCACCATGTCCTTCTCCGGGAAGGAGTCACCGTCCATACAGCCCACGAGCTCCGTGTCTACTCTTTCAAGAGCTTGGTTAATCGAAGAGGCTTTCCCCGTGTTCTCCTTGTCAATTATCTCAACCCGGTCGTTATCCCCGAACTTCTTCATCTCATCAAGAGTGTCGTCCTCTGAGCCGTCGTTAATCGCGATGACTTTGAGGCGGTCCTCCGGGTAATCCTGATCCAGCAGCGACTGTATGGTGCCCGCGACGTGCTCCTCCTCATTGTACGCGGGGACGAGGAACGTGACGGATGGATGGCGTGAGGGCTCGGGGTCGTTATCGATCCTCCGTCGGTTCGAAAAGTAGAGCGACAGCCAGAGTATCGCCGAGAAAATCATCAGGCTGAATACCGCGATATAGGCTTGGTCTATAGGGTTCATGTCGCCTCCCTATACATTGCTTTATCCAAACTCATAAAAACAGTCTATCCCTTCCAGGTCCAGTTGATGTTTGCGGTGTAGTTCCAGAGGAAGACCACCCCTATCGCTATCAGGTTCGACAGCAGGTAGTAGATCCCCACGACCTCCGTCATGAAGGCGAGTACCACTAGGTTTATCGCCATACCGGCCAGCGAGATCAGGTTGAACTTCGAGAAGCGCTTCAGGAGGTTCTTCACTCCGCTCCTCCCCCTGTCGCCAAACGTCCAGTTCTCGTTGAGCAGGAAGTTGGAGATTATCGCGGATTCAACCGCGAAGACCGAGGATGCGAGGTAGAAGAGACCGATGTACTCCGTCAGGAAGAACAGGATAGACATGTTGACCACCATGCCTACCGCACCCACAGAGCCGAACTTGAAGAACCTTTGGTGCTTCTTGACGACAAGCTTCAGGAAGAGTCCGAGGTTCTTCAGCAGGTCATCTCCACCGTACTTGGGCTCTCCTGCCCTTCGGGGCCGGAACTCTATCGCCAGCTCTTCCACCTCGAAACCTTCATCGACCAGCTGGAACAGCGAGGCGGCCTGGAAGTGGAAACCTGAGGGGAGTTCGCTCTCCGCTATCATCTCGGCCGCTTCAGGGCTGTAAGCCTTGAAACCGCTGGTCACATCGGAGACAGGACTTCCGAGCCCGAACCGGTAGAGATAGCTCCCTATAAGGGGGAATATGCGGCGATGGAGCGGGTCCTTTCTCTCACCGCCCTCCACGTAACGTGAGCCAACGACCACGTCAGCTCCGCTTTCTACACCCTCGACCATCCGGGGAAGAAGCTCCGGCGGATGCGAGAAGTCGGCATCCATCTGGACCACGGCGCGTCCTTTAGCCGCCGATATCCCCTGCTGTAGCGCCCTTCCTATTCCCTCACGTGAACCGCGCTCAATAACCCTCAGGTTCTCTACACCTGATTCCCTTGCCTCCTGAACAGTCGAGTCCGAGGAGTTACCGTCAACCACTATGATCTCGTGCTCCCTGGCTTCAAGCGCTGAACCGACCTCTCTCAACAGGGGCGCGATATTCTGTTCCTCGTTGTAGACAGGGATTACCACAGAGACGTCCATTTTAGCCGCGGTAGTAGTATATCTCGATGTTTTCTCCAAACGTTTTAATCAGCTCGAAAGAACCAGAACTCTGGATGAAGCTCTCCACCTCTCCTGCCCTCGACGCTTTCCTCGAATGATATAGATAACCCGGTCGGTCGAAGACCTTCCCCATCGAACCTATCCGAGCGTACTGCTCCGGTATAACCACCATCGGCCTCTTCAGGTGGTAGGCCACCAGTGGCCAGTCGTCGTCCGCGTAGACCACGCCTCTGTCACCCGTGTTGTTCCGCATCCAGATAGCCGCTTTCTGCGGCACCGCTATGGGTTCGCTCTTCACGAGAGGCGTGGGCGAGTTATCAAGCCCCACCTGCATCCCCAGAGGCACGAGTGACAGGAACAGCAGGCTGGCAAGGAAGACAGGAAAGTGGCTGCCCAGCCTGTCGTCCAGTTCTTTGAGACCGACAGCGGACAGAACTGATAGGAAGGGTATGAGAGGCGTCATGAACCTCACCTCCCTGTTGGCTATAAAGAACTGGAGGGGTACAAGAAGTGAGAGTATGAAAACCCCGGGCAGGTAGTACTCTGGTTTGTTCCATTTATCAGTCCGGACCAGCGACACCCCCAGACCGATGAAGAAAACGGCAAGCAGTAGCATGTGAGCATTCAGCACATACCTTATCACCGGATCAGTGCCGCCGGAAAGCATCCACGCGGTTTCAAGCGTGTGCATCGGGTTCCCAAAGGCGATATAGCTCCAGCCGAGGTAGGGCAGGAAGACGCACAGGAACCCCCCGAGGAAGATGTAGTTGCTCTTTTCATTGATATAATCCAGCATGGTTTCAAGAGGGCGTCGATAGTTCCAGTCACGGAGGAAGAAAACCGCAAGTACCGCGGGCACCAGCACAAAGGATGTGAACTTAGTTAGGACTGCGAGCCCCACCGAGACGCCCGCAAGTAGGTGATTCTTCCCTCCTCCTTCCAGCGACCTGTAGCTGAAGAATGCCGCTGATATCCAGAAGAGAGGCAGTACCGGGTCCACAAGGATGTCATGAGAGGTCAGTACGAGTATGGGCGAACTGGCGTAGGCCAAGGATGCAAGAAGGCCTACGGAGGTGTCAAACAGCTCCCGTCCAAGCCAGAAGGTGGCAATTATACCCAGGGTCGAGAGCAGTGCGACCGTAAGGTGGGTGAAGACGAGGGAGCCGGGCAAGAGGAAGGACGGAGCGATTAGGAACGAGAAGAGTGGGGGACGGAAGTCGAACTCGTTGTAGTTGTTCGGGCTCTGGCCTGTAATAATCTCTCCCTGCTGGAGGTAGACGGTCTCGTCCCAGTAGTGGGAGCCTGTGTTAACAGGAAATGTCCTCAGCGTGAAACCCGCCAGAAGGATTACAGAAAGCACGAGGAGTGTTTTCCTGTCCATACCCAGAATAAAACGCGCCACAATTATATTTGCTTTACTAGTTCTTCATTATCTCCCGGAGGAACACCGTCGCGTACGAGCCCTTTGGAAGGTCGAACTTGACCCTCATTTTGTTCTTAGTCATATTGAGGTCGTCCTCACCTATGTCTATGATCTCGAAGTTCCTGAAGTCTGCAAAGGCACGCCGGTAACTGCCCTCTGAACGTAGCTCAGGGAAATCCTGGAGCCTGAAGTCCTCCTGGTCAACGCCCTCCTCCTCAAGTACCTCTTCAATCAGGTTCTCTGGCCTGTCGTCCTTCAGCTCGGTCTTGTAACCTACAAGCGGTATCTCGTACTCCGGCTTGAACCAGCCTCCATCTATCAACCGGGATAGCACGCGGTTGAAAACCCAGGACTGGTAGGCGTGGATGAAGAGGCGCTGCAGGCCCTCCGGAAGCCGCTTTATCGCCCCTTGATAGTCCTCGGGCGTCTTGGTCAGGTGATAGAGTAGTGCTTTCTCGTACCTGTTTTGCTTTGGGAAACGCTCCGCCGAGTCCTCGACCTGGCGGGTCTCCCATAGTTCCTCCCGGACCTTCCTTATACTGCTGTACTCGTCGTCATACGGCTTCGCTATATATGTCCAGACCGCCTCCTCGTAGTTGCCTTTCAGGATATGGCGGCCGACCTGGTGGGTTATAGGTCTCGTGGAGCCGAAGCGCTGGTCGCCGAAGTAGTTCGGGAACTTGCCATCGAGCTCATCCACTATCTTCAGCGTGCGGTTCCTCATGTCCTCGATGGGAAGGTTCAGGTCCCTTACCTCTATCTCGAATCTGTTCGCCTCGAGATTCCCGAGTCCTATGTGGCCGTTCCTTCCGACGACCTCCAGGTCGAACTCGTCAGTGAAAATCTGCCGAACGTCTTCTTCCGTGACACCTTCTATAGATATATACTGTTCGGTGACTGCTCTCTTGTCCTTGTTGCCCGCGTAACCGATGCGGTCCCTGGAGATGTGGAGGATGTTGGACAGGACGTTAACTGCCTCCATCGTAGTCATATTCTGCTTCCTCAGCTTGACAATCAGGTGGTCACCTTCTTCATCCGTGTCGTGAGAAGCCATCTCGGTGACGACGAAGTCGTTTACCTGGACCTTTATCTGGCCTCCTAGCCCGGGTATATCGGAGTAATAGTTCCAGTCGAGTATCCTGTCTACCATCTTTACATCTTCGTCCATCTACCTCACCAGCTGAAATTCTCCCGTAACCTTATCGATTTTTCCCTCGGTATCAGGCCCGATGCCAATAGCGGTATCCGTTCCAGGCTCCAGTTCTGTCCGGCCGGCATCACTCACCAAGTAAGCCGGGAGGTCCAGGTCACGGGCTTCCTCCATGATAGAGGGGAACTCCTTCTCTGCCGCAGATACAACTACTTTCTTTCCTCCCTGGTCCAGCCAGTCTTCACGTATCTCCGGAACAGCTTTCCTGTACGAACCCAGGCAGGCGTGACATGCCTGTGATATCATCTTTCCCTTCGTAATGTCCAGGTCTTCTCTTACAATCAGGACCTGTTTGTAGGAGGTCATAACCAGATTTAATCCTCACCGGTTTAAAGGATATTACCTTTTAACTCACCGAGTTTTAAGTACTTTATGGTAACAACATATCAAACCTGTGATGGGTCCGCCCAGATTCGAACTGGGGATCTTCGCCTTTCCTATACTCGCTGTCACGCCATCCGGCCGAACCGCCCGAAAGCCATTCCATAAATGACCTGGAGCGCGCCGCACTGCGCGACTGCAGGCGTTGTAAGGGCGACGTCATAACCAACTAGACCACGGACCCTTCACTTTTCTTACAGACACTACAACTCCTTTAAACTCTATGTTTTAAGAACCTTAATCTCCGGCCGTTAAGCGACCTCCTCCTGAAGTATCGGGTCATATACCGTGTTCTCATGAGAGTAATAGGGGTAGTAAACCCTCCTCATCGAACACCCTTCTAGAAACTCCCTCGCGTTTTCCTCATCGACCTCGAAATCTATCAGGGCGTCTTCGGGAACGTCCTCCTCTATTATCTCCACGTCGATAACCGAGTCCAGAGTTTCAAGAGAATCCTCAGCCACCATGTCTTTCCCCCGGAGGGAATCGAGGAGCGAGTCCAGTCTCGAGATACCTATCCCCATCTCATCCACTATCCCGGAGCGGCCTTTACCTTGGCTGAGCAGTTCCAGCACCTGCCGCTCTGCCCCGGAGGGTTGATGCCTCTCAGCCTTTACCTCGCCCTCGACACCGTCGACCAGAACTGTCTTCTCCTCATTTTCCAGCTGGTAGAGCGGATAGTAGGCGGTCGAGAACTTTTCCCCTCTCTCGCTCTCCAGCGACTCCAGGTCACGCGCAGGCTTCAGCATCTCCACTTTTTCCCTCTCAACGTATCCCTCGTTGGTCTGCGTCTCACCACCGTGCTTCGAGTGCCTCGTCCGTACATCCGTCATCACGGGGTATTCGTTGCCGAGGACGAAGCAGACTCCTGGCGGTAGAGATTTTATCATCGATTCGACCTCCGAGGTGACGCCCTCGAATGATTTCGATATAGCGTTGAGATCGTTCGGGTTCGTAATCCGGAGGATGAACTGTGTGTTGCACTGGCTGAGAACGTTCTTGTCGATTCTGGCAGGACGTTGCGAGACCACGCCGATTCCCAGACCGAACTTCCTTCCCTCGGACGCGATCTTCCTCAGTATCTTGTTTGTCAGCGCCTGTTCAAATCCCTTCTCGGGCACGAAGTTGTGCGCCTCCTCTATGATCGTTATAAATGGCGGGACGCGGTCCCGTTTCCTGAGCTCGAACAGCCGCTTCACAAGCATGTACGCTGTCATCTCCGCCACCTCTGGCTCGACCGCCCTCAGGTTGATAATCGAGACCTCGCCCGGGGTTATCATATCGCGGAGCGCCACAGGGTCCTGCGTGAAAAGACCGGACTCATCCACCTGCTCCAGAGAATTAAGAAGGTTCCACTTCGCGGTCGAGTCCTCTTGGGATACCGCGTCCATAAGATCGTTCAGGCTGTATTCTTCATCCTTCTCCCTCAACCGCTTCAGCGCGTTGTAGAGCACACCCATCTGGGAGTTGGTGAGCGAATCCGGGATAACGTCGAGTATCTCCTTCTTCTCCATGTTTAGCGAGGAAAAAGAGATAGGCAGCGCGTCGCTATTGATGTCAGTATTGGGAGAGTACTCGGTTACCTCGAACCCCCTACCGTTCTCCGACTCGGGATTTGGATCAGACAGAGACGAGTACTCGCCGTGAGGGTCGATGACGAGGACCGGGAAGTCCTGATCCAGAAGTTCCTCTATGAGCACACCGCTCAGGTACGATTTGCCCGCACCGGTCTGCGCCAGAACGGCGAAGTGCTTGTAGAAATCCTCTGCGTTCACGAAGATGTCGATACCGGGATTCGTTTCGAGATTGCCTATCTCGAGCCCGGAGTCGCGGAGCCCTAAAGTCCCGGATATCAGCTCTTGGTCGGCCCTGTAGACTATCGAATCCGGCTCGATGACGCGGCGTGGAGCCTTCGTCAAGCCCTTGTCGCGGTATCCTATTATGTTAGCGTTAGCCTCCGTCTTCCCGTCCGGGTGTTTCGTGACTTCCTCGACCTGTGCCAGCACCCAGTTGCCGTTGCTCTTGACTGAGACGAAATCGAACTTCTTTACCTCTTCGGTGGCCCTGAAAGTGAAACTGGATGTGTCGACTTCTCCCTCGATAGTTCCAAGCTGCATCCTGGTTTAAGCTCCTCGTGAAGATTCAAAAAGACGATGGCAGACAGAGCTTTTATGAATCTAGGAGGATACCGGCTTGATGTGACAGTAGAAAAGATAGCTAAAGCGATGCCTTCCAGCCTTTCAAGAGACTTCAGGAAGAGTATCGCGATAGCGCTGGTCAGCGTGCTGGTCGGCGTCACCGTGGTCGGCGCGAACAACTACATCACCCCTGATAATCCGAAGGATGTCGGCTACACCGCGGTAGATACATATTGCGCGGGTATCGACGCCGGGTTCTGCCTCGGGATTCAGAGGCAGACGTATACGACGCACGAGTACGACCAGCTGACTTCCAACTTCACCTCCCCAGAGCCGGGAACGTCGAACTACTACAGGAGGATAGAGTCCGAGCTTATGCTGAGGGCCTACAACACCTGCAACGCCGAGATGAGCGGCTACGACTGGACCTCAGAGGTCGAGTACCGCGGCAAGACCGCGGCAGAGTGGAGAGAGGATGACAGCATCCAGCTGCTGCCGTGCGAGAAGACATTCTACCGGCGGATGAACGCCTCGAGCTGAGAGATACCGCAAAAGTTCTTAGTGGGTTTAAAAATCTTCGTCCAGAAAACCGGGTTAAGAGGGAAGATGTCTGACTACGTTGAAACCACCTTTGTCGCCCTGAAACCAGATGCAGTGAAGAGAGGTATAACCGGAGATATAATATCGACTATCGAGCGCGCCGGCCTAAAGATTTCCGGCATGAAGATGGTCCAGGCAAGTGACCAGCTCCTGGAAGAGCACTACAGGGAACACGTCGACAAACCGTTCTACGAATCGCTCGCAGATTACATGAAAGAAGGCCCCATCGTGGCGATGGCAGTTGAAGGTGCTCACGCGGTCGAGAACATCAGGAAAATAGTCGGCGACACGGACGCCCGCGAGGCCCATCCCGCGACTATAAGGGGCCGGTTCGCCCACATGTCGATGGAGCATGCCGACTCCGCGGGGAAGAACTACAAGAACATAATCCACGCCTCCGCCACGAAGGAAGAGGCGGAGAAAGAACTCGAAATCTGGTTCGATGAAAGCGAGATCCACGACTACCGGGTCGCACACCAAGACGAGGTGATGTAGGTGACGCGGCTGTACCGCTCCGAGACCGACCGGATGCTGGGAGGTGTCTGCGGTGGCATCGCCGAAGTCTACGACCTCGACCCCACCGTGGTCAGGCTAGTAACCGTCCTTCTAATCTTCAGCGGCGTCTCCCCCCTCATCTACCTGATAGCCTGGCTCATCATGCCGAGCAAGAGCGAGCTGGAGTAAACGGCGTCAGCACTCAAGTCAGTCGAAAATCGAAGATTTTCTCGCTCGGGAAATCTACGATTTTCCAAGTCCCGCAGGGCTCATCATCCACCGCTAACTGTAGTATCTGTAAAGCATCTTGACATCCAGCTCGAACCCTGAGACCTGGACATCGAGTTCCCAGTTCTCGAGCACATCCTGACTCAGCTCTCCCAGGAAGCCCACCTCTTCCCCTTCGACCAGCACCTCGGCCTTCCGGTCTCCCTCCATGCATCCCGGACCTCCCTCGCGAGTCTCGATTTCCAGGCCCAGCTCCCTCTCAAGGAACTGGAGCACTTCGCGGGCGTGCGTGAAGTCCGCTTCACTGCCCGATGCGAGGTAGACCAGCTTCCGGGAGTCAGACGCACCGACACCTGAATCGTCGAGTTCTGTCACGCGGCCTATCTCGAAGAACCGCTGGGGGTAGGAACGGTGGCGGTTCCTGACAAGCACCTCCACCAGGCTGGGCATCAGCCAGTTCCTGACTGCGGTGTATTCCCGGGTCAGCGCGTTGCTCATCTTCGCTATCTCCTCTTCCTCGACCCCCATCTTCCTGAACAGCTTATCCCTGTTCGACAGCACGTAGGTGTGGGTCTCAAGCGCCCCGGTTCCCAGCATCACCTGCCTCAGGACGCCTGAGAAGTCCTCTATATCGTGCTCGCTTCCAGTCGTGTCGACCTCCGGGACTTCAGGTTCGATGTTGTCGTAGCCGTGCGCTATAACTATGTCTTCTATCAGGTCGTACTGGTGCATTATGTCGGTGCGGTAGGCAGGAACCTCGACCCCTATACCTCCGTTCTCCTCCGCCCCGAACTTCATCCTTTCCAGTCTATCAACTATCTCGCTGTCATCCAGGCCGAGTCCCGAGACAGAGCGGAAGTAATCAGGGTCGAGCTCAAACCCCTCAGGTTCCAGATCAGGTAGCCGTTCACTGTCCACCTGAACGGACTCTACCTCTCCTCCTCTCTCGGCGAGTGCAGTAACCAGTATGTTAAGCACCTTCAGCACCGTTTCCCTGTCCTTGCCTGTAACGTCTATGAACAGATCCGTGGTCTCCTCTCCCACCTCTGTGAGCTGGTTGTTGATTATAGGCGGGAAGCTCAGTACCTTTCCCTCGGAGTCAACGATCACAGGGTACTCGTCGTCCTCATCGAGTATCCATCCGTATTTCTTGCCCTTGTCGTGGTCCTCAAGTATCTCCTCAAGGGTCATCGTGGAATCGTAGTCGAGAGGTGTGAACTTGACATCGCCTGGCTCCACCGCCTTGTAGGTGTAAGGCGGTGAAATCTCCTCCATGTCGTGGAGACCGATAGCTATCTTGTCCCGGCGCCTCCCCACTGTCTGATGCAGTTTTTCCTGCAACTGGATGAGACCGTTTATCTTTTTCTCGGTGAGCTCCAGGTTCCGGACTACTGCCCCACCGATGTAGGGTCTGACGTTCTCGACGGAGCTGTCCACCTCAACTTTAATATCGCCTTCTTCTACGCTGTACTCAACAGGGCCCTCAACTATGTCGAAGAAACCGCGGTAGGCGCGGGCCAGACCCTCGACGCTGAGTAGATCCGGGCGGTTGGGATAGATTTCGACATCCCATTTCGGGCCCTCGACATGATTCCAGTGGGCGCCGAGGAATGAAGCTCTCTCGGCCAGTTCATCGTCGGAGACTTCTTCTCCCAGCAGCTCCTCGAACTCCCTCTTGTCCACCTTTATGTGCGCCATCCAGATAGCACCCCCGCGTTTTTCATCATCTACCCGGCCTCCATACCGGCGTTCTCTCGAGTATCTCGATATCGTTCCTGTAGAGTTCCCTTATGTCATCCAGTTCCGCGGCCTTCATCGCAATACGGGGAATGCCGAGACCCCACGCCAAGACAGGCGCCTCGAAGCCCAGCATCGGTTTCACGACCTCTGGACGGAACATGCCCGCTCCTCCAAGACCGATCCACTCCTCCCCGTCATCGTCCCAGACCTGTACCTCAACGCTCATCTCCGTGTAGGGATAGTGGGAGGGCACCAGCCTTATCTCGTCGTATCCCATCTTGCCGAAGAACTCGACAAGGTAGCCCTTGAGGTTCGCGAAGTTAAGCTCTTCGCCGACGACGATGCCGTCTGTCTGGAGGAACTCCGCCAGGTGGAACCGGTCAACCGTCTCGTTCCTGAAGTTCCTTCCTACTATGAACAGTTTTTTGGGAAGCTCTTCCTCGTCGACATCTATCTCGTGGAGCCTCCTGACCGAGACCGCTGTAGTATGGGTCCTCAGCACGTTTCTCGCGGCCTCCTCTTCAGACCATTCGTATCCCCAGCCCTCGCTTCCGGTCTCCCAGCCATCCTCGTGCGTCTTCCTCACGTTCTCCACTTTCCCGCCGTAGCCGGAAAGGTCTGAGTACTCCGGGTTCTCCATGAAGAAGGTGTCGTGCATCTCCCTCGCAGGGTGGTCTTGAGGGGTGTAGAGAGCGTCGAAGTTGAGGAAGCCAGGAACGACGAAGTCGCCGCTCATCTCCTCGAAGCCGAGTTCCATCCAGGTCTCCCTGGCGTAGTCTATTATGTTCCTGTAGAAATGCTTCTTACCATACCTTGGCGTCTTGACGCGGGCCTCGACGTTGAAGTCCTCCTCGACCTCTTCTATACCGGTCTCTACTCCTTCATCAGTGATGTGGAGAACCTGGACAGAACGCGTTTCCGTACTTACCAGTCCGCGCTCCTCCATCTCGTCGTCGAAATCCTCTGATTCGAGCCCTTGGCGGAGAGAGTCGACCTCAAGCGCCTCTTCGCCAGCGCTGGTAAGGGATATCTCACCATCTTCTATCTCTATCCATCCCTTCTCACGGGCCTTACCGATTGCGACATCATGATCACCTAGTTCAAGGCCCGCTATCGAGGTCGAGCCTCCTTCTATCTCTTGTATCAGCCGGTACTCAGGCGATCCTGTATCCAGAACTTCCTGTCCCTTCGGCGTGACCGACTGTACCAATTCCTCTTCTTCATCGATAGTGGCGAGGCCGTTCTCCTCAAGTTCGAGCGCCGCCCGGTGGACCATGCTCTGGTCGAAACCCTCGGCCTCGAACTCCTTGACTGTTTTCGGGCTTCCTGACTGGAGTTCTTCGAGAACCTGAAGCGCCTGCTTCGAAAGTTTCACATCCAAGCTGTGGGTGACTGAATCTTTAATATTGTTAGGCGGTTTCAAGTAGCGCTCCGAGCAAAATCAGTAGCGCTCCGCTGACCACTAGCTTACCGAGACTCCCCCAAGTCCTCCTGTCGAAGTGTTCCCTGTAGACGGCGGCCGAGATCATGCTTCCAGAGATGCCCGCGATGATGAAGCCTGTCATCTCGAGTGTTGCGTGTGGAAGGTATCCCAGGACCTTAACCGGAGAGTCCTGGAAGACAGCGGCGAGAAAGACGCCGAGCACGGATGCATTCCAAGTCAGGACGAAGGCGCCCGCAGAACCGACTATAAGCGCGGCCCCCAGTATCCCCGCGAAGACCAGCAGGTTGTTCACCAGGAGGGCCGGGAGTGAAACCGTGTTCGTGGCGTAACCAGAGGCACCTACCACCTCAAGCTGTAGGCCGAAGTGCTCCGGGTTGAAAAATCCGAGTACGAAGAACGCTACCACTTCTCCAAGGAAGAGAGCGCCATACATCTCTACCTCGGGTATATGCGGAGCGCTCTCCCCTTCACGCTCCAGGAAGAAGCTGGTGAGCGGGTAAATCAGGGGTATAGAGGCGAATATCACTGCCAGCAGGTCTGTCTCGGAGGGGAAGAGCACACGTGCAATTGCAAACCCGACGAAAGCTGAAGCCAGGCCGAGAAGCACCAGCAGGAACTTCTTGCTCTTCTCCTCCTCCCTCAGTATCAGCTCCGGGAGCATACTGGAGACTTGTAACCTCTAATTTAAGGCAGTTATTAATGAAAGAAAAAGAATCCAGAAGGTCAAAGGCCCTCCCAGTTTTGCAGCCACTGCTCAACCCGTTCTCTTTCTCCATTCTCTGCACCTGTTAGAGCACAGTAATAATCAATCAGCTCTTCCTCATCATCTGGATCTGGACTTGCATCGCTGGGCCTGTAGAGCCGCGCCATCCCTATGTCTTCCAGTCTTACAAGCGACGCCTCAGTACCGTTCCAGTGCGTCTGCTCATCTGAATCAACGGGCACGTAGTCCGGGGAGGTCTCCCTGATAAGACCGTCAGGTGTGGCGTCGGGATTGCTGATATATCCCTCGAGGATACTATAGCCTGATTCCATCATCTCTCACCTCCTTCACTGGTTTTCACTGGTTTTAGAGAAGGGACAGAATCACGAATTAATCCATGGGAGCCCACTTCGGAGCCCCTTGGATAAATTGGCGGTTGACCACCTTTCTTCTAAAGCTAAAGATCCGCCCGGAGAACTTAGACGTACTGAGAACCGTCCCGGCACCAGCCGGGGTTACCGGCCAAATTGGCGGTAAAACCCTTCGCTACTGATTTCGGTTCTCATATGGTCCCTATAAATCAAAAGGATTTAAATAAGGTTCCCTACTCTTCCCCGACCTGCTGTTCGACTATCCTCCCCGCCTTCTCCCTCTTCTCCTGGTGTTCCACAAGGAATTTCTCCACCTTTTCCTTCGCAATCTCCTTGAGTTCGCCGGACATCATCTCACCGGAGGAATACTCCTCCCGGATCCTCGCGAGTTCATCATCATCCTTTACAAGGTGGAAAGCGAGCAGTTCGAACACCATGTCCTCCTCAATCCTCGCCCCCTTTTCCTTCTGCTCCTCAAGAGTGTCACGGCCACCGGTCTTGGCCTGATCGATCTTTTTCTTCGCCTCGCTAACTTCATCAGTCAGGGCGATATAGCTTTTCGGGTTACTAGAAGACATCTTGCCCCCTTGGAGACCGCGCATGAACTTGTTGTACAGACCAGCGGGCTTGTAGAAATCCTGCTCACGGTAGCTTGAGGCGACATCCCGGGTCAGCCGGATGTGGGGATCTTGGTCAACACCGACAGGAACGACCGTCGGCCTCTTCCCACCATTCTCTGGGAACTGCGGCCTGAGGATGTCGGCGTACTGTGTCAGCGCCGAGGCTATCTTCGCTGGCTCTGCGTTCCCGTATGTAGCCTCAACCTCGCTCTGGGTGAGGTAACGTGCGAACATCTTCGCCCTGGCGTGGTGGTCGTTGCCCGCCTCGCTCTGGAAGTAGAAATCGGTTTTCTCCAGGTCGAGTCCGAGCGCAACGTAGTTGGTGAGGTACTCCTGTTTCACCAGCTCTTTCGACTTCTCCAGAGGCATCTCCCGGGTATTGTAGGCCTCGATATCTGCCGCTGTCAGCGTCACTTCTGCGCCCATCTCCTGAAGCATAATCATCTGGTCGACCACTATCTTGTGGCCGAAGTGGAACAGACCGGACGGCATTATCCCGGTTATCGCTGCCACGTCCTCCCCGTTCCCGTATGCGTCCAGGAACTCTTTCATGCCGCGGTGGCCGAAGATTATGCCCCGCGTGACGTACCGGTGGTCTGGCAGCCTCTCGGCTATCTCTTCGATAGAAGAAATCCCGAACTGCTCCATCTTCTCCCGGTAGTCTCCTATCTCGACGTCTCCCCACGGGTCTATCTCAGGCATAATTAATCACTTCCATGGAACCTTATTTAGATTTGGAAGTCGAGACCGTATTCTTCCAGAGCAGTTTCTGCCTCCTCGACGAATCCCAGGTCCGCCGGATATCCCGGTGGGTCGCCGACAGCCTCTCTGTAGGCAGAGTGAAGAGCCTTTTCTGCGTCCTCAAGTTCCAGATAGATCTCTCCGGCCCCCAATCCATCCAGCATCCGTTCTACGTACCTGCTGTCAAAATCTACACTGTCAACCGCGTGCTGGGCCGTGTCGATCTTGACATCTCCCACTCGGGCAGTTCGCCTATCGAGATCTGGTGAAGATAGAGAAAGCCTTAACTCAGCGTTCCTGCTGGCAGCAGGGAAGAACTCATCTTCAAGGATTTTTGCGTCGTAGGTTCCAAAAACGTCCACCCCTATTGGAGCGGACAGTGTCGTCGTCAAGTGCTTCTGAAGTCATCTAAATCACGTGAAATATGGTTGTTAGAAAAGCTTTAAATAGTTAAACAGCCTCTAGAGAGACTGAAAGTATAGAATAGCGACTAGAAAGAACAAGAACAGCTGGAGAAATGCCCAAAACTTATAAGAAGCACAATTAGTTTCGCCATGCAGCTCTTTTTACAGAGGATATTCCAAAGTAGCTGGAAACTATGAAATTGAAACCTGTCGGCAGCGGTGGAACTGGTCTAGAAGTGCGCTCTATCGGCGATCCAAAAACGTCCACCTTTGATTGCCATATCCGGGGATTGGATGAAAGCCTATAAATAATCAATCCTTCCCGAGATATCTCTCCAGCTCTTCCTCATCCAGCTTCCGGGCCTTGTAACCCAGTATGTCCTCATAACCCTCAGTTGACATCAGGACGGGATAGAAATCCTCTTCGGCGACAAGCTCCTGTCCGTTTCTCCTGGCGAAAACTTCGCCTTTCCTGACCTTCTCAAAGTTCTCCGCTATAAACTCGTATCCCCTGCCTTCTACGGTATCATAGTATTGCAGAACGACTGGCTCCGAAATATCGTAATCCCGGTCGATAATTCCCTCCGCGCCGAGAAAGTTGAGAAGTACTTCATAGGCGCGTTCGGACGCCTCGTCGGTGCCCTGGTATCCGACCTCTACCACGATCCCGGTCGTCTGCTCGTTGAGAGCGCCTGCCTCCTCAGGAAAGTATACGATGTTCTCCACACCCGCTGATCTGCAGAATTCCAGTGTATCCTGGTTAAGGTATGAGAGGGTGGCAAAAGGCTCTGGATGGGAGCGGGTTGAGTGGATGTCGAAGACGGTTTTACCTCTAATCTCTTCCATGATCACCGCAGCAAGTCTCTCCTCGTGGCTCTTGCTCTCCCGATCGCCAGGGAAGGAGCGGTTAAGATCGGTGTCAATGAATCGGACGCCCTGCTTCTCCGCCTCTTCGTTTGCGATGATGAACTTTACAGGCGCCTTGAGCCCCACACCGCTTTCCAGGAAACGCTCTATCGCCTCTCTTCCGCACGGTTCATCCCCGTGGACCAGCCCTATTATCACGTACTCCGCTTCTCCGTCGCCAATGGTCTCAACTCTCATAGATTATCATCTGTAGCACAGCAATTGAAATAGTTCACGAGTATTTTTCGAGGGCCTCGACCGCCGGTAGCTCCTCGCCGGACATGTATCGTACAAACGCGCCCCCCGCAATGGAGACGTGGCCGAACTCGCTTATCTCGTGGCCGAACCGGTGGACGAGTGAGGATGTATGGCCGCCTCCAAGCACAGTAAAGCCATCTGACGCGGCTATCGCCTCTACGACCTCCTTTGTGCCCTCCGGGTAGTCCTCGAAGGCACCCATCGGGCCCTTCATAACTATGGAGTTGGCTTTCTCAACCTCTTCCACGTACTCCCGCTGTGTTTGCTCTCCGATGTCCCAGGTCATCTCGTCATCAGGGACTTCCCCGACGCTGTAGTTGCCTGAATCTGTCCTCACATCGTTCGGTAGAACTATCTTGTCGCCATGCTCGTCCAGCAGCTTCTCGAGGTCGGTGCTCTCGGAGTCGAAGCCGTGTTTTTCTATCCATTCCTTCTTCGAACCAAGCTGGTTGCCCTCGACGATAAGCGCCAGTTCAGCGGGTATCCCGCCAAGAAGCACTTTGTCCGCGTCCTCTATCATCTGTTCCATCATCCCTATTATGTCCGACGGCTTCTCTCCCCCGAGCATGAGGAGCGGGCTGTCGAGCTCATCCCTGATCTTTCCGCAGCTCTTGAGTTCGCGCTCCATCACCGGCCCGGCGCAGGACTCCAGCAGAGGGTTGAAACCCACCATTGAGCCGTGGGAGCGGTGAGCCGCAGAGAAAGCGTCATTTACGAAAAAGTCGAAGTATGGAGCCATGTTCTGAACGAAGTAGTCGTGTGAATGTCTCTCCGGTTTCATGTTCTGGAGCTCCTCTGAGAGGAAACGGATATTCTCAAGCAGGACGATATCACCGTTACCCATCGACGCCACAGCATCGCCAAGCTCCGGGCCGAAGAAACTCTGGACGAAACGCACCTCGCGTCCCATGTTATCCGACATCAGTTCTGCGTGTCTTTCCAGCGACAGGAAGTCCTTCCTCGCGGGCCTCCCCTGATGGGCCACGACCAGGGTCCTCGCACCCCTCTCGCTGAGATGCTTGACTGTCTCCATGTATCGCTCGAACCTCACCGTGGTCTGTGGCTCGCCGTCCTCCACGGGAAGGTTGAGATCGGTCCTGAGCAATACGTTTCTCCCTTCAATGTTTTTCTGCCGAAGAACTCTCATGCTCCTGTAATACGATGTATTACTGCTGTTTTTAATAGTTGCCTCAGATTCCCGGGACCAGAACCCTCATAGTTCTAAAAATACCTCCACATATTCTGCTTAAGGTGCTGGTATGAGCGAAAACGATGAGTCGGAGAAGCTGGTGGAACTCGCGAAGAGACGCGGATTCTTCTTCCCCTCGGCACAGGTATACGGAGGTGTAGCGGGTTTCTACACCTTCGGGCCCCAGGGATCGACGCTGAAGCAGAAAATCGAGGACATCTGGAGGGACAGGTTCACCTTCCAGGAGGGCAACAAGGAGATAGATGCCCCGACGGTGATGCCCGAGCCGGTGTTCGAGGCCTCGGGACACCTGGAGGGCTTCGATGATATGATAGTAGTATGCGAAGAGTGCGGGGCATCGCATAGAGCAGACCATCTGGTGGAGGACAGCACCGGTATCGAAGATGCGGAGAGCCTTTCAGCTGAAGAAGTAGCGGAGCTGATAGCAGAAAACGATATAAGGTGTCCCTCCTGCGGCTCGCCGCTTGCAGGACAGGAAGTGGAGGACTTCAACCTGATGTTCGGCACCTCCATCGGTCCGGGAGACTCGACACCCGGCTATCTACGGCCAGAGACTGCGCAGGGGATATTCGTGGAGTTCCCCCAGCTGAGGGAATACGCCCGGGAACAGCTGCCCTTCGGGGTGACCCAGGTAGGCCGGGCGTACAGGAACGAGATATCTCCCCGGAAATCCATCATACGTGTGAGGGAGTTTACCCAGGCAGAGCTAGAGTTATTCATCGACCCCGAGGAGAACGAACCAGAGCTGGAAAAGATAGAAGACCTGGAACTCGAACTCTATCCTGTAACCGAGCAGGAGAACGAGGACAGCAATCATGTAGAGATGAGTATCAGAGAGGCGGTCGACCAGGATGTTATAGAAAGCGACTGGGTTGCCTACTACCTCGGCATCGCGAAGAGGTGGTTCGAGCGGATCGGCGTAGACATGGACCGGTTCCGTTTCCGGCAGCACCTGTCAGGTGAACGCGCCCATTACGCCAGTGACTGCTGGGACGCGGAAGCCGAACTTGACGGCGACTGGGTTGAACTTGCAGGATTCGCCTACAGGGGATGCTACGACCTCTCGAAACACGAGGAACACTCGGACGAGGACTTCAGGGTCTTCAAGGAATACGACGAGCCGAAGATGGAGGAAGAGGTGGAAGTCAGGCCGAACATGGAGTCCCTGGGCCCCGAGTTCGGCGATAGGGCCGGTGAAGTAGCGGAGGCTCTCAAGGAGCTAGGAGAGAGAAACCCGGAAGCACTCCAGGAAAGCGGCAACGTAACAGTGGAAGTCAACGAAGAGGAAATGGAGATAGACAAGGATACTGTGGAGTTGAACGTCGAAGAGGTCAAGAAGACCGGAGAACGCATCACACCACACGTGGTCGAACCCTCTTTCGGTATCGGCCGTATACTCTACACTGTTATGGCCCATTCCTACGACGAGGACGAGGTCGATGGAGAGGAGCGGAAGGTCCTGAGGTTCGAACCTGAGGTCGCGCCGACGGAGGCAGCTGTCTTCCCGCTGATGGATAAGCAGGGCATGGGAGAGACAGCCCGTGAACTCGCGGAACAGCTGAGAAAATCAGGCCTCTCCGTGAGCTACGACGACTCCGGTTCGATAGGTCGGCGCTACCGGCGCCAGGACGAGGTCGGAACACCGTTCTGCCTCACCGTTGACCACGAAACACTGGATGATTCGACAGTGACTGTCCGGGACAGGGACTCAACGGAGCAGGTCAGGATAGCAGTCGAGGAGCTACCGGGAGTTCTGGAAGACCTTGTAAGCGGTCAAGAGAGTTTCCAGTCCCTGGAATAGACGGATTACCCAGATTGATAAATACTGTTTCCGCATCCTTTACCCATGGCAGAGTGCTCAAGATGCAGCAAGCAGGCTATGACCTTTACCTGCCGCTACTGCGGGGACAAGTTCTGCACCGAGCACAGGCTACCAGAGAACCACGACTGCGACGGCCTTGAGGATGCGAAAGCGGCGGACGAAAGATGGTTCCAGAAGGAGGAAGAAGAGGACTTGAGTGAGCATGACGCCGGAGGAAGTCCAACTGTCAGGAAGCCTTCGCTCCCGCGCGATATCCTGCTCGCGCTGAAGTCCAACTACACCTTGATAATAATCGCATTGACCTCGGTTTCTTTCCTGCTCCAGTATCCTTTCCCCGGCTACTTCCGCGCGCTGGCTCTCGACCCGTCGCTACAGGCGATAGCGTCAAGGCCTTGGACCCTGCTGACGGTGATGCTTGTTCACGGCGGAAGCTTCCACATATTCGCGAACATGGTGACCTTCTACTTCTTCGGCACGCCGGTGGAGAAGCTGGTGGGAGGCAAGAAGATGCTCCAGTTCTACATCGGGTCAGGGCTGTTCGCGAGCATCGCCTTCGTCGCTTTCCGCAACCTGCTTTTCCAGTTGCACGGACCTGCTATCAGCGGCATCCCGACACTCGGACTGGCGGTAGGAGCCTCCGGAGCGGTCGTTGCGGTCTTCGCGACTGTAGCCATGATGTATCCCGAGGCGGAGGTACTACTTTACTTTTTCATACCGATGAAGATAAGTACGGCGCTCCACCTTTTCGCTGGCATAGAGACCGTCAACCTTCTCGCAAAACTGACAGGGACTACGCTGCCCCTTATAGGCAACTTCGCCTCCTCCGCACACCTCGCGGGTCTGCTCGCCGGGGTCTGGTTCGGAAGGCGGCTGAGAGATAAGCACCGGCCGAAAGCCACAGTCATCGAACTCCTGAGCTAGACAGATCCTCGGGATCCTTACTCAACATCTCGAGAGCGTCCTGGTAGGTCGCGGATCGGAGGTTCTCCGGCGCACCGCTGTTGAGGATATTCTCCACGTCACCCACCATCCTCTTGGGAGCGCCGATTGCTCTTTCCAGCTCCTCTATCCCCGTACTGAGTGAGCTGTCGGTCACAACGAAGTCGTACCTCTTATCTACCATCCCCGCTGGCTCCTGGCCGAGGATCAGGCCACCGTTCTCAAGGAAATCTTCCAGAGATGGGTAGGCCTCCATCGTCTCTTCCAGTTCCTCCCCGGGTTCATCCACTGGCTCAAGCACACCCTTCCAGGAATCCGGCTCCTCGCTAAGAGGATCGTAGACCACGACCTCCACACCCTCTTCTGGCAGAGCCACCTCTCCGCCGTAAACGTTCTGCTGTAGAGCCTCCTGGCTGGCATGTGCCCGGAAACTGTCACTGGCTGAAAAACCGGTGCCGGGAACTTTCGCCATGGGTGCGTAGAAGTTCCTCGACCTCCAGTACCTCACTTCCATAGGAGCGGCGTTAATCTCGTCAATCTCTTTTGCCCAGTAGTTACCAGAGACTGACCGCTGGTTGTTCGAACGGACAGGGAATCTCGGTCCTGAATTCGGTTGAGTCGACATCTAGGTAAGGTTGGTCAAGATATGTTATAACTTTCACGGCGTCACATGTGAGAACTCGTAGTAGGTCACTCCCCCCTCCGTGTCGACAATCGCCCAGAGCATCTTGGCCCGGATGTTCTGTGCGAGTCTTACTGCTCTCGACATCTCCTGATAGGAGAGTGTGTAGTTCTCGGGAACAGCGTGGACTATCCACTTGGTGTGCTCCTTCTGCTTCTTCGGCCCCTCGGAATACGGGTTCACGCCGCGCGGATAGACGCGGAAATGCGTACCGAACTTGAAACCGCTCTTCACGATATAGCCCCGATCACGCAGGTCGCTGTAGACCTGGTACTTGTAGTCGAACTCGTCGTCGATAGAGCTGAACCTCTCGAACAGCTCCTCCCGGTCGAGGATCTCTCCTTCTTCCTCCACATCGAGTTCTCCCCGGTCAACTAGGTGCATCGCCTCGACAGGCGATAGTTCCAGCTCCCCGTCCTCGAGCAGCTTGCCGTAGTAGAACTCAGTGTGAATCTCCCCTGCTTCCTCCTCATCGAAGACCTTGACACCGGCATCCGAAAGTTTGGCCTCTGTCATATCAAGTCCAGTATAGGTGAAGCCTTAAATTCCCCGGGCTAGAAGTCGTCAAAGGAACTCTGCTCACTCTGCTTCAAGATCCTCTCCGCGGTTGACCACGAACGCCGTGTCTCGGGAGGCAGTTCGCCCTTCTCCTCCAGGTAAGTCTCCAGGAACTCGATGGTCTCCGGGTCGTGTGGATAACCCGACTTGAAGTCGAAACCGTACTTTTCAACTAGCGCCGAGACGTGGGCTTCACGGGCGCTCTTCGCCACGATCGAGGCGGCGGAAACCACGGGATAGTTATCGTCAGCTCCGTGCTCCGCGACGAAGTCGACCTCGCTGAACTCTGCGGGCAGTTTCCCCTTCAATTTTTTGACGAACCGGTCTCCATCGGGTTCCGGGAGGTCGACTATCACGCGGCCGGGTTCGAACCGCTTTATCACGTCGGCGAAAGCCTCTACCTCTATCTCGTTGAGAGTCATCACCTCCCTGAGCTCGTCGATGTCCCCCGCCTCAACCTCCTTGAGCTCGAACCGCCCTATATCATCCAGTTCATCCCTTATCTGCTCCCGGCGGTTGGCGCTGAGCTTCTTCGAATCCTTGACGCCCAGATCTTCCAGCTCCGGCAGCTCGGATTCTTCTACCATGAAGCCCGCTACAAACATGCTGCCTATGACAGGCCCTCTCCCGGCCTCGTCGACTCCAAGCACTTTCGACATACGTGGAACTTTATGCCTCGCTGTTTTATCGTTTCCCGATAGTACATGGTTTAAAAAACTGATAGACCAGTTTTTGGTATAGATTCTGCAGCGGGGTAGAGCAGCCAGGAGTGCTCGTCGGGCTCATAACCCGGAGGTCCGTGGTTCAAATCCACGCCCCGCTATGGATTTGAAACTCCAAGAAAATCTCGGATTTTCGGATGGTTCAAATCCACGCCCCGCCATCGTTACGCTGATAATCGAAGTTCACAGAACTTCTGTGTACACAGAAACTCTTCGAGTTCCGGGTTATCTCTTCATGAAGTATTGCCGGAATTCGCGGCACCTGTTCCCGTCGTTCAGACGTATCAAGTATACTCCTTCCAGATGGTGTCGGTCGCCGTTCTTCGTGTAACCGAGAGACCACTCCACCGCGAATCGGTCGCCGTCCCGCGCGAACACCTTAGTCTCGATGCTGATGTCCTCCTGCTCTCTAACGGTCTCCCACTCCTCTCTGAGCGCTTCACCCTCCAGTCTCTCGAAAGGCGTTTCATAGTATACCACTTCATCAGTGAACAGGTCGAGGACCGAGTCGATATCCTTCCGCTCCCAAGTGTCTTCGAACTGGTCGAGCCATCTACCTATGTCCATGGTGGTGTTTGAGCGTCGAGACTTTTCAGGTTTTTAGAGCCCAAGACACTTATTCAGGCAGACAGAAGTTCAGGCGTGATATCGGTCACGCATCTCATGTTCGGTCTTTCAGTCGCCTACATCCTCGAACTGAGGCTTGTTACAGCTATAGTGTTCTCAGCAGTCCCCGACATCGACATACTATTTGATTTCATCTATCCTTTCGTCCACAGGGGTATTTTCCATTCCTTTCTTGCCGCAGGCGTCTTCGCGGGCCTTGTGTATGTCTATTCGGGGGACAGGAAGTCGGCAGAATCAGCGCTTATAGGCTATCTATCCGCCTTAGGGCTCGACTTGCTGACTCCTTCTGGACTTCCTCTACTTTTCCCGGCGTCAAAGAATTTTTCGCTGGGACTGGCATCTGCATACAGTCTGGCAGCCAATCTTGGTATAATAACGCTCTCCCTAATCGCTATTTTTATTAAGAAGAATCCTAAGGTCTTCAGACCGTTTTTGAACACCTCATGAACTTTTTGCGGAAGTCGCGGAAGCGTATCCAATAACTTAAATAAAGGTTTTGAGCAGGAATAATTATTGTCTGGGGGCAGGGAAATGTTCGAAGAGGTTAAAGACAAGAATGGAAAAACTAGGCAACGTCCTCATTAAAGTGATTCAGGACCTCTCACGCATCTCCACAAACGGCTCCGCGCATGTACGCGTAAACAAGCACATCTGCAATCCCGCGGAGTTCGAGACTCTTTTCGACTACTTCACCAGGGGAACTATCCTGGAGCACGTCGACCTGAAGGTCGATCCCCTCGAACCAAGGATAAACTGCAGCTGTGGGGAGAACCGCACCGTTGAAAGCGACCACCCCGGCTACATGAAGTGTCCGTCCTGCGGCAGGTTCGCCGAAATCAGGGATGAACCCTACCAGTTAATCGACCCGGATCCAGAGAACGCCGGCATAAGGAAAAGCATCCGGTTCTAGAACACACGCCATCCGTTGTTGGTCTTAAAAATCTTCTCTCCGAGATTAAGTTTAGCCCGATGGGCCGGTAGCTCAGTCTGGCAGAGCGCTTGGCTCTTAACTG
>CAZVPZ010000008.1:0-37615 GCA_964629245.1 uncultured archaeon | reverse complement strand
CCATGAGAAGGCAGAGTGAAGCAGAGAAGCAGATGCGCAAGGCCAAGGAGATGCTCGGAATCTCCGACGAACGCGCCGAAGAAATCTTCCAGGAAGAACCTGACAGGAAACAGAAGAAGAGGAAGGAACTCGAGCAGAAAAAGGAAGAGGAACAGGAAGAGAAAGAACAGAAAGAAGCCGAGAAACGCTACCAGGAGATTCTATCCGGGACTGTCGACGAGGCCAAGAACCAGATATCTGACCTCAACAACCCTGATGTCGATACTATAATAGAGATGGAGAAAGACGGCAAGAACCGGAAGACCCTGCTCAGGTTCCTGAAAAGGATGGAAGGCTAACCGCTTACCCTGTACCAGATCGCGCCGCTTTCAGCATCCTCCACCTCGAAACCGTTTTCCTCGAGCATCTCTCTAATCCGGTCCGCAGTATCATAATCATCCTTTTCCCTGAACTCTTCACGCAGCTCGAGCATCAGGTCCGCCAGCGCGGCTTCCTGCTTACTGACCTCGACTTCGGCTTCGATTCCAAGTATGCTGAAAAGTTCGACTAGCGTGTCAGCCGCCTCATCATCTACCGTCTCCCCGCTATCGATAGCTGCATTCACCTCTGTAACGAATGTCATCAGGCGCTGGTGGGCCTTGGCCGTATTCAGGTCGTCATCCATGAAGCCTTCAAAGTCGCTTCGCAGCTCTCCAGTACCCATGCGGTTGTCGCCCGAGTTTTTCCTTATCCTCTGTACCGCTCTCCGTATACTTTTCAGCTCTTTCTCCGCCTTCTCAAGCCCCTCCTTCGAGAAGTCGGTCTCGCTCCTGTAGTGTGAGGAGATGAGGTAGAGCCGGATAGCATCACCGGAATAGCCCTCCTCAAGCAGATCCCGCACCGTGTAAAAGTTACCCTTGCTCTTCGACATCTTCTCGCCCTCGACAGTTATGAACTCGTTGTGGAGCCAGTAGCGGGCCTGTCCCTTCCCGGTAGCGGCCAACGCCTGTGCGCGCTCGTTGGGATGGTGGGGAAAGATGTGGTCCTTGCCCCCCGCGTGTATGTCGAACTCGTCTCCAAGGTATTTCTGCGACATGACGCTGCACTCAAGGTGCCAGCCGGGATAGCCTGTTGTCTCGGCCTCCTCGCCGTCGACTTCAAACTTGGCGTTCCACTTCATCAGGTGTCCCGTTCCCTCCGCGTCGAGCCAGAGCGCGAAATCGTACTGGTTCTTCTTTTTATCATCGGGTTCCACGCGGGCCTCGGCCTCTTTCTTCAGCTCCTCGATATCCATCTTCGCCATCTCGGCGTACTCGTGGTCCTCAAGGAAGGCGTCCATGTCGAAGTAGATGTTGCCCTCCCGCTCGTAGGCGTAGCCGTTGTCGATGATGCGCTGTACGTACCCTATCATCTCGTTGATATGGCCCGTTGCCCTAGGAACTATGTCCTGTCTCTCAACGTTTATCGCTCCGGTATCATCGAAGTAGCGCTCTACCTGGTCCTCGACCAGTTCCATCGGCTCGAGTCCGAGTTCTCTCGCCCTGACTTCCACCTTGTCCTCTCCCTGGTCCCCATCGTCCGTCAGGTGGCCGACATCGGTTATGTTCTGGATGTGCCTGACAGCATAGCCCTTCCATTCCAGGTAACGTCTCAGCGTATCCCAGTAGGCGTACGGCCTGGCGTTGCCGACATGGAGATCGTCGTAGATCGTCTGGCCGCAGGAGTAGAAACGCACCTTGCCCTCTTCGATGGGCTCGAAAACCTGTTTCTCCCGGGCCAGGGTGTTGTAGAGTTCCAGGACCATGACTAACCAAAGCTCGGCATCTTTTTTAGCTTTTCAACAAATTTTGCTCTCCTGTCCCTCTGCTCTATCCTCCTGACCTCTTCATCCCAGAGCTCTTCCACCAGTTCCTCGGGGTTCACCCATTTCACATCCTGTAAATCGTCCCCGGGCTCACCATCACGCGAGTCGGCCTCGCAGTGGTAGAGCAACTGTACCGAGTCCATGTCGCCATCCTTTTTCCATGAGAAAACCATCGCGTCGATTATCTGGTGTACCTCCACATCGAGATCCGTCTCTTCCTTTACCTCGCGTTTCACCGCTTCTTCAAGAGACTCGTTGTCATCTAGGTGCCCCCCAAGAAAGTGCCATTCGCCCGAGTGAGGCTTCTCACCGTCTTCTTTCTGACCTATCAGTACTTTACCCCTGTTCGTTATCAGGGCCTTGACGACGGTCCTGAACTGGCTCCTGCTCATCGCTCCACCCCCACAGCCTTCAGGTCCTGCAGCAGCCCAGGAACCGACTTGAGGTCTTCAATCTCTTCGAGGCGGATCCACATGTAGTCCTGATGCTCAAGCGTGACGTCAACGGCGTCCGATTCCACGGTAAACAGGAAGGGGTGGACGCGGAAATCCCCGTACTCGGTCTCCTGGACGTGTTCGTCTCCCGTCTTCACCCTGTTGCCGCTCAGGCCGGTTTCCTCCTTGAGCTCCCTTCTTGCAGTCTTCCGCGGCTTCTCGCCATCCTCGATTATGCCGGAGGGGAACTCCCAGTAACCGGGAAAGACATCCCGGTCAGAGCTTCTCTGCATCACCAGGAACTCGTGGAGCCGAGGGTTGTACACCACCACAGCCGCGACATCCGTCACCTCTTCCAGCTCTTCCACATCTTCAGTCATCCTACCAGTCCTAGCCTTTCCAGGCCCATAGTCCTGTCATGTGTCTCAAGGTTTTCAAGTTCTTCGAGTTCAATCCAGCAGTACTCTGAGTGTTCCTCGTTGAGAACGACCTCTTTCGAGCCCGTTTCCGCGAGAAAGAAGTAAAGCTTCAGCGGTCCGATACTCCCCTGCCTCCGGAAGGGCTCCGCGCTGTCGACTATCTCCGCTTCCAGGCCGGTTTCCTCTTTTAACTCCCGGATAGCGGCCTCCTCTACACTTTCATCCTCCACCAGTCCTCCAGGAAAGCTCCACAGCCCTGAAGAGCTTTCCTCATCGCTACGCTTCATCACGAGGTACTTGCCGGTCTCTTCGTGGCGTGTAACTGCAACGGCGACCTCATAGAGCTCTTCATCGACTATATCGAGTCTTTCCAGGGCTTTCCTCTGTCCCAGAGTATTGAAATCCGGGAAATCGTCGATTTGTATCCATTCAAACCGGTCGTGTTCGCGGGACAGGTCGCTGTTTTCCACTTTCTCAGCTTTCTCGGCGTCCATATCCATGAGAACAGGATAGAGCTCGTAGCTACTACTGTCCCTGCTGACGTAGGGCTTGGCGACACGGACTATCTCAGCATCGTCTTCACGAAAATCCAGCTTTATCTCCTCGCTCAGTTCCCTCATCGCAGCTTCCTCTATCGTTTCGCCATCCTCCCGCTTGCCGCCTATCCACTCCCAGTAACCGTCCCTCGTCCTCCGGGCGAGGAAGTAGCGGTGTTCGCCTCCGCTCCCGTACCTTATAACGAGCTGTGCGACATCGGATTTCCCGGTCATTGGATACAAGGAAGTAGAGAAAATCTAAAAGGATTGTGACAGTTTTTCCTCGTCCTTCTAGCTCTCGCTGATATCGTACACATAGACATGGCTCGAAGAAGTAATCCTCCTGAAAGAACCGTCCATGAAGGAACGGATTTCCGAGACGTTCACATCCACCGGCTGGAAATGGGTCGAATCGCCGCGCCAGTAGGTATTCAGGATGACGTACTTTATCCCCTCACTTCTGAGTTGTTCCCCTATCTTCTTCCTGTCCATGGTGGCGACGAGCTCGTTGTAGGAGCCCAGTCTCTCGTCCACCCTGTCGCTCTTCTGGGAGATATGGCCGTCATGGACAGGAATCTCGTGGAACGTCTGGAGGTACATGCCCTGGGTGTTCGCATCAGCGGGTATGTTCAGCACAGTGCCTCCCTCATCCAGTTCGGTGAGGTTGGGCGGGACATCCACCGCGAAATAGCTGCTGTAGACCTTTGTCTCGGTCAGGGGCACGAAATCGATGAACAGGAGCAGGAACACGGCGGCCGCTGCGATATGATACTTTCTCCTCGACACTTCCTTCCCGAAACGTCCAAGCACCAGAGCAGTCACTATCCCGAGGCAGAGCGTTGTGATCATCGAGTACCGGAGGTTGTTGTTCACCAGCGCCATGTAGGGGACGACGGCATCCACTGCAGCATCCAGAGCCATGCTAATCCCGGATAGCTCGCCTATACTGAGCACGAAGGCGAACAAGCCCATGTAAACGAAGAAAGCCTCGCGCTCGAACAGTGTTTCCCTGTCCCAGGAGTGATATGCCAGTACGAGAACCGTGGAAAGGAGTCCCAGGCCGAGGTAGCCTATGCTGTCGGGCGGCAGACCTAGCTTGCCAACTATACTGGCTTTTTTCAGGCTTTCAGGGAGGATGTAGAAGCTCAGAACCCTGTCGGACGGGATGAAGAAACCCTGGGCGACTGAGTTTATCTCGATGCTCGAACCCGTCCAGTAGTGGCCGCTCTGTAGTTTCTTGATACCCGGCTGGACCAGAATATACAGCAGCAGGTTGCCGAGGGCGTAACCTGTCCCTATTATCTTGAGGTTCTGCCAGTCCATTTTCTCAGTGGCAAAAACATACGACAGGAAACCTCCCGCCATTAAAGCGAAGAAAAGCAGGTACTGAGGATCCGCCAGGAAGAGAACTAGAGGGGTGGCCACAAGCAGCGGAACCAGCCTCCTGTCACCCCTGTCATAGCTGAGGACAAGCAGCAGGAAAGCGAGCGGCAGGTAGAAAAGCGTTATCAGGTTGAAAAACCCGAAATGTTTCGATATAGCCCAGGGCGAGAAACCGTAGATAATCCCCGCCGCGGCGGCAGGTAGAAAGTAGTCATCGACATCAGCCCATTGCCTCAGAAGGTAGGACGCCAGCAGGAAGGCCGAAAAAGCCGAAAGCACGTAGCTGGAGATCACAACCAGATTGTAAGAAAGCACATAGGACTCGAGACCGAGTATCAGGGGGGAGAAAAGCACCATGCTCGACAGGTTGTAGGTGTGAAGCAGGAGCGTCGTGCCCTCCGGATAGAAGATATAGGTCGTCTCCAGTAGAGGCTTGGAACTTGTAACAGCGGTTTCAAACCACCAGAAGTTCCACATAAAGTGCCAGGCGTCGCCGTGGTCACCTATAGCCCAGACCGCGATATCGTGCGAGAACAGCCCACGGAAGATAAAAGCCGCGAGAACCATGTAAAACATCAGCAGGACTCCTGCACCGGCCATCTTCCGATACTCCCACCCGGATAGGTCGAAATCCATCTCCTGACTTAAATAAGCCTGAACTCCTTAATAACGTTAAAAAGCCGGGACGGGGATTTGCACCCCGGTAAGCCGCTCTGCAGGCGGCTGCATAACTACTCTGCCATCCCGGCACCCCGTACTAGAAGAAACAATCAGACAGGCATATCCAGAAACTTGAGCAGCACATCTCCACTTAGCTTTATCTCCCGTAAACAGGCTCTCGAGGACAAAAACGATCACTGCTCATGTAGCCAGGTGGGGCGGTAACCCTTTTATTACTCACGGAAACGTCGCGGTTGGACTTATAATACTTGGGCTTTATCAGCCTCCCATAGGGAAGGGAACCAGATGAGAGTTGAAGTTCTAGGAAACGTTCAGGACGGCGGAGTTCCCCACCTGGGCTGCGACTGCGATATCTGCGAGGAAGCCCGCGCCGATCCTCGAAAACAGAAATACGTCAGCTCCCTGCTTCTCAGGGAGAATGGCGATGAAGACACCGTAAGATACCTCATAGACGCCACTCCGGACATAAGGGCCCAGATAAAGGGAGACTACCTCGACGGCGTCTTCATAGCGCATGCCGACCTGGGGCACATAACGGGGCTCCAGTTCCTGGGAGAGGAAGGCAAGGACGCGGACCATGTATCCGTCCACTGCAACGGCCGCGTAGAGGACTATATGATGAAAAACGACCCCTACAGGCTCCTTATAGACCGTGGCAATATCCAGATACACAGCTTTGAGGAAGGAGATACGGCTGAACTTCAGGGCGGTGAAATCGAGGCTCGGAGCATCGAACACCCCCAGGTAGGCCATCCGACGACCTCTTACAGGATAGAGGGGAAGAAAAAAGTGCTTTACTATATCAGCGACATCACCGCGTGGAACGAAAGGATTATAGAGTCCATAAAGGAGGCGGATATCGCGGTGATAGACGGTACTTTCTGGAGCAAGGACGAGATAGACCGGTACGACGAGGTCCCGCACCCCACGATACAGGACTCGATGGAGAGGATGAAGTCATTCGACACCGAGATATACTTCACCCACCTCAACCATACAAACCCAGCGCTCCGCGAAGAAAGCCCTGAAAGAGAAGAACTGGAAGATAAGGGCTTCAACGTGGCGGAAAAGGGAATGGAGTTCGAACTCTGAGACTTGAAATGAGCATCAGAAACGTCGTACGGGCGACGAAGCCGGCCCTGGTGGCAAGTTTTATCGCCGCCAACACACGCCTGCTTGAATCACCGGTCAAGACCGGCGCCTGGCTGGGATACGCTGGAAGCCTCGCCACCACGCTTGCATTCAGCCTGCGAAGAGGCGGGAGAAAACAGTTTTAACCCTCCCAGCCGCATTCCACGATATGGAAGACTCGGAAAAAGTCCAGCGCGAAAAAGATGCTGACCAGAACCATCGGGACAGGATGTTTCACCTCGCCGCAGCGAAAAGCAGTTTCCTGAAGTTCATATCGGTGGTACTTGTCTACACAGGATTCCTGGCGGTCTTCACCACCCGGAGAGTATTCGACTCACTCAACCTTATCTTCCTTCTAACCACTACAGCGGCATCCGTCTTCCTCGCTGCAGTCTACGGCTACAACTTCTACAGGCACGTCCGGAGAAAACAGAACTCGGACAGGAAATACCGCGAAGTCGTGGAAGGGAACCGGGAAAAGGAGTAAAGGCTAGCCTTTTAACATTTCCAGCCTGTTTTCTGTCTTGGTAGGCCGGGCGGTTGGGGTCGCCTCTGTCGGAAATCCTCGTTAAGCCGAGCCGTCAACCAGAGAGCGGCGTTTCCCGGGCCGGCAGGCCCTGGAGCGGTCGCTGACGGTCCGTCCTCCGGGGTGCTGGCTGGTGTGAACCGGGCCAGGCCTTGACGGGAGCAGCCCTAAGCATCAGGCATCACGTTCGGAGGGTAGCGGATCCGAGGTCGCTTCCAGGACCAACCTGTCTCCCTGGAAGCGTCCACCTCTGGGAACCACTACTTTTCACATCCTTAAAACAGGTCGGGGCGATTGATTTACAACTTTTGCGTGTCAACAGTTCTCCAGTGATAGCGGTTTGATACACGTCTACGGCACCTCCCACGTGTCAGAAGACAGCCTCACGCTTATAGAGGAGAAGGTCAGGCAGCACGACCCGGATATAATCGCGCTGGAGCTCGACTACGCCCGTTTAAACGCACTTCTAAGGGAGGAAAGGGAGGAGCAGGGTCCACTGTTCCTGCGGCTTATGAGGTTCTTCCAGGAGTCAATCGGTTCGAAGACGGGTGTCATGCCCGGCGAGGAGATGCTTTACGCCTACGAGGTCGCGCTGGAAGAGGGCCGCGACATCGGGCTGATAGACCAAGAAATCTCCGTGACGCTTCAGGAACTGAAAGGTATCAGCCGGAAGGAGAAGGTGAAGGCCGCCGCACATCTTCTCGTCGGAGTGCTACTTCCCTTCGAGGGTTTCGACGTCAGTAGGATACCTGACGAGAAGTTCATAGACGAACTGCTGGAAGAGATGAGGTTCAAATTCCCGGAGTTGTACCGCGTCCTGGTCAAGGAGAGGAACTGGTACATGGCCGAAGCGCTGAAACAGCTCCAGAGAGACAACCCGGACGCGGACATAGTCGCGTTCGTGGGCGCAGCGCACCGTAAAGAGGTGGCGCGGATGCTCAAAGACCAGGGACCTGCCTGAAAACGTCTTTATATCTGGCCGGTTAATCCCTTAATGATGACCGACTTCGAGCGGGAACTAGTTAACGCGTTCAACGACTTCTTCGAGGAGGAGGGTATAAGCGGAATCGCGCACCGGAAGAAGCAACACCGGTTCTCATCCCAGTTATGCGACGTGCTCGTTGACTCGGAGCACGAGATGTTCTACCTGGCCATAGAGAACAAGTCGGTCAAGACCTCCAGCACCAACAAGCTCTACTTCTCCCAGCATTTCTCCGAGAGCGACAACGGCCATCAGGTGGAGCGCATCACCGACTTCCTAGAGCGGTCCGGCAGGACGGGATTCCTCGCGGTCGAGCTGAAACGTGGCAGGGGACGGCCGAGAGAGGCCTACGTCGTTCCCTGGAGCGTGGTGAAGGAGCGATACGAGAGCGGTGAGGCAGGCATACATCTAGACGAGATACGGGAGCATCCCGAGATACTCAGGAACTCGGAGCGGTACTCCGTCGCCGAGATATGCACCAACATGGAGCTTTGATTTTATATTCCGGAGACCAGAATCTCTTGTTATGCCCAAGATAAATGTCGGGAGGGACGAGAAAGACTTCGAGGAATACGGGCTGAGCGGTACAGGCGTCATCGGGAAGCATCTCGTCGGGGAGAACCAGGAGGCCCACAAGGCTAACCCCATCCACTTCGACCTGGCGAGGCCTCACGTCATGGGGATCTTCGGCAAGAGAGGCACCGGTAAATCATACTCGATGGGAACGATAGCCGAGGAGCTCCAGACCGCCGACATCTCCGAGAACCTGTCCACCATCATAGTCGACCCTATGGGTATATACTGGTCGATGAAGAGACCAAACGAGCGCGCCGCGGGCCTACTCGAAAGGTGGGATCTCAACCCGGATACGTTCGATGCGCAGGTCTACATCCCCGAGGGGAAGGTCCAGGAGTTCGAGGAGCGAGACATGCCATACGACGACACTTTCACCCTCAACGCGGGGGAACTGACTTCCGCGGAATGGTCGATGTCCTTCAACCTCGACAGGAACTCAGAAGCGGGGATACTGCTGGAGCGCGTCATCTCCGAGCTGACAGATGAATACGGTGATGGATACGGTATCGATGCCATACTACAGGTTATAGAGCAGTTCGACTTTCCGGGTAACGTCAAGAACAGGCTGAAGAACAGGTTCATGAGCGCCAGGGACTGGGGCATATTCGGAGAGGAATCATCACTTGAGAAGTTCACCAAGAGGGGCGAACTCTCGATTCTCGACGTATCCGTCTTCGGGGAGATGGGGTCCGGCTGGTCGGTGAGAGCGCTCGTTGTCGGACTCCTCGGGAAGCGGATTTTACGGGAAAGGATGACAGCGAGGAGGATAGAGGAGATAGACGAGATGGAGGGACTGGCCGAGAACGAGATGCCTATCGTCTGGATGCTCATCGACGAGGCCCACGAATTCCTTCCCGCGGAGGGAGAGACCGCTGCCTCACACCCCTTGATGAGGTGGGTGAAGATAGGCCGTGAGCCAGGCGTCTCACTAGTGCTGGCGACCCAGCAGCCAGCCAAGCTCCACCCCGATGCGCTCTCCCAGTGCGACATCATTCTCTCCCACCGATTGACCTCCAGGCAGGACATCGAGGCCCTGGGCAACATAATGCACACCTACATGCGACACGACATACAGCACTACATAGACGCACTCCCCGACCAGAAAGGTGTCGGTCTCCTGCTCGACGACAACTCCGAGCGCATCTACCCGGTCCAGATGAGGCCGAGAAAATCATGGCACGCCGGCGGCACGCCCGACGCCTTCAACGAATAGAGGTGACGAGATGCCTATCGTCGACCAGGCCACTTTTACGGAAAGGATAATCGACTTCGTGCTGGCGCCGGTCACCAACCCCGAACTCCTGCCCTCGCTCCTTCCCATCATGCTCGGCGCCTTCATCATCGAGCTCTACTTCGGGAAGCACAAGACGGAGGTACTGGGATGGAACACCTCTGTCGGGAACTCTATCATCTGGATTTCAACCGGTCTCAACCTTCTACTTACAGAAGCAATCAACAGCACGATAGAGCTCTACGTCAGCTACTTGATCCTCGGCATGGGGATAATAGTGGGATACATGGACTTCTTCCACAAGTGGTCGGAAGCTGTAGCGTTCAGGGCCTCGAGTGCCGATGTCATCTACCCGCTGGCGTACGTCACCATCGTGATAGTCAAGACCGGTATACCAGCGGACGAGTCGACCATAAAGGCCGCGGTGGGCTTCATCATAGGGTCTATACTGTTCTTCCACCTGATAAGGGGTCTGGAAACGCCCGCGCCGGACCAAGTGGCGGACAGCTTCAATGTCTAGCGTTGTGTTTATCAAAATTCGCTGACAATTACTCGACGTGAGCCAGTTACTGAGGACCGAAAACCTGGAGTCCCGGACGTATCAGGAGGTCATAGCCGCCTCCGCCGCCGATTCCAACACTCTCGTGGTCCTCCCAACAGGTCTCGGGAAAACAGTCATCGCGGCCATGGTGGCCTCAAGGAAGCTGGGAGAGGGCAAGGTGATGTTCCTCGCCCCGACCCGGCCCCTTGTGGAACAGCACATGGAAACTTTCCAGGACCTCCTAGATGTGGACGGAGACGGGATGGTGGTGATGACCGGGAGCACCTCTCCAGAAGAGCGATACCAGCTCTGGAAGGAAAAGAGAGTCTTCTTCGGAACCCCTCAGGTGGTGGAGAACGACCTGATAGCGGGAGAGGTGCCGGAAGAGGAGTTCTCGCTCCTGATATTCGACGAGGCGCACAGAGCGACAGGAGAGTACAGCTACGTATTCATAAGCGAGAAGATGGGATGCCAGAAACTCGCACTCACCGCATCCCCAGGCGGCGACAAGCAGAAGATAATGGAGGTGGCGGACAACCTGGAGCTTGAAAGGTTCGAGGTGAGAACAGAAGACGATCCCGATGTCGAACCTTACATAGAGAAGAAGGAGGTGAACTGGATAAACGTCTCGCTCGACAACCGTTTCAGGGACGCCAAGAAGAACTTCCAGAAGGCGTACAGGAAGCAACTGAAGAAGCTGAAGAAGCTCGGACAGCTCTCATCCATCTCGAATGTTCACAAGGCCGACCTGCTGAAACTCCGCGGGAAAATCAACGCCAAGCTTTCAAAGAGCGACGACCCGGAACTCTACCAGGGGATATCACGGGTCGCGGCCGCCCTCAAAGTGTCACAAGCAATTGAACTCCTGGAGACACAGGGCGTCTCCCAGTGCTACGACTACCTGGAGGGTCTGGAACGTGACGACTCGAAGGCGGCGAAGAGAGTGCTGAACGACGATGACTTCCACCGTGGAAAGGCGATGGTAGAATACCTCAGGAAGCAGGGCGAGGAGCACCCGAAGATGGACCGCCTAAGGGAACTTCTAGACCTGGAGGAAGACGAGAAGGCGATTGTCTTCACCGAGTACAGAGCCTCGGCCGACAGTATCGCCGAAGAGCTGAACGTCTCGGGGTTCGACGCGGTCAAGTTCATCGGACAGCAGGGAGACGATGGCATGAACCAGTCAAGGCAGAAAAAGGTACTGGAGGCGTTCGAACAGGGCAAGTACAACGTTCTGGTGTCGACAAGTATAGGAGAGGAGGGGCTCGACATACCCGCTGTCGACTACGTGGTCTTCTACGAACCGGTCGCCTCCGCTATCAGGGACATACAGCGGGCGGGAAGGACCGGCAGACAGGAAGAAGGAAAGGTCTTCGTGCTCATGGCGGAGAACACCCGGGATGAGGGCTCCTACTGGAGCTCCCACCACAAGAAGAACAGGATGAACGACGTGCTCGAGGAGCTGAAGGAGGAATCCCGGGAAGTCGGGAAGCAGGAGACTCTTGACCGTTTCAACGACGATTCCGGCGTGGTAATCCACGCCGACGACAGGGAGAACTCGGTGGCGAAAGAGCTCTCACGGCTTAAAGTCACCGTCAGGAAGAGCCGGCTCGAGGTCGGCGACTTCCTGGTATCGGATCGGGCCGCTGTCGAGCGGAAGGAGGCGTCGGACTTCGTCGATTCGATGATAGACCAGCGCCTGTTCCCCCAGCTGAAGGAATTAACGCAGTTCGAGAACCCTGTGATGATAATCGAGGGCCAGGACCTCTACTCACACCGCGATGTCCACCCCAACGCTATCAGGGGAGCGCTCGCCACTATAACACTTGACTACGGCATCCCGGTCCTGTGGAGTCAGGACGAGCGAGGCACCGCGGAGTTGCTCAAAGCGCTCGCAGAACGGGAGCAGGAGGAGAAAGACCGCACAGTCGCCATCAGGGGAACGAGAGGAGTGAAGAGCACACCGGACCTGCAGGAGTTCATCGTTGCGGGTATACCTGACGTGAACACCAAGATAGCAAAGAGACTGCTCGAAGAGTTCGGAAGTGTGAGTGCAGTTTTCAACGCCTCGGAGACCGAGCTGAAGAAGGTGAGAGGTATAGGTGAGAAAACAGCCAAGAAGATAAGGAAGCTCCTGGAGGCGGAATATGACAGGTGAGGCGCTTATAGTCGGTATCGACCCGGGAAGCACTTCTGCAGTTGCCGCCATCAACCTGGATGGAGAGTTAAGGCTGCTCGAGAGCGAGAGGGAGTTCCCACCGGAGGATATCATCCGTCGACTGATAGAGGTGGGGACGCCAGTGGTGGTCGCGACGGACAGGGAGAAGATGCCCTCTACAGTAGAGAAGATCGCAAGCTCACTTGGAGCGACCCGGTTCCAGCCCGAGGAGGATCTGGACGCCGAAAGGAAGAAAGAGCTGGGTAAGGGTGAAAACTCTCACGAGAGCGACGCAGTCGCCTCCGCCATATATGCATTCAACAACCTCAAGCGGCAGATAGAGAAGATAGACAGCTACAGCGAGAAGCAGGAGGAAATGCGGGCAGACATCGCCCGGGAATATTTCTCAAGAGAGGGTTTCCAGAGGGCCGACACCTGAGGAACAGAAATTTGAACCGGAAGACGTAAAACTCACCTATGAGGTTCGATTTCGACCGGGAAGAGCTAGATGAAAGACAGAAGAAGCTCTACCACACCTCGCTCTTCCTCGGAAAGTTGCTGGTCGCAGGAATTTTCTTCCAGCTAATCCTCTGGGTTTACCCGGACACCGGTCTCCTCCAGTCAGGTCTCGCTAAAATCGTTTCCGTGCTCCTTCAGCTCTCGGGTCTCGAGAACACGGCATGGGGGATAAAAATATTTACGAAAGACGCGGTCTACTTGATCAGCCAGGACTGTCTGGGATGGAAGTCCATAGCCGCGTTTACAGGCCTGATCTTCGCTTCCGACCACCGGCTTGGAGAGCATGCGGAATTCATAGGACTCGGAGCGACAGCGATAGCATCCGCGAACATCCTGAGGGTGGTCACCACCATACACCTGAGCGACCTCGGAATAGTGTCATTCGACATCATACACGGCTTCCTCTGGAAGTGGAGCCTGACCTTATTTGTGCTGATCCTGTGGGGCCTCTGGTTCAGGCAGAGAGCCCTCGATAAATGAATTCGCGGTTTAAGGGAACCTTTAAATAAGAACAGAGGAAATTCTCGGATATGAGTAGGAAAGGTATCTCGCCTTTAATTGCCGCAGTTCTACTTATCGCATTCACTATGGCAGTCGCCTCCCTATTCGCACAGTGGGCGCCGCAGCTGATCCAGGATGCGCAGGGCGACACCCGAAACCGCTCTGGCGAGATACAGAAATGTTCCCAGATCTCGTACGATGTGATATCTGGCAGCAACACGTCGGTTACATTCCAGCAGGTGTCGGGATCTGACACGGCGGGCGAAATTTCCGTGACGTGGTTCTACAACGACGCCGATCCACTCCAGAACACGACCACCCTCACCAGCAACAGGGGAACTGGCACGGTTTCTTCACTCGGCCACTCGACCAGTCCTGGCAACGATCTCGACGAGATAAGGATCCAGCCGACCAACTGCGAGGGTGCGGCAACCACGACCTACCCATAACCTTTCTCTTTCACCCTCTACCGACTGTTTTTTATTCCGGCCTCTGTAAATGGGTTCTATGTCAGACGGTATATCCGACGAAGTAAGCCGTGAGATGCTGGAAGACGAGCTTCAGGGCATCGAAGATGCAATCGAGGAGATGGAGGAGCGTATACAGGACCTGGAGGACAAGGACATGATGGCCCAGCTTGAGGAGATGTCGCTTGAGGAAGAGGTAAGGGAAGTCGAAGAGCTTCTCAGCCACATGACCAAGGAAGAGCTAGAGAAACGGCTCAACATGGTCGAGCAGATAAAGGAGGAATACCAGGAGGGCAACATTCACGAGAAGCTGGAGTACCTCTACCAGCAGATAAAGGACATCCGCGAGGAGATGGAAACTGGAGAGGTAGAGACCGAGCAGCAGTTACAGGAACGTCTCGAAGAACTTGAGAAAAAGATAGAGGAATCCGGTGGAGGCGAGGAGGGGAAGTTGAGTGACAAGTACAAGAATGCCGTCAGGTCCAACTACAAGCAGATAAAGAAGATAAAGAAGGAACTGAAGCAGTTAAAGGAGCAGCTGGAGAAAGAGCAGAGGGAAAACGTCGAACGGCTTGAACAGAAAATACAGTCGCTTGAAGAAGAGCTGAAAGAACATCCGAAGGAAGTCGAGACCGTCGAAAAGGTAGTGGAAAAGGACTCGAACGTCGAGTCGTTGAGGGAGCGGCTGGACCGGCTGGAAGGGAGAGTCCACGAGGGGAGGGAGTTCCGGAGCGACGCGGCCGAGAAGTTCGAGCACCTCGATACGCAGGTAAATATTAACAGGGATTCTGAAGGCGAAAAGATCGTTGTGATGGACGGGGAGGACGCAGAGCTTTCCTCCATCAAGTTCGATCTCGACGCGATAAAGTCACGGATCTCCTCCATCGAAAAGGATGGTGTCGCGGACAAGCTGGACCAGACACAGATAAGGGAGTTAAGGAAGCGGTTGAAGCGGGTCGAACGCGAGGTCCAGGAACAGGATGACCTGGAGCGGTTCAGGAAGATGCTGGAGAGAAAGGTCGAGGAACTCGACGAGGAGAAAGTCGACATCGACACCGTCGAGGAGGAGCTTGAAGACACGGAGGAGTTCCTCCAGAATCAGATAAGGCAGCTCAACTCGGAGGTCGAAAGGGCTGTTAAACAGGGAGAGGAAAGGCTGAAGAACATCGAGGAGGCGGTGAGACAGGATGTCCTGGAAAAGATGCTTGACACAGAGGAACAGCTCGACGACCGGATAGACCATATCGCGGAGATGATACACGACAACCGCGAGTTCATGGAAGACCTGGAAGAGGACGTTATCGACGCGAAGGAGCGCAAGAACAAGGAGGTCGACCGCGTGAAGGAGCGAGTCCGGAAACTCGACGAAAACCTCGACTCCCGGATCGAACGGGTCAGGTCCCGGCTCCAGGGCGTGGAGAACGAGCTGGACACCAAGGATGAGCTGAAGCGGACGGAGATAGAGAGCCTGGAACAGCAGGTGGAGGAAATCGAGGATTCCCTGTCCGATAGGTTGAGAAACCTGGAGAACGAGATTTCGTCGAGAACAGAAATCACGAGTCGGCAGTCAGAACTCCCGATGCCTGTCGAGGGCGACAAATCAGACGTGCGGGAGCTGGAGAGCCGTGTCGACCAAGTCGAGAACGACCGGATGGCCGATATCGAGAGGAAGCTCGACAACCTTGCAGAACACGTGCTTGCCAACCAAGAGAAGATACACGAGCTTCACCAGCGGGTGAGAGCAACCGACCTGGAGTCAGATTCTTCTCAGGAAGATATAACCATCATAAGCTGAACAGGGCCAGCAGGAGCGAAAGGCCGCCGCCATATACATCCGTGAAAAGGAGAGCGACAGGGAAAACCGGGACGAACCTCACACCGGACCTTACCTCGACCTCGTCGACTCCTTTCTCTCTCAGGGCTTCAAGTTCCTCTTCGGTCACGCCGACTATCTCGGAGTAGCCGTACTTCTGTTCCAAACCGGATAGAACTCCCCCTACGCCTGAAAACGGGGAAAGGCCTTCAAGCCAGTTCAAGGTCTTTCCAACCATGTTCTTCTTTCTTATCTCGCCCATCCTCACGTCGAAGTCCTGGTCGATAACCTCGCCCGGCTCAATCTCTGATAAGGCAACCTTCCTCCTCATCTCCTCTGATTCCACGACCTTCAGGAACTGGTAGAGGAAGATCATCGCCGTGATCGATACGAAGTAGATTACCCCCGTGAGCCCTAGCGATAAAACGCCGAGGGCCCCTATCAGACCCGCGAGAACGACCTGGCCCGCTATCCTCTTCTCCCTCTCGAGTATCCTTTCATAGGTCTTGCCCAGGATGTTTCCAGAGCGGAACGCCCTGTAGAAAGCGAAGCCCAGCGTGTACAGGAATCCCGCTATCATCAGGTTGAGGAAGAGGTTTACAGGGTGCGAAAGTCCGGGACCGGTAAGACCGTAGGGTGCAGCGAATCCCAGCACCGTGATGGCGAACGCGTCCGCGCCCCCCCACATACCGAGGTAGTACATCCCCCAGCCGAATACAGCGAACACCACTCCGACCCCAGCACTCCAGAACAGCGGAGAGAGCGAACCTGTACTGAGAGAGGCCATCCCAAAGATCAAGAGCGATGCTGCGATACCCACAAGGGACACCACGTCCGGCACCTCCGTGGTCCTGAGGTCGTAGAACGCGGCGACAGAAAGTACGTAGAGACCCACCAGATGGGAGAAAATTACCAGCATAACAGTCTTTAAAACTGGGAGAAGTTAAAATTATACTGTTCTAAATGGCAGAGGAATGGGAGAACCTGGTAATAGAAACAGGGGTAGACACACTCCTCAACTACCTGGCTGAAAACAGGAAGGCATCAGTCTCCGATATCTCCGAAGACCTGGGTGTATCAGAGGAACGGATAAAGGACTGGGCAGACGCCCTAGCGTCCAATAATTTTATAGAGAAAAATTATTCTGCGAGACACGGCCTCGTCCTGAAGTACTCGAACAAGAACCGGACTGAGGCGGAGAAGAAGGTGGAGAAGCTCAGGCAGGAAGTGGAGCAGAAGACCGAAGAGATAGAGATGGAGATGGAGTCAAGGCAGGAAGAAGTCGACTCTGCGAAGAAGAAGCTGAAGAAGATGACCGAAGAACTCGAGGAGAACCGCGAAAAAGAGGAAGAGGTCAAGGAGCAGCTTGAGGAGCTTGAAGAACTCGAGGAGGAGCTGGAGAAAAGTCTTGAGGCGCACAAGAAAGAGGAATCGGTTCTAAGGTCCCACTCCATAGAACTCATATCGAGGATAGACTCCGTACTGAACCGGATAGAAGAGGCAGAAGAAAAAGCGGACAGGTTCGAGCAGGAGAAAGACGAGATAAAGAGGAAGGTCAAGGCGCTTAAGAAGCTTGAGGAACATGCAAAAAAAGCTGAAGACATCGAGGAGAAGCTGGAAGAGGTGGAGCAGGAAAAGACGCAGGCTGACAGCCTTTTCTCCAGTTTCACGGAGAAGATGAGCAACCTTTTCAGTAGCTCCAGCACTGGAAAGAACAGGCAAGAGATGCTTTCCGGCAATGTAAACGAGGTCAAGGAAAGGATAGACGAGATGGAGGACCCAGACCTTGAGGCTCTTCTGAAGGCAGAGATCCAGGGCAAAAACCGCCAGACCGTGAAGAGATACATCCAGCGGCAGAAGGCAGACAGTGATTCCGGATGAGTCCAGAAGTAGTGGAGGAGTACCAGGTCGACGCTGATGGCGTTCCTGCAAGAGTACAGATAGTGGAGCAGGAGGATGAGTACGTTCTGGAGTACAAGGTTGACAGGCCGGAGATAAAGACCGCGACTGAAGCGGTACTGACAGATCTGAAGGAGAAGATAGTCAAGAAGGTGGATCTCTCCACCGAAGAGTTTGTCAACGCCAGAGAGCTAGAAAACGTGAAGCAGAAATTCCGCGACCAGGCGCTTGAGCTTCTGGAGGAGGAGCTTCCCGAGACCCCTGACGAGTCGAAGCAGATACTTATCGGCAACGTCATCCACGAGATGCTTGGACTCGGAGACATAGAGATACTTCTCAACGACCAGAACCTGGAGGAGATCGTGATAAACAGCTCGGACGAGCCGGCCTGGGTTTACCACAAGCAGCGCGGCTGGCTCAAGTCCAACATCGAGTTCGCGGACGAGGACAAGATATACAACTACGCATCCGATATCGCCCGTAGAGTCGGAAAGAATATCTCATCTCTACACCCGCTGCTGGATGCGCACCTCCCGAGCGGGGACAGGACTAACGCGACGCTCTATCCCATCTCGACACAGGGCAACACCATAACAATCAGGAAGTTCGCGAGGGACCCGTGGACCATAACCGACTTCATCGATAACCGCACCATCACCCACGAGGTCGCGGCGTTCCTCTGGCTCTGCCTCCAGTACGAGCTGAACATAATCGTATCCGGCGGCACGGGTGCGGGAAAGACATCGCTTCTCAACGTCCTTATGCCTTTCATACCTCCCAGCCAGCGCATTCTCTCCATTGAGGACACCCGCGAGGTCTCGCTACCGAACTTCCTTCACTGGGTGCCGCTGACGACCAGAGAACCCAACCCTGAAGGGAAGGGAGGCGTCTCCATGCTTGACCTGCTGGTCAACGCACTCCGTATGCGCCCCGACCGCATTCTGGTGGGAGAGATACGACGGCAGAGACAGGCAGAGGTGCTTTTCGAGGCGATGCACACCGGACACTCCGTCTACTCCACCCTCCACGCGGACACAGCTGAGCAGACAGTCAGGCGCCTCGTCAACCCACCTATAGACGTGCCCAAGATGATGGTCGAGGCCGTGGATGTCAACGTCGTCATGTTCCGTGACCGGCGTCGTAATTTCAGGCGGGTGATGGAGGTCGCCGAAATCGCCCTCACCGAGGACGAGGACGTGGAGGCGAACGTTATCTACGAGTGGCAGTCGAAGGACGACGAGATGAAGAAGAGACAGGAATCGGAGTCCATCTACGAGACGCTCAGGCTCCACACCGGGATGAACCACGACGAGATAGACGAGAACCTCCAAGAGAAAGTCAGGATACTGAAGTGGATGCAGGAAAACGATGTCAACGAGGTGGACACCGTCGGGAAGGTGGTCGCCGAGTACTATTCCGATCCAGAGAGCGTCACCTCAGTGGTTGACGATGACGGCGACCCGGACCTGGTTCTCAAGGATTAATCATTGGTTTCCACGAACGAAGGCACACACAGTTCTGCCTCGTAGCTCTGCCAGAGCGAGCCGAAGAGGAAAAGGACCACGTACGAGATGAAAAGGTCTTGTAGCAGGGCGGAAGAAAGTATGAAACCGGTGTTGAAAATCAGTTCACCTATCCGGGCGAGCGAGAATACAAGGGAAGACGCAAGACTGAGACCCAGGAAATAGTAGATGGGGACGAATGCGGATTCCCGGCAGTTATCGATGGCCAGGTAAACAAGTACCAGAGAGGTCACAGAAAGCAGAAGCGTGAAAAACGCTAGGAACAGGTTGAATATCCCCATAACACGATTTCCGTTCTCGCGGTATAAAAAATAGTATCACTAGCTTTGCTTTTTATTTAAGGGAAACCTAGTTTTTCTTGATGGAGTTTAAAGCCTCGGATAGGTTTATCCGGTACCTTTTGCCGGTGGCACAGAACACCAGGAAGATGGTGCCAAATATCGAGAGAGACCTTATCCGGGCGAGGATGTCCGTTAATCCTGACGTATTCCTGGCCTCGGCTATGCTCCGAGCCATACAGGTCAGTCTTCTGCTGGCTCTCGCGCTCGGCGCCTTTGGATTCGTGAACGAGCAGATAAGGCTTATAGGAGGTGCCGTGGCCGGTTTCCCTCTGATCTTTAGCTTCGCCTTCTTCACATTCGCCAACTATCCCAAGATCAAGGGAAAGCGAATCTCAAGGGAGCTCGAAAAGGACCTGCCGTACGCGCTCAGGCATATGCTGATCGAGGTCCGTTCCGGCATATCGCTCTATGAGGCCATGGTCTCAGTGAGCGAGGATTACGGGGAGGCGTCCAAAGAGTTCAACCGGATAGTAAAGGACATAAACGGTGGAAAGCCGCAGATACAGGCCCTGGAGGACTCTATAGTGAGGAACCCGAGTACGCAGTACAGGCGGGCGATGTGGCAGATGATCAACGCCCTGAAATCGGGGACGGACGTGTCCGATACTCTGGAGACCTTGGTCAACTCGATGGTTAAACAGCAGAAGCTGGCGGTAAAGCGGTACGGCAAGGAGCTCAACCCATACGTCCTCGTGTACCTCATGATAGCGGTCATACTCCCAAGCCTGGGCGTCACCTTCCTTATCGTGCTCTCCACATTCACGGGTATAGGGCTCGACAAGTTCACCTTCTACCAGATACTGGGAGGACTGATACTGTTCCAGGTGTTCTTCCTAAACTTCGTCAAATCAAAGAGACCGAGGGTGAAAACATGAAAGGTCCATCGCTACCCCGCATCAACAGGAAGACTATCTACGAGAGCCTACCGGATTTCTACAAGGACAAGGTGGACAGAGAGGCCCGTTACGCGGCAATAACCAACAAGGAAACAATCACGGTTATCGGTATGGCCGCGACATCCCTAGCGCTCATACTAGCAACCATACTCCTGGAGTACACGTGGGTCGTTGAACTCCCTGCACTCGTTATCTCGATAGTAATAGTGGCCCCGCTTGTCCCCTACGTGATAATATCGATTGCCGCAGAGCGGAGGAAGAAAGAGATGGAGAAGGTGTTACCGGATGCACTCCTCCTGATAAGCGCGAACATCAAATCCGGCCTGAACATCGAAAAAGCATTCTTACTCAGCGCCAGGGACGAATTCGGGCCGCTCGCCGAAGAGTTGAGACAGACCGCGATGGAGATGTTCGGGGGCAAGCCCATCGACGAATCGCTTTCAGGGCTAGAATACAGGGTCAAGTCTGAACTCTTCAGTGAGACAATCAAGTTGCTGAGGGACGGGCTCGCATCAGGAGGCAATACCGCCGAGCTTCTAGAATCGAGCGCGGACGACATCCGGAACTCGATGGAGCTACAGAAGGAGATAAATTCCAACATCAGGATGTACGTCATATTCATAGTGATGGCGGCGGTTATCGGCGCGCCTCTCCTGTTCTCTATCAGTGTCTACATGGCCGACACAACGGCCCAGATGTGGGAGGGAACGGAACTGGGCCAGATGAGGAGCGTCGGCCAGATAGGGCTGAGCTTCCAGAAGCCGCAGGTCGACACCTCCTTCTTCGAGCAGTTCGCAGTGATGGCTATCATAGCCATAAACTTCTTCGCGGCCCTCATAATATCCGAGATAAGGAACGCCAACGTCAAGGAGGGCGCGAAATACATACCCGTGCTGATAACAGTCTCCGTCATACTTTTCTTTGTGATAAAGGGTAGCATCGCCTCCGTCATGGGAGGGTTCACCTGACCACTATAAGTGAGTTGAGAGTGACAAAAACCGTTTAGACGGATAAAAGCCTTTTTATAAGCGCCTAGCTAATTAGCCCTTAGACAATTGGTGCAAACCATTAATGACACGAGACTCAAGCATTTTTTCCAGCGGTAGAAAAGGTCAGTCGGCGATCGAGTACCTGATGACCTACGGCTGGATGCTTCTTGTAGTGGCTATAGTAGGTGGAGCAATCTTTGCCACCGTACAGGGCCAGTGCGCCACCCAAGCAAGTGGCTTCACGGGTCAGGCTGTAACAGTACAGGACTTTGGAGTCACCCCCAACAACCTACAGATAGAGTTCGCAAACGGAGGAAGCGAACAGATTAACATCACACAGGTTCAGCTCTCGGATGACTCTGGTTCTGTAGCGACCAACACCAGCATCGGGGAGGTATTGAACGTCGGCGAGTCATCCACGCTGACATTCCCCCAGCTCATCCAGTCAGAGGCCTGTAACAACTACGATCTTGAAGTCACCTTCGACAAGGGCGGCATCACTGGACAGGTTGCTACGGGAGGCCTTTCAGGCCAGATGGCCCCGAGATAGACCACTACCACTCTCTCTTTTTCTTTATATCTAGCTGGCCGAGTCACATCAGTACGCAAGGTCGCCAAGACCCCAGAGGTTGACATGGTAGTCGTCCAGCCGGAACCACGAGTATTCGGAGGTCACACCGTATATGTTCCTCTCCGGACCGTACATACCACTCGACTCGTTAAAGTAGACGTAGCCGACGGAGGACTCAATCTCCTGGAGACCGGAAGGCAGCTCACTGACCTGTATCATGGTAGCCATCCCTCTGCCATCGGGGCTCACCAGCTGGTTGCCGAGCCGATCTATCACGTTCGGACCTCTAGACGTTTCCAGGTAGCAGTTCTCCCGGAACATCTGACGGAAACTGGAGCGCCATACCTGCTCCTCATTCAGTATAAGAGACATGTTCTGTTCGATGTCAGAGATCGAGCCCGTGTCAAAGATGAACTTGGTGGTGAAGCCAGCCGTGGTATCGTTATCGTCAGCCGAAACAATACCCGCGAAGCTGCTTGAAGCCCCAACATTGTAATTGTCAACATCGTCAGTAACCAGTATTTTCTCAGCTTTGTCAGAGACCGAGGAAGCGTCCGGGGTCGACGGGTTCACAGCCGCCCTGCCGTGCACCGCCCCGGCAGAGTAATGACCCCCCGTATAAAGCTGGTTCGCCGGCCTGTCGAACCCGCACCGGGCGTACTGTGTCGAGTAGCGCCCATCAGAATTGAGAAGGATCATCGGATCCTCCAGTCCGAGAGCAGAGATAGTCGCGTTCGCGGAGTTCGTCCTGTTGAAGTTCGCAAGGGTGACGGGGTCCTGAAGCCGGGCGAAAACCCTGAAAGAGGACCTGATCTCGAAAGCCGAGGCGTTGAAAGAGGAGTTCAGGAGTTCGATGTCAAGACTGTAATCAGAGTCTGCCGCTATGTCCGATACGCGGTCTGCCCAGTCCAGAAGCGAGGCGTTCTGGGGGTCATTCATCGAGTCAAGTTCTTCTCCCGATATCTTCCCCGTCTCAAGCGCGGAGGAGATGTTTTCACCTGGACTGGCGAGGGAACGGTTCCTCTTTATCACATAGTTCGTCGATGCGAGAAGTGCCCTCCTCGTCGACATCTCCAGCGACCGGTCCATGTCCGCCAGAACACTGTCGAGGAAGAAGGACGCCTCCCCTATACGTGTAGCTTCAGCGGGGTTGTTCTCGACCGGGATGGTCACGGGAAGGAAGGCAACTATGAAGAGCAGCGAAACCGAGAGCAGGGCGAATGAAGTATAGACCAGCCCGGTCGAACCTCTATCAGTCACGCCAGACCACCAACCTTACAGATGCGGGCCCCCAGAGATACGGCTGTCCGCCAATCTCGGTCGAGGTCATGTCTATATCGCTTGAATCGAGCGACACATCCGGGCTACCGTCATCATCCATGTCGAGTTTGTCCATCAGCCTTTCCTCCGCATCGTTCCGGGCCGCGGTCTTGTTCGGGAAGAGGCCGTTATAGCCGACGGAGCTGTCGACCAGAACCGTATAGAAGACACGGTTATCAGGACTTCCTCCTTCCGGACTCGAGGGGTTTAGAGCGGTATCTACCTGAACCTTGTTCGCACCCTCGTTTACGAGGTTTTCAGGTATCTGGACCACGTAGGGATCACCCAGCTCCCTGTAATCGGCACCGTAACGCTCGAGCTGGTAAACATCGGCGAATCCCGAACTCTGGTTAATACGAACCCTGTCAGTCCACCGGTTCGAGGAGTAGGAGGTCACGCGCGCCGAAACCGGTTCGAAACCCGGCGGGACGCGGAAGGTCCCGTTCTTGGGAGAGGTAACAGAACCGCCGAAGCGACCTGAAATCTGCTGGAGCGGGAACTTGCCGTAGCCGAAAGACACATCCGATGAATAGTTGAACCTGATGTATGAATCACGGTAGACCCTGCCGATAGCATCGTCCGCCTCGGTCTCGACCGTCTGCCCCACGAAACTGGCGTTGAGTATCCTCTCGCTTATGTTCTTGAACTTGGCCTCAAGTTCACCAGTGTCGGAGTAGAAGTACTCTCCGTCGCCGCACTTCGCGGTCTCGTTCAGCGTCCACTCGTCGGCCCCCGAACCAAAGCCCACAGCGTATACCGTGACATTGTAGTTCTGATGCACCCGGCACCCCGCCTCTATGGTGTGGTCTTTCGCATCCTCTACAGAGTTGTTGTTGTGGTCCGGGACCCCTGTCATTGAGGTCTCCCTGTTGGCCTCCCCGTCCGACATCACTATCATGGACCGCTTCCGTTTCTCCGTGGCGTTGACCTGGAGGTCGAACTCCGCGACCCGGTCATCGTTCTTCAGTACAGCCGCGACAACGTTCCGCCCGCCGTTCAACCAGGCGCTGTTCACCGAGGAGACCTTCTCCGTCTCCAGCGCCCTTATACTGAGGTTGTCGAGCGCCCAGTAATCATAGTCCGAACCGCTGCCTCCTGTATAACGGAATCTTACCTTGATACCGGAATGGTACTCGCTGGCCGGGATTGAAAAGCTGTAGGTATCCCAGTCGCCCTCAGCGGGGTCCGAGGAACCTCCATCGTGCTGCTTCAACAGGTTCCATGAACCGCCACTGTCTAGGTATTCTACCTGAATATCGTCGGAGCTTTCAGGGTTCTCACAGCCACCTCCGTCACCCCCCTGCTTGAACGCATAGGATACCTCGAGGCTGTAAGGGCCGCTGTAGAATGAACGGTTCGTCTGCAGCGTTCCCCCGCCCCACCGGAGTATCGTCGCCTCCGAACCGTCGTAGGAGCCACAGGTGTTGTCTATCGTTATCTCGTCACCCTCCGTGCCGCTGGTGACCTCCCAGTCAGGTCCAAGACTCGCTCTTTCAAATCCATCCTCAAGCGAGGTGTTCGTATCCTTGACGTAGGGCTCTCCTGTTATCCGGTTCCAGTAGGTGCCGTTGTGCTCCCCCGTATCATTGTCCACGAGCCTGCCGTTCAGGTATACCGATGCCGCATCATCTGACCTTACGGAAATCGACACGCCCTCGTACCGGCTCTTATCGTAGGAGAAGTAGTTGCGGAAGTAGACCGTGCCGTTGGCCTGGAAGGTCGTCGATGCGGCAGAGCTGTTCCCAAGGATGGCGGTCCCGTTCTTCCAGGCGGTATCGTTGTAATCGAGTTCGGTCCAGTTTTCCCCTCCAAGGTCAGGTGGAGAGCTGGCGAGGAAGGAGTTATTATAGAACCACTGAGACTTCTTGGACAGCAGCGTCTTCATCCTCGGCTCCGTAAGTATATCCGCGGCCTCAAGTATGCCGCACCCTATGCACGTGTTACCATCCGCTGTAAGACCATCGATAGTACTGTTGAGCGACGCCTTGTCATCGCTTAGCTCGTGAGTATCCGTCACAGTATCATCGTACCCTACTACACCCGCCCTGTTACCGGATGCGTTAAGCAGTATCCTCACAAATGTCTTTCCCGCATCCTTGGCCTCGTCCATCTTCGAACCTCCCATGCTCCCTGAGTCGTCGATAACCGAGACAGAGTCCGCGTTTGCCCGGCCGTAGACCAGCCCGATGTTCAGCAGCCCGACTCTCAGTGGGACGGTCCTCTGGCTTAGCGACCCATAGTCAAGACCCGCATCGGTCACGTTGCTGAGAATGGTGCTGTTGTCGATCCTGACTGTCTGCTCTCCACCAGTGTAGTTCCGGTATACAGTCGCGTTCCCGAATCTCATGAATATGGTCTGGTTGACTGCATCGAAATGGAGCTTCGCGTCCACGCCGTGCAACTGCCCGGGCACGTAGAAGCTACCGTAGTAGTTTATTATGCCGTCGATACCCGGCAGGTTCTTTCGCTTCTCCAAGAACTTCCCGCTCTGCGGGTCGAGATTCGTGGTCCGGTTGTACTCTATCTTCAGGAAGCCACCCCCGATGCTCTTGTTCGAGCCTGTGAAGTGTATCCTGACATTGTTGGATCCCGAATCAAGCGCCTGGCATCTTCCAGGGTTTACACTGTTGGTGCATATCTGGAAAACGTCGGCCGAGAGGTTTCCCCCACTGGGGGTGTAGCTTCCAGCGTTAACCCCGTTGAAAGAGAGTTCGAAAGGCCCGGAGAAATCACCCTCCAGAGTCACGTTAAGTACCGTATGGAGATCAGGGAGCGACACGTTATATCTTATGTCGCCATCACCTACGTACCCACCGAAGAACACCACCTCTTTCTCCTGCTTCGTAACCGAGGCAAGTACAGCGCGGGCCTGGAAACCTTCATCGGGACGGTCTATCCTGTGACCGGAGACGAGGCGCGCGATGCTGGAAACCGAGCCCGGTCTGTCCGAAGTATTCGTGGTATTATACAGGGCGTAGGTAGTGCCCGACTCCGTAACAGTCAGGTTGTAGCCGTACTCACCGGGTATCTTGAGGTCGAAGTATCTCTTTGCAGCCTTCCTTGCGTGACTGAAGTTCCTGGCAGCCCAGAGTTTGGCGATACCGTCGAGGATGGTCCTGTTCATGTCGCCCTGTTTAAGCACTGTTTCGTCGATCATCTCCTGCCTGAAACTGCTGTTGAAACTGTTGAAAGTCTGCTGGGAGGCCAGCTTCATCGCGTCCTGGCCGATCAGGCTAGCCTTCCGGTATGTTATAGTGTTCGCCTGGTAGGGGTCGTTCGCCAGGTCGGATGACTGCGCGACTATGGCCAGTGAGGCGGCCATTATCGAGAGGGCGAGGAACGCGTCAAAGGAGAAGTAAAAACCCTTCCGTCTCATCTCCACACCACGTAATTCAATTTCGCGGTTTTCATACTACCGGATACGTTGACCTGGACATTCCGGCTGACCGGGACCACCGTATCCGCACCCTTGAAAGACCTACCGAAGAGGTAGATCGTCTCGAAGGCGTTCGAAGCCTCCTCGAATATGCTGAGGAAACCGGCTTCGGCCTTCCCGTCTTGGATGTAGTAGACCTTGCCGGAGCCGATGCTCCACATACACGCAAGGCACCGATGCGGCGACTGGGTCTCGTTGGCGAATTCGACATCAACGTTCTCGAACGCCATTATCTTGTTACGGAACTCCACGATATCTCCCTTCTCGAAGGAAGAGTTAATCAGGGGTAAAGTCCTCTTCACCCTGGCCTTGTCGGTCTGAGGCGTGTAGCCGTCGAGACCGAAGACATCCTTGATAAGCTTGGGATGGTGCTGGGTCTGAAGTAAAGTCCCTCCATCTTTGACGAACTGTTCAAGCTCGGGTTCCCGCGCGACATCCTTGGGCTTGAGCTGCGTGTCTTCCGATATCATGGTGTTGTACGCCCCATTGGAGGCGTTAACAGTCATGTTGTCGAACATGAAGCCTGCGTTAGTAGTATAGTTATAGACATGTCTAGCAGTCAGCGAACCGAGGAGATCGAGATCCTTGTCCGAAGGCCAGTAAAGATCCCATCTGACCTCTGAATTATTTAGCACCTTCAACAGATACGTATTCGACACCTGGGTTCCCTTCGGCAGTATGTACGCAACAGGGCCGTCTCCCAGTGTATTCTCATCCGTTGATCTACCCTGTCGGACTATCTTCAGCTGGAAGTCAGGGGCCTGCAGTAGGCTCCTCTGTTCCCGATAATCAAGTGAATCAAAAGCCTCTAGCTTCTCCTGCTGGAGCACATGGTCGGGGCGGGCAAAACCCGGTATCTCAACGTCGACTCCTGTGTCCTCCCAGTTCTCAGGATAGCCGGGGGTCGAAACCAAGAAGGTCGAGGTGTGGACGGCCTGGGTCCTCATCCTCTCCTCTTCAGTGAACCTCACTTGGTCGGAGATCACCGAGTTCCAAGCACTGAGAAACATCCCCAGCAGTATACCGAAAACCAGTATGCTCGCGATATAGTCCGGCATGAAGGTCTGTCCTTTACTCTTCAACTATCACGACCTCCTCTCCATTGTTGATTATCCTGAAAACGCTGGTATCTTTCGTTGTCATGTTAATCTCCCTCTGCTCATACAGTGCCGGCCTCAGGTGGGATTTTTCCCCCCATTCAACTATCGTCGATCCTTCCCGTACAGTTACGTTGTAACTACCGCCCGCTATCTCGTCCGGCACGGAAAACACACGTGAGTAGCCACCTCCCTGCACGAGTGCCATCTCGACCTGGAAACTTACTTTTTCCGCCACTAGGTCAGCGGTCTGCCGGTTGTTGAACTCGTTCGCCCTTCCCTGCTTCGACACCATGACGCCGTACAGGCCTGCCAGAACAAGTGTAGAGAGTGAAATAAGTGTCAGGAACTCGATAGAACTCTGGCCCTTCATGACACCACCTCCAGCTTCACCCCGCTGTCCGTCGCAGAAACAGACACCCTGTGACGCCCAGAACTCGACGGTATGTTGCCGGTCAGCGATGTCTCGAAGCTCCGGGAAATCTCCTCTATCCCCTCGGGAGTCTGGAGCCTGTAGATTAAAGAATCCGAGTTCAGCTGGGCCGACTCAACGTTGTCCGGTATCTGGACCGTGAACGTTCGACGCGCTGGTTTACCAGCAGCGCTCACAGTCTCTATGGATGACTCGAACTTGTTCAGGCTGTTGTGCATGTCAACAGCGTTCGAACTGCTCCTCAGGTCGATTATCTGGCTCTGCGCCTTCAGGACGAATGGTGCCGACAGGACAAGGGCTAGACCGAACACCATCAGGTACTCGAGTGCGGCCTGTCCTTTCCGGGAACTCGGGAAGCCGTGCATTATAAACAGGAATTATGAGCCCCCGTTAAAATCAACTGCCATGAGCCATAGCCACCCCCAAATCACAACGCGCTTTTTATATGGAAGCGGCGAGAACCCTAGAGTATGACTAACGTGCTCTGGTTCGAGGAAATCAACGCGGACGACACCGAGAAAGTCGGGGGCAAAAGCGCAAACCTGGGAGAACTCAGGAACGAGGTCGAGGTTCCGGTGCTACCGGGCTTCGCGACGACCTCGGATGCGTACGACACCTTCATACACGACACAGAGCTGAGAGACAAGATAGAGACCCTTCTGGACGGTCTGGATACAGACGACGTGAAGGATCTGCAGCGCAGGGGAGAACAGATCAGGGCACACATCCAGGAAGCGGACATGCCGGAGGAGTTACGGAGAGATTTCATCGAGTCCTACAGCGAGCTGGAGGAGAGGCTTGGAGTCGAGAACCCCGAGGTCGCCGTCCGGTCGAGCGCGACAGCGGAGGACCTGCCGGGCGCGTCGTTCGCCGGACAGCAGGATACATACCTCAACGTCTCCGGACGTGAAGACCTGATAAAACGTATCAAGGACTGCTTCGCATCGCTTTTCACCAACCGTGCGATCTCCTACAGGGAGGACAAGGGTTTCAGCCATTTCGACGTCAAGCTGAGCGCGGTGGTCCAGAAGATGGGTCGCTCGGATACAGGTGCCGCGGGAGTGATGTTCACCCTTGACCCCGACTCCGGCTTCGACGAGGTAGTTACGATAAATGGTAGCTACGGCCTCGGGGACCTGGTGGTCGCGGGAGAGGTCAACCCTGACGAGTTCACGGTCTTCAAGCACAACAACGGAATAATCGAAAAAAAGCTGGGCGACAAGGAGGTCAAGCTGGTACGCAACCCCGAACACAAGGAGGGAGACGACAAGGAGAACGTCAAGAAGGACGTGCCGCAGTCCGAGCGGGAAAAGTTCTGCATAACCGACAACCAGATCAAGGAGCTCGCCAAGTACGGGATACGCATCGAAGAGCACTACGACAAGCCCATGGACATCGAGTGGGTATACGACGGCGAAACCAAGGAGCTGTACATCGTCCAGGCCAGGCCGGAAACGGTCCACAGCGAGAAGGACCAGAACGTAATCGAGGAATACAAGCTGAAAGAGGAATCCGATGTCCTACTGGAAGGGAGCGCTATCGGTTCGAAGATAGGCCAGGGCAGGGCCCACGTACTCAGCTCGCCGAAGCAGATAGACGAGTTCGAGGAGGACCAGGTCCTAGTCACCGACATGACAGATCCGGACTGGGAGCCGATAATGAAGAAGGCCGGAGCCATAATCACGAACAAGGGAGGACGCACATCCCACGCCGCCATCGTTTCAAGGGAACTGGGGGTGCCAGCAGTAATCGGCACGGAGACCGCGACCTCCGAGCTTTCAGATGGACAGGAGGTCACTGTCGACTGCTCTTCGAGCACAGGCAAGATATGGAAGGGGCAGCTCGACTTCGAGGTCGAAGAGCACCACCTCGACGAGATCCCGGAGACCGATACAGAGGTCCAGGTCAATATAGGAGAGCCGAGCGAGGTGTTCCACGTCGCACAGCTTCCGGTAGAAGGGGTAGGGCTCGCCAGGGAGGAGTTCATAATATCTTCACACGTCGGGGAGCACCCTCTCGCGCTTATAGAGCAGGGCCGCGAGGAGGAGTACGTCGAAGCGTTGCGGTCCGGCATCGGAAAGATTGGTGCCGCATTCTACCCGGACCAGGTAGTCGTACGTCTTTCGGACTTCAAGACCGACGAGTACCGGCAGTTAAAGGGAGGAGAAGACTACGAGCCCGAGGAGGCGAACCCCATGCTCGGCTGGAGGGGCGCGTCCCGCTACTACGATGACGTGTTCCAGAAAGCCTTCGAACTAGAGTGTAAAGCGCTACGGCAGTGTATAGACGAACTCGACCTCGACAACCTCACCATCATGGTGCCGTTCTGCCGCACCGTGGAAGAGGGAAAGAACGTCAGGGCGAAGATGAAGGAGTATGGCCTTGACAGGAACGATATAGAGGTCTACGTGATGGCGGAGATCCCCGCCAACATCATCCGTGCGGAAGACTTTGCCGAGGTATTCGATGGCTTCTCCATCGGCACCAACGACCTGACGCAACTTACTCTCGGTGTCGACAGGAACAGCGACCGCCTCAAGAACCTGTTTGATGAGAGGGACGAGGCGGTGAAGGAATCCATCAGGACCCTGATATCGAAGGCCCACCGGAAAGGGAAACACGTCGGCATCTGCGGCGACGCGCCCAGCACGCACGAGGAATACGCAGAGTTCCTCGTCGACGAGGGGATAGACGCGATATCAGTCTCCCCCGATGTCGCGCTCAAGACTATCGTGAAGGTGGCAGAGGCAGAGGAGGCTAACGAGCGACAGCCGAGCTTCGAGTTCAACATAACCGGGATGATCGGTGAGCCCGCCGGACAGGTCTACGAGGCACTGACAGAACAGGGCGGTGCGACCGCAAGAAAGATAATGAACTATACAGACGAGGCGATCGACCGTGACACCGTACACCAGGCGCTGGGCTGGCTCGCAAAGGAAGGAAAAGTGAGGATCGAGAACATAGACGGGAAGGTCAAATACAGGCTCAACACCTGAGCTACTTGGCCTCTATCAGAACTGTCTCCCGCATCCTACCGTTATGCTTCACAGTCACCAGGTATTCTCCGGGAGGAAGTTCCGCGGTCCTCGAATCGTAGACCACGGAGCCCAGGCAGTTATCCGAGAAGTTGCCAGGACGTTTCCCTTCAACTGCGAAGATGTCGAGCGTCACCGAGTTCTCGCCAACCGAGTAACTGTAATCGAGTCCCGAACGGGTATCCTGGACGGGAAAATGCCCGGTGAAAGAAAACGAGTTATCCTGTTCGAGGTTTATGTCGACTGAGCTACCCCGGTCGTATCTGCACTCGGTCTCCAGGTCGGTGAAGTTGATACCCCTGTCTTCACCGCCGCCTACCGCGAGCAGGATGACCGCGATCACCAGTACAGCACCCACGAAGGACCAGAACTTTGACATAGTTACTATTTAAAAGTAAAAGATTTTAAACTCTCCGGAGTGGTAACTTTCTTTATCGGCCCAGAATCCTACAAGAAATCGGCTGAAAACCGGCTACATCAGATTTATTAATCCAATAATCGAATTCTAGTGTGTTAATGAGTCAGGGAAGAATAATCGGAATGATTTCCGGTAAAGGGGGTGTAGGGAAGACCAGTGTGTGCGTCAACCTCGGCGTCGCTCTCAAACAGTTCGGCAAGGAAGTGACGCTTGTCGACGCCGATTTCTCCGCATCCAACCTGGGAGTCTACCTCGGAAGATACGACCACCCTGTCAAGATACAGCAGGTGCTGGACGGTAATGCCCGTGCGGCGAACGCCGTCTTCAGGCATCCCACCGGCATCAAGGTTATGACCTCCTCAAACGAGATAGAGCAGGTGGAACCGGATACCACAAACCTGAGGCAGGTGCTGGAGGTCGCTGCACAGGACTCCGACTACGTCCTGGTGGACTGTCCGCCCGGCCTCGACTCGACTGTACAGTCGATAATGTCGGCGTGCGACGAACTCCTAATCGTGACGATGCCGACGCAGACCTCTGGTATAAACGCGGCCCAGATAATAGAGAGGGCGAAGCAGATGAGGAAGCCGATTCTCGGAACGGTCGTCAACATGATAGAGGACGACCCGGAGCGCGAACTCGTCGACCACGAGGTCGAGATAATGACGGAGTCGCACATCATGGCCCGGATACCCTACGACGTGGAGATGAAACGCAGTCTCTTCGACGGCGAACCCCTACTACACTACGAACCTCTTTCCGACGCGGCGCTGGAGATAAAGAAGCTTGCATCCGACCTTGAAGGAGTAAACTACGAGAAGCCGAGCTTCCCACAGCTGAAAAGGGGCATCACCAAGATAAAGGACGCTTTCCGGTAGAGACTTTTCCAGTTCTTCTATAAGCTAGTGAATCGCCTGCTCGTGGAGCTCTCTGGCTGACTCCGTGTCGAACTCCTCGCCGCAGACATCACACGCGAAACTTCCGGAACCGCCCTGGCTTTCGACCGCCGGGGCAGTACTCTCGCCCCCGCTTTCCTTTTTCTCATCCGCGTTGACCTGTGGCTTCTGGGAGGAAACTTCCGGTCTCTGGACCTGACTCCTTCCACCGCCCCTGCCTCCACCCGATGTAGGCCTGTTCCCACGACCGCCGCCCCTACCACCGGAGCCGGCCGATTTCTTCCTCTTTATAGCTCCGGCGAGGACCATCGTGAACACCACTATAAGTCCGAGCGCGATGTTGAGGCTGCTCTGGCTGGCGAGGAACTCACCGGTGGCCCTTGGGATCTCCGAACCGGGGAAACCTCCTTCGTCGGAGGGCCGTTCCTGGGTGGCGTTGACCTGCTGAGTATCATCCTTCGTGACCACGGAACGGACGGTCACTATGTCGTTCAGCGCGTTGCCGCCCGACTGACCTACCGCCTCCACATCAAAGGTGGGATACTCGCGGCACCGCTCCTCACAGTAATCATCGGGGAGCGTCACCGTCATGGTAGCGGTCCTCGAACTCCCGGGGGGGATGCGATCCCAGGTGTTCTTATCCCAGGTGTACCAGTCGTTGTTAAGTCCGCGGACTGCGAGCTTGGCGCTCTGGACGGGGGCCTGGCCCGAGTTTATCACCGTGAAGCTGGCCCTCGACTCCTCGCCTGGACTGAACTCCACCGTGTCCGGGGTCTGGACCTCTATTCGCCTTTCAACGTATGTATCGAGCTGCTGGTCCGCCGAGTAGGTGAAACCGGTGTAAGGGCTCTTCCGAGCCGCCAGCCTGATATCGAAAAGCCCCTCATCCTCCGGCGCCTCCACCTGTGTGGAGAAGGAACCGTCTCCCTGTGTGGATATGTTCCGCTGTTTGACCAGTTCTCCCCCGTCAAGTATAGATATCGTGAGCTTCACGTTGCCAACGCCCGTGCCGTCCGGCTGGACCACGTTACCGGAAACGTCGAAGCTCTGTCCCACCGGTATCCGGCCCGAATCGACCTCGATGTCCTGGGGCTCAAGGTCTGTGTTCCGGACCACCATGTAGGCATTCATCAGTATCTTCTTGTCCCCGGAGACGTTGACCGGGTCCATCGGCACCTGTATCATCCCCGTGGTCGGCGATATCTGGTTCCTGCTGAGATCGATCTCCTCAAACTCCTCGAAGCATTCCCTGTTCCTGAAGTTCCAGTTCTCGCATTCCAGGACGCGGATGTTCTGGAAGTTCGCGTCGCCGGGGTTGTACCGGAGGTTGATAGATGCGTCAGCGAACGGATACCCGAATACCACCGCGACACCGTTCAGTACTATGATACCTTCCCCCTGGAGCTTGTTGAGGGATTTCGTTGGCACTTCATCGTACTTGATGCTTCCCGCAAGTCCGCCTTTCATCTCCACGCCATCCACACGGACATCCGCCTGTGGGAAATGGAGTGTGAAGTTGTAGACACCTGGAAGCAGGTTCCCGACGTATTCACCTCCCTTGTTGAAGTTAAAGCTGTGCGTCAGCCCCTCCCTGTCTGCGGTTATACTGGCTTTGACAGGCTGTCCCGACGCATCGAGTAGCGTGCCCGAAAGCGTGACATACCTGAAGACCGTGAAGTTGGTTATCGGTGTGCCGCCGTCCCTGTCGACGCCCAGCTCGAAGGTATACTCACCGTACTTCAGGCTCGGCAGGTCACTGAGCTGGAGGTTGTAGACGCCATCGTCCTGGCCTGGACTGGAGTCCAGCCATTCTCCACCTTTAATCCTGTCGCCGTCCTCATCCATCACTTTAACGTAGAAGTCGCTCGGCGCCAGGGTGTTCTGGGGCTGGCCTTTCTTCGTGACCTTGGTCCTGACGCTCATCGATGAGAGGTCCTCCTTCAGGTCTTTGTACGCGATTTCACCGGTGACAGGGGTCCGGTTCAGCACCCTTGCCTGAAACGCCCTCTTCACCTTCACACGGATGTCTCCCGCGTTCTGCGAATTAGTCTCGATGACCTCCCCGGACTGGGAGGTGTATTTAACTCCTGTCACAAGCCTCTTGTTGCCGGGATCAGTGTCCTTCGGTATCTCCACCGGGAATGATACGACACCGCTAGAATAGCTGGGTAGACCGTGTGGAAGCTGGTTACCGCCCAGAAATCGGATGTCGAACTCAGTATCCTGGTTATCGAGCACTACCTGACTCTGGCCATCGGTGGCGTTCAGCGCTACCGTGAACCTCTCGCCCGAGTATTTCTCGATGTCAGCCGTGGGCTCGACGCGTGTCACCTTGAGCCTTTTCACCTCGAAAGAAGTCGTATCGGTGTCACCGGAGCAGTCGAGTTCCACAAGGTAAGTCCCGTAATCCGAGAAAGTGCTCTCCTGGAACGGGAATTCGAACTCTTTATTTCCCACGTAGTTAGGAGTTGCAGTGCTCCCGCCAGGGCTCTCTATCGTGACCTGCCCGCCTGAACAGGAATACTCCCCGTTAACGGTCGTGTCATCATTGTTCAGCCAGAGAGACTCGTCCTGCGATTCGATCGTTACGTTCGCGGTCTGGGCTGAAACACCGCCTGCTATTAGAACAACTAGAGACGCAACGAGTAGAATCCGGCTCCAGCTGTGACTAGTCGGGACCATCTAATAGTTAAATGGGGCTCAGCTACTTTAAAGCTTTAATTCCTCGGATTACAGAGCCTCTGTACATCAACAGAAGGATATTTAAAATTACGGATATCGCCAGCAGGACCCGGTACCGGTTCTGCATCAACACCTCGATAAAGGTGGGCCTGACGTTGAGGTTGACAGTGGTCGTCCCTAGCACGTCTCCCCCGCTGTCAACGACCGTATAGGTGATATTGGTCCTGGGACTGAACAGTGGCGCGTCGTACTCCGCCGTCGCTTCCCCTTCCACTACCTCAACTGAGGACACCTTCCAGCCGCCAGGGTAGTCCCGGGGTATCATCACTCCACTTTCCGCCGCATCCACGCTGACCATAGCATGGGTGGAGTTGGCGTCGAGTGTCTCGGAGTCCACGGTCCGGTTGGGAAACTCGGGGGTCGACATCCTGAAGCTGAACCGCTTTACCAGATCCTCGTTGCCGCAGTACTGCATGTATATCTCCGAATCCACGGTACCTGATACGTTCTCCGGGAGGTAGTAAAGCTCTGCGAATGAAGTATCTCCGGACCATAGACGGTGGGCGCCGGAGTAGGACTGAGAAGCATCCTCCGAGCTGTTGAATACCGCCTTCAGCCGGTACTCGCACCCTATCGAGCCCACGTTCTCTACCGTGAAGTTTACCCGCTGTACACCCTCGGTCTCGTTGATGTAGTTTACTTCGTGGACGCTGAAGTCGGAGTTATCCGATATCAGCACCTGTAGTTCAAGTCCCGCGGTGGAGGGTATCGCAGCGACGAGGAAGAGAACCGCTAGTAGATAGACGACTTCACGTCCAGCCATAGCCGCCCCCACCTGTCAACCGGTGTCTGCATCCCGACGGAAACGTTGCCGGCGAAGAAACCGGTCTCGTTCGCGTCAAAGTGGATTTTTATCTGTTTATCGCCCTCGAAGTATGCCTTCCTCCGGTATTCCAGGAACTCCGAGATGTTGCCGGTCGCGGAGAGAGTTATCAGCGACTTCCTGCCCGCCTTCAGATCGATGAACTTCGCAGAGCCCGCCTCGTAGGGGAGGACGCCGAAGTCCAGCCGGGGATCGCCGACTATGCCTATGCTCTTGGTCTCGTTGCCAGAAGTGTTGATGACCTTGGCCTTCGCCCTGAACTCCTTTTTACCGGTAGCAGTGTGGTTCGAGTCCAGGTAGCCCGGGGCCGAGAGACCCAGGCCAACCAGTACGCTCACTATTATAATAGATGCCGCAAGTCTGCTCATCAGTACCACCTATAGACAAGAACACCGGCTGTCAGTATTATAAGCACACCGATTAGATATAGAGGCAGGTCCGATAAAATTATGAACGCGGAGATGCCGAGGACGCCGAGCGCCGCAAGTATCCAGACCGTGTCAACGTCAAACGAGTACATCAGCACCCCGAGCAGGACTAGGACTATGACGACTATCCACCACGGGATTCCTCCCTCTTCGCCCTCTCCAGCCGACTCTATCTGTATATAATCGGTTATGCTTATGGTTTCATCCAGAAAAGCGTTACCGGTCAGGTAGTTCAGCTCTCCCCTGACGCGGTAGTCTCCCGCCTCGACGTGGCCTCCCTTCCAGTAGGTGCTGACCACCTTTGTCTCACCCGGCTTGAGATACATCCCCCCGGTTGCAAGTTCGCCGCTCTTGTTCCCGAAATCGTCGTAGAGCAGGGTCTCGGCCCTCGATACCTGGGTGGTGACCGTTCCCTCGTTCCTGACCAGGAAGTCTATCCTCACCTCCTCGTCAGCAGTCCTGAGAGCGTTCACCCTCTCTATATCCAGTTTTCTCTTTGCTGTCCCGGGAACCCTGAAGACGAACACGAACTGGGTTATACCCATGGTCAGGACCCCTGTGCCCGAACCCCCCGGACCTCCCAGTCTAGGGTTTATGTTTATAGCACCCGCGTGGTATCCGGGTTCAGCGTCCTCTGGCACTTCAAGGAAGAATGTGACTTCTCCCTGCGCCCTCGTCACCCCCCCGTTCCGGAGGCCTATCACCCGCTCCGTCGAGGGGTCAAGGGTGAACCGGTCCCTCTGGAACCTTACCCAGTCGCTTATGTCCTCCTGCGAGCTCTTCGCCGGTATGAAGTTGTACCTGCCGGTCTTGTTGCCGCGGAAAACCGAAGAGGACGGTCTTGTAAACCCTGGGCTGACCTGGAACGCACCGTCGATATTTGTAACAAGATAGAACTTGACCGTCCGGGTCTCTCCCCGCTCTATAACACCTAGATCCTTCACGCCTGGAGCGGTCCCCACGTAGATAGCGGAAGCGTTCCCTGCCAGCAGTACCAGCAAAAAACCGACTATGACTTTCCTTCGGC
>CAZVPZ010000007.1:0-37952 GCA_964629245.1 uncultured archaeon | reverse complement strand
CGGGTTCCACCACCACTCCTCCCTTCGCCCCGCCGTAGGGGATATCAGCTATCGCGCACTTCAGCGACATCCAGAGCGACAGCGCCTTCACCTCGTCCTCGTTCACCATCTCCGAGAACCGGATGCCTCCTTTTCCAGGACCTCGGGCGGTGGAGTGTTGCGACCGGAAGCCGCGGAACATTCTCGTGGAGCCGTCGTCCATCTCCACCGGGAAGTTGACTTCCACGAACCTCTCCGGGTTCTTCAACCTCTCGTAATGTTCTTCAGAATTTACAGCCTTCAGTGCCTCGCGTAAATTTTCCCGGGCGTCCTCGAAATCCGACATAACACGTAATACGGAGTAATACGATTTTTTAGGTGTTTTGGTAACGGCCGGGTAATCGGAACTATCTTATCTGTTTTTAGGAGAAATAACTTGTGACCAGGATCGCCATAGTATCGGACATCCACATAACCTCCCAGAACGCGGAAGAGGCTGAAGAATATCTGGCCGAGGCTGTAGAAGATATCCGTTCTTTCGATCCCGGGCTGACAGTCGTCCTCGGGGACATGATAGGTGACGCCGAGACGGTTTCAGGTCTTGAACATGAAGAGGAGGAACGGGCCGGTCAAAAAACCCTGGACCAGCTGGAAGAAGTTAGAAAGATAATCGGCCGGCTGGATTCAGAAACCCATTTCCTGAAAGGAAACCACGAACAGGTTCTGAGCGACGACCAGTTCAGACAGGTCTTCGGTCAGGAACCCTTCGGCCATTTGGAGTTAGGAGAAGAGGACATAATATTTCTGGATAGCTCGGCGCCCTGGCTTTCAGGTTCAAGAGGGGGAACTGGACCGGGAACAGATGGAGTTCCTCGATAGGGAGCTATCAGAACTGGAGGAAGCACTGATTTTCATCCATCACCCCATCCATTACAGGAATGTTGAGGACACCTACTGGTTCGATGTCTACCCGGAGCGAGCATTCTGTGGGAACAAGAAGGAGATCAACAGTATCATAGAGAGCCGTGGATGTGATGTGAAGGCGGTTTTCAACGGCCATCTACACAGCAGGGACCACACCCTCTACAGGGGCCGTAACCACTCCACCATGCCGCCCTTCAGAGAAGAGGATCGGGGTGGTTTCGATGGCAGTTACGCGCTCGTAGAGACAGATGAGGAAGTGGAGGTAGGCTTGATGAAAAGAGATACTAGGATAGAACGCTGGAAGACACGAAAACAGGGGTAGTTGAGAGGGCGGAGGGCGGGATTCGAACCCGCGTCCCGACCGCCACAGGGTCGGAGTATAGACCGGCTAACCTACCTCCACCACACGCTGGAAAACAACTGGAGAGGTGAAGCTTTTAACTTCTTACAGGGGGTCAGTGGGTGTTCACCTCATCATCGCGCTTTCACGCTCAGTGGTGTTCAATTCTCATCATCGAAAACCAGATTAGCTGGTTTTCTAGGACAGAGGACCCAGAAGCCTGCGGCTTCGAGTTCTCATCATCGAAATCCCTCATGGATTTCTTGTGTCGGGAAGATCTCTCGATCTTCGGCCATCGAAGATTCCTTTGAATCTTCTGGAAGCTTATGGTAATGACCGGTTCTCGGAGTTTTTTAAACGGTTGCGCGGTTATTTCAATCTTCGAGTTTCAAACCTAGCCATGACTTCGAGCTATGAACAGCTGGAGGAAAAGACGAGGAAGCTCAAAAACCTTATGGAGGTGGTTGAAGACCTCCACTGGGACCAGGAGGTGATGATGCCGGAGAAGGGTATAGGTGCGCGCTCCCAGCAGCTTTCTGTAGTCTCCGGTCTCAGGCACGACCTGCTGACATCAGATGAACTGGGCGATTTAATCGAAGATCTGGAGGGAAAGGATATCTCAGAGGAGCAAGAGGCGGTGCTACGCGAGATCTCCAGGGAGCATAGAAGAGCCATCAAGGTGCCCTCCGAACTGGTGGAGAAGATATCCGAGACCTCTTCCAACTGCCTTGATAGATGGAAGAAAGCCAGGGAAGAGGACGACTTTGAGCAGGTCGCACCGGTACTGGAAGAGCTTGTGGAGCTGAAAAGGGAATACGCAGAGGCCATCGACCCGGACGAGGAGCCCTACAAGGTGCTTTTCAAGGATTACGAGCCGTACATCCAGTTCGAGACGATGGAGCGCATCCTCGAGAGGCTGCGTGAGAACCTGACGGACATGGTCGAAGAGATAAGGGCCAGCGAGCCCGACATCAAGACTGAAGCCTTGAAAGGGGAGATACCGCCGGATAAACAGATGGGGGTAAGCAGGAACCTGGTTGAAGAACTGGGCTACGACTGGGAGAGAGGACGGCTGGATACTTCGGCCCATCCCTTCACTGCGGGCAACCAGTTCGACTGCAGGATAACGACCCGTTTCGACGAAGATAACCTCGCCGAGGGATTGATGGCGTCCATACACGAATGTGGACATGCTCTCTACGAGCTCGGATTGCCGCAGAAGCACTACGGTTCCCCGCTCGGCTCCTCCCGCGACCTTTCCGTCCACGAATCCCAGTCACGTCTCTGGGAGAACAATGTCGGCCGTTCAGAGGCGTTCTGGAGGTACCTTTTACCGAAGCTGAAGCAGCAGACGGACGCGTTTGATGACACTACCGTCCAGGACTGCTATGAGTCGATTAACCAGGTGAAGGAAGACAACCTTATCAGGATAGAGGCTGACGAGCTGACCTACCACCTCCACATCGTGCTCCGGTTCGAGCTGGAAAGGGCGCTGATAAACGGGGAGATAGAGGTGGAAGAACTCCCGGAGCTATGGAACAGGAAGATGGAGGAACTGCTTGGTATTCGGCCCGACAGCGACGCGAACGGAGTGATGCAGGACATCCACTGGTACCAGGGAAGCCTCGGTTACTTCACGACCTACTCCCTCGGGAGCGTTCTCGCCGCCCAGATATTCAACGCCGCAAAGCAGGATATAGAGAGTTTCGAGCAGAAGATAGAGGACGGAGAGTTCGAGCCACTGCGTGACTGGCTCCGGGAGAATATCCACCGTCACGGCCAGCTGTACCGTACGGAGGAACTTGTGAAGAAAGCCACAGGTGAGAAACCCAACGCCGACTACTTCCTCGAATACGTTGAGGAGAAGTACGGCGAGCTCTACGGTCTTTAGGCTTCCAAAGCAGATAAAAAACTGTAGCTCCAGAGACTGGGCATGAGGCTCGCGGTTCTAATCCTGGTATCGTTTGTGGTTATCGCATCCGGATGCTCCAGTAGCGGGCCCGCTGAAAACCCCGGTGATGACCAGGCGCCTGTTGATGACGAGAGCGACCAGGACTCTGGTGAAGACGCCCGTACCTACGCGGGTGCGAATCCGAACGCAGAGAGCGCCAGCGGCCAGCTCGACTATACTGACGGGGCAGAGATCGCGGCGAATCCAAAGACGCCTAACGCCACCGCCACACACGCGGCCTTTCTCCAGGTACCTTTCAACCATGAAGATGATACTTTCCAGGACTTCTGGCTCCGCTATGAGGCCAGCGATGTGTCCGGTGTGACCGCAATCGATGTCCGGACCATAGTGCTTGATATCGGTGTTAACAACACGTTGACATCACCCGGTCCCGAGGACTTCGTGATGGAAGCCGCTTCGGTAGAGGTTTCCTCGAACGGGAGGGAAATGGTTATCACCCCGGTCCAGAGCCCCGACTACGCGATGACATCAGACGACCGTGTTATGGTGGAGTTCACCGGTGTGAAGAACCCTCCGAGGCCGAAAGGCTATACTGTGAACCTAGAAATCAACTCGGAGGAGACCGGCCAGTACTATGAACCTGCACGTCCCGCGCTCCAGATAGAGCAATAGCTGATTTAAACCGAGAGGACAATTCGACAGGCCGCCGGGGGACAGGATATTCAGGTTACTTGACTGTAAGCTCCATAGTTAAATCCTTAGGCCGGCTGAAAACTGTTTAAATGGTGAATCACAGATGGATCTGACAACAGAGGAACTGGCAAGCAGTGCGTTAGCGGGAATCCTCGGGACGCTCGCGTTCGGGGGATTCTTCGTGGCTATCGGAAACACAGGAGTCATCGAGATGGCCATACCCGCACTGTACGGCATCTCGGGGCCTGCACCGGCTATCGGATGGGCTATACACCTGTTCCACGGAGCGGCTCTGGGAGTGCTATATGCTGTGATAGTCAACAGCACCGGATACGGGCACCACCTGGAAGAGCTTCCGAAAGCCGCTGGCCTGGGCTTCGGCTATGGCGTGGTGACTACCGTCGCACTCGCCGCCCTCCTGATGCCGGTCTGGCTGAGCGCGGTAGGTTTCCAGGGTGCGCCGCCGTTCCCCAACTTCAGCCCGATGGGACTCGTCGGCCACCTAGTATACGGGTCAGTTCTCGGTGTTAGCTACCCTGTTATCCGTGACAGGATGTAGAAACACTACCATTTCCCTTCTTTTATTTTTACAGCGGTCAGTAATCGAAAATATCGGTATCGTTCACGAGGTCGTCTGTACCCAGGGTTAGTATGGGGGGAACCCTACGATATGCGCTACTTCAGAATCTGGTAAGGAGGGAATCCAGAAACGATGGGTTCTGGAAGCCATTCATAGAATGACTTCGCTCAAACGAGAACGGTTTGCGAGGGCGAGGATTCCGAATTCGAAAGCGGGGCTTTCTACTATCGAATCCTCGCGAAAGCAATCGCAAGATGCGAGGGCGAGGATTCGAACCCCGGAACCTCTGCAGGACAGCGCCCTCAACGCTGCGCCTTTGACCACTTGGCTACCCTCGCATATCGTAGATATGCTTGTGTCGAGAAGACCCCTATAGGTCTTCGACCTCGCGGATTGGAGGCTATACTGAGGTTCGGGCAGCTATTTTTTTAACTGGTTGTGTAATCGGGCGTAACATGGATAGGCTCTTAACTTATTGTTTCAAACCGTTGTTTGCGATGGTTTCCGACACCGAAGTTGCGGGCACCGTGCCAGTTGAGGAGGCGGCTGATGTAGCGGACTCGGGTTCGGATGTACGGACTGCGGTCATGGCTTCTATCGGTCTTGCCGCTTCTGGGATAGCGGGACGGGTGGCACTACAGCACGTCCCCAGCGTCGAGCCCATTATTGCGGTTTCAGTTCTGGCAGGGCTCTACGGGGGCTGGAGGCACGGCTTCGGGGTCGGGGCGTTCGCTTTCCTGGTGTCCAACTTCATGGTGTGGGGAGGTCAGGGTCCTTGGACCGTTTTCCAGGTGGCCGGGGCGGGCCTTGCAGGAGCCGCTGCCGGGATAACGGGGAAGGTCTCCCGGGGATGGAAGACCTACTTCGCATCTCTCCTGATCGGCGTGACGGTTTTTGAGATAATCGTTAACGCAGGGTCGCTGGTCTACATGTCCTGGGCGCTCCCAGCAGGAATTGCCTCTCTGATAGCCGCGGTTCCCTTCGCCGCAGCGCACTTCGTGAGCACCATCGGTTTCGGGTCGATAATCTATGGTTTCAGTGGAAGAGTTAAGGAACGGTATTGAATGGAAATACGTGGCCGCTGGTCTGGTAGTACTGGTGGCAGCAGTCCTGGCTATGGACTACCGGCCTATGGTCCAGGGAGACGAGGGCGCGATAGAAGCCACGCTTGCCGTGCAAAAACCCTCGCAGAACCTCACCCGGTCGATGTCGCTGGAAAACGGTACCAGTGCTTTCCACGCACTCAACTCGACCTTCAGCGTGGAATACCAGGAGTCTTCTATGGGGATATTTATCACGTCTATCGACGGTCTTGCGCAGAACAACACGCACTCTTGGGTGTACGTGGTCAACGGTGATCCTCCCTCTGTCGGCGCAGGACAGTACCGTGTCAGGGACGGCGACAGCATCGGATTCAGGTACATGTCGAACGACCGCGCATTAAAATTCTTCGAAGAGTGACTAGAACCGTCCCAGGAAGGAAGACAGAAGTTCCGCGAGTTCTTCCGGCCTCTCCTGTGGTATCAGATGGGTGCAGTTCAGGGTGTGCAGACCGCAGCCAAGAAGGGACGACAGCTCTCGGGACTTCTCCATGGTGATCGCACCATCCTTCTCACCTGTCACCAGTATGGCGGGCTTTGAAAAACCGCCCAATTCTTTGCGTACGTCGTAGTCCATCATGGCCTGGAGACCGTACACGATGGGTTCCCTGGCCGCCGTTGCCAGGTTCTGCTTCGCACCCTTTTTTATCTCCGGGAAGCCGGTTTCCGAGGCGTAGTTCTCGACTATCATGTCCGCCCATTCTTCCCTGTCCATCTCTCCGAACTTCTCTAGGAAGAACCGGGGCGAACCTATCTCGGGCTCCGGGGTTGAGGCGCTTGTGGAGACGAGGAACAGCCCGGCGAGGTTGTCGTGGCGGACCGCGTACTCCAGCGCTACCATCCCTCCCATCGAGTGCCCGGCGAGCACAGGTTTTTCGAGCCCGAGTTCCTCCATTATTGTTTTCAGGTCTCCAGCGAGATCCCCGAAATCGAAACGTTCACAATTTGAGTCTCCGTGGCATCTCTGGTGGTAGAAGACCACAGGGTTTTCGATTTCGAGGTGTTCGGTAACGTTCTTCCAGTCTCCCTCACCCAGCCAGCCGTGGATGAAGATCACAGGTTTTCCCTCGTCCTTGACCTTCTCGTAAGCCACCCCGTCTACCTTTCCCTTCACGTCCAGCTGTTTGGCGGGAATGAATAAAAGCTTGGGAACCCCTGCCAAAGGTATGAAAGGAAGTGCTTCTGTAAAAGTCGAGAGCGGAAAACTCGTGAAAGTTGAGGTCGACTACACCGACGCCGTCAAGGACGTTTCCATAACGGGCGACTTCTTCCTCCAGCCTCCTGAGGCGCTTGAAGAGCTTGAGAAAGCGCTGGAGGGTGTGGACGTCAACGCCTCCGAGAGTGATATAGTTGCGGTCCTGAAACAGGTTGACGCCGAACCGATTGGTTTCGACTGGGAAGACGTTGCAACCGCGGTATCAGAGGCGACCGCCTCGAAGAACTGGAGGATTATCAACGAGGGCGAGTACTCAGAGGCGATGCACCACGCCATCGATGAGGTCCTTACCGAGCGTATGGAGGAGGGGAATATGCGGCCGACGCTCCGCTTCTGGTACAGGAAGAACGTCGCGGTTCCCATGGGACGGTTCCAGTCCTACAGTGACGAGGTGCAGGGAGGTTATGTCGAGGAAAACGGTATAGAGGTCGTCCGACGTATAACCGGCGGCGGCGCGATGTACGCCGAGCCCGGCAACGTGATAACCTACTCCCTCTACCTGCCCAAGGAGATGGTTCCCGAGGACGTGGAGGAGAGTTACCGCGAGCTCGACCGGTTCGCGGTCGAGGCACTGAACTCCCTGGGGCTCGAGGTCGAGTGGAAGCCGCTGAACGATATCGAGCACGCGGATGGCAAGGTGGGTGGAGCCGCACAGCTACGGAAGCAGAACGCGGTACTTCACCATACCATGCTGAGCTACGACCTCGATACCCGGAAGATGCTCAAGGCCCTGAGGATAGGGAAGGAGAAGGTCTCCGACAAAGCGATAGAGTCGGCCGAGAAGCGCGTGGCGGTGATGAAGGATTACATAGACCACTCCCGCGAGGAGGTTATAGCTGCTCTTATAGAGCATTTCACGCAGCAGTACGGCGGTGAAGAGGGAGAGCTGACCGATGAAGAGCTAACGGAAGCAGAGAAGCTGGCAGAGGAAAAGTTTTCAGGGAAGAAATGGACGCAGAAACTCTAGCGTCTCTCCAGTGACTTCTGGGTGATGGTCGAATCGCATACACCTTTCTCACTGCAGTGAATCTCGCATTGCCGGGCTATCTTTCTCGTTTCATAGTGTAACCCGCATTCCTCACAGGAAAACGACTCCGAACCCATGAAAAGCTCTTCTCGTACCATGACTAGTAATCTGGTGCCTTTTCCTCCTCTTCTTCCAGGAAGTTCTCGTGTCGGGCCATCAGGAAGTAGAGGTCGCTTAGCCGGTTTATGTATCCGAGCACGGGCGGTCTCAGCTCTTCCCGGGTGTCGAGCTCGACTATCCTCCTCTCGGCCCGCCTGCAGATGGAGCGTGCGAGGTGCAGGGAACCCGCGGCTTCAGTACCGCCTGCGAGTATGAAGTTCCTGAGTGGCGGGCACTCATCTTGATAGCGATCGCAGAGTTCTTCTATGCGGTCTATATCCTCTTGGGAAAGCTTTTTTTCGGGGTCGCGATCGGCCAGCTCTGCCTGGAGTATGTGGAGCTCGTTCTGTATCTTCTCGAGCTCATCGCTCTTGCGTTCACATTTCGAGGCTATGAATCCTGTCAGCGAGTTGAGTTCGTCGATGGTTCCGTAGGCCTCTATCCTCTCGCTGGATTTGGAGACCCTTTCACCGGATGCGAGGTCTGTCCTGCCCTCGTCTCCTCTCCGCGTGTATACCATGTGATGTGATTGGGATTCAAGACTTAAAGCTGTAAGAGGCAAAATCTGACTGTGAAGCTTTTCGAACACGAGGCCAAGGAGTTGCTGTCGGGATACAGACTTGAGGTGCCGGGTGAGGAGGGAGAACGATACGTCGTAAAAGCCCAGGTGCTGGCGAAGAACCGGAAGGAGCACGGCGGGGTGGAGTTCGCCTCCTCACGTGAAGAGGCCGAGGAGATAGCAGAGGAGATGCAGGGTTCCGAGGTGAACGGCCACGATGTAGAGGAGGTCCTGATAGAGAGCCGGGTAGACTTCGAAGATGAGTTCTACGTCGCGTGCCTTTACGACACCGACTCCCGTGAGCCAGTCCTGCTCTTCTCGAATGAAGGCGGGAAAGGTGTGGAGGACAGCAATGTGGAGAAGCTGGGGCTGGAAGACCTTTCACAGTGGAGGATAAGGCAATTCCTGAAGCGTAACGGCGTTCCAAGTGACCAGCTCGTGAAGCTGGCGCTGAACCTGTACAGGATTGCCAGTTGCTTCCTGGAGGAGGATGCGCGGATGGTCGAAGTCAACCCACTGGTGAGGGTGGAGGACGGTTACATCGTCCTAGATGCGATGACCGACCTCGAAGACGATGCGTCCTACCGCCACAGCTGGGAATACGAGGAGCGCTCTGAGTTCGGGAGACAGAAGACCAAGAGAGAGCTGGAGGCAGAAAAGATAGACGAAGACGACCACCGCGGTATAGCCGGCAAGTATACCGAACTGGATGGAGATATAGGTATGATGCTCGCGGGTGGTGGAGCATCCCTCACCAACATGGATGCCCTTATAGCCTACGGCGGCGACCCCGCGAACTACACCGAGTACGGGGGCAACCCGCCAACGGAGAAGGTTTACAGGTTGAGCAAGGTGATCCTTTCTAAACCCGGCCTCAGAGGTCTCTGGCATGTCGGAGGAACGGCGAACAACACGGATATCTACCGGACCATGAAGGGCTTCTGCCGGGCCCTGGAAGAGGAAGAGCCCGATTATCCTATCGTTGTGAGAAGGGATGGCCCGAATGCGGACAGGGCATTCGAACTGCTCCGGGAGACACGCGAAAAGCTGGACCTCGACATGAAACTTTTCAGGAACGACACGCCCATGACGGCCACGGCCAAAACCCTAGTGGACATGATCGAGGCTGATCAAAGTGGTTAGGACGCCTGTATTCGATGTCGGTGACACCCTCCTGCCTTCAAGAGCCATGATAAACCAGGCGGTGAAGGACCACCTCGCGGAGAGAGGTGTAGAAGAAGTGCCACATTTCACGATCTATGAATACAACATCTTCAAGCCCGGCGAGATAAAGGAGTTCCTGGATGAGTACGGTCTTCCAGGAGACGCGGAGGAGATAAAGAGAAGTTATGAGCAGCGTTTTGAATCCTACCTGGAGGAGACAGGAAAGTTCCAGCTTTTCAGGAGATGCAGTCAGGAGCTAGGAGTTCCAGGCCTGATAAGCGATAACTCCATCGAACACCTCGAACTCTGGGAGCGGCTGAAGAAGAAAAGGGATCTCAAGCTGGAGTGTATAGTTGTGTCCGAAAAAGCAGGGGCTTTCAAGCCTTCGAAGGAAATTTTCCAGGCCTTCCTCGAGTGCCGGGGAGAGGAGGGAGAGGGATTCGCCTACTTCGGGAATAATGCGGAGGTCGATGCAGGATGCGAGAAGGCGGGGATGGAGTTCATATGGGTGAAGGAGCACGACCTGTTCGGATCGAACTATACCGGAAAATCGATTGAGAGACTGGACTTTGAAAATGTGAGGGAGGCTGTTTCCGGATGAGTATACTGGTTGACGAAGATACCAAGGTGCTTGTTCAGGGGATAACCGGCAGAGAGGCCAGCGAGAAAGTGCCGGAGATGGTGGACTACGGGACGGATGTCGCTGCGGGCGTAACCCCTGGCAAGGGAGACCGCGAAATGGATGGTATTCCCGTCTATGACACGGTGGAGGAGGCCCTCCATCAGCACCCAGGGATTAATGCCTCTCTCGTGTATGTCCCTGCATTCGCTGCGAGGGACGCCGCTTTCGAGGCTCTTGAAAACGGTATACCTCTACTTAACATAATAACGGAGCGTATCCCGGTAAAGGACGCGTGGAAGATAAAGAAGAAGGCCGATGAGGAGGGCGCGCGGGTGGTGGGTCCCGCTTCAGTAGGTATAATTTCCCCTGGCAAAGCCAAGCTCGGTCCTATAGGAGGTAGCGAACCCGAAAAAGTCTACCGGAAGGGAAAGGTAGGGATAGTATCGAAGAGCGGTGGCATGACTACCGAGACAGCCTGGGTCGTGAGACAGGCAGGCTATGGCGTCTCAACCGCTGCTGGTCTCGGTGGCGACGTTATCGCCGGAACGACTTTTGAGGACGCTCTCCAGCTCTTCAGCGATGATGATCAGACTGAGGCGGTTGTGCTATTCGGCGAGCTGGGGGGAACCTACGAGGAGAAGGCCGCGGAGTTCATAGAGAGTGGTTTTGACAAGCCGGTGGTGGCCTTTATAGCAGGGAAGTTCACGGAGAGGATGCCTGAGAAGAAGTACGGCCACGCAGGCGCCATCATAAGGGGTGAAAGGGGGACACCTTCCGGAAAGGTTAAAGCACTTCAGGACGCAGGAGCACACGTGGTGGAGGTCCACCACGAAATAGGAGAAAAACTGGAGGAGATACTGTGACAGAATGGGAGACTTCGATTTCATCGAGCGGGAAAGACGCTGTTGTCCGAGGAGTCCCGCTGGAAGAAGTCATGGATATGGATTTCGCTGACGCTATCTGGCTTGTACTGAGAGGGGAGGAACCTTCCGAAGCCGAGTCGGACCTATTCAATACTGTGCTTAGTTCCTCCATCGACCACGGCGTCGGAAATCCGAGTACCGTTGCGGCGAGGACGGTGCAGAGCGGCGGGAACCCCATGAACGCTGGTGTCGCCGCCGGAATCCTGGCGCTCGGCGACAGCCACGGTGGGGCTATAGAGAGCTGTATGAGGATGCTTCAGGGGGAGGAGACCGCGGAAGAGATAGTTGAAGGATACCTTGAAGGTGGAAAGAAGATACCGGGACTTGGTCACAAGGTCTACGAGGAAGAAGATCCCCGCGCCGCGAAGATTTTCGGTAAAGCTGAGGAACTGAGCTTGTCTGGTGACGGTGTGGAGAAGATGAAGAAGGTACAGTCCGAGTTCGCGGAGGAAAAAATACGTCTGGTCCTCAATGTAGACGGGGCGATAGCCGCGGTGATGACAGACCTTGGCTGGGACCACCGGCTGGGCAAGGGTCTCTTCATAATTGCTAGGGCTCCGGGACTGGTAGCCCATGTCCACGAGGAAATGGATGAGGCGCCTTTCAGGAGGCAGCAAGGGAGATACAGCCCGGATTAACGTCTTTCCGCCGTCGAATGATTCATTAACGCGCGCCCCTAATTTTAACCATGGAGACGGACGAGTTCGACTCAGAACTCGGCAAAATAACTGTTACGGAGTCTTTTATCGAAAGGCACCGTTCGGAGTCTGACGAGTGGAAGGAGATAGAGGAGCAGAACAGCTCCGGTGAGCTTATCGATAAGGCACATTTCTCTGAGATAGAGGAGGTGGGTGTCCAGCCTGAGGCTAGGAATCCTTACATTCAGATAAGGACTTCAGAGGGCTGGAGACGGCTTTATGTTGCGGAGGAAGAAGTGGCCGAAGACTGCTTCAAGACCCTGAGATACAGGTGGAGCGCCTACCAGCAGCTGTATCAGTAATCGTCTTTTTCGATGGAGTTCTTCACCTGTTCGAGTATCTGCCCCGCCTGTTCGTACTCTTCGGCTTCGATAAGTTCTGAGGCTCTCTCAACCTGGCTGTTCAGCGACTCCTGGCTGTGGACCGGCCGCTCCCTGAGATCTTTTTCTATCTCCTGCATCAGGCTTCCAAGCCTCTGCTCTACCTCCCGGGTTTCACTACTGGTGCCGCCCGTCCTGCTGTAGAGCAGGTATGCGACGAAAACTAGGACTACCGTCGCCAGTCCGGCCAGCACAGTAACCGGGACCGGGATCCCAGTTGCTGGCCTACTCTCAGCAGTTACGGCGAAGTAGGAGATCGAGGAGGTACTGGCGGTGTAGAGCACCGTTCTCTCTTCTTCCCGGTATCTCCGTGTTTCGAGGGTCTTCCACCCACTATCCTCCAGGATGTTCAGGCGTATTGAACTCTCATTGACGCCCCGTATCCAGCTCCTGTTTACAGGCACAACAAGGTCGATCCGGGATAAAGTCGAGGAGTCCAGTTTCCCCGAGGATACGTTGAGGTAGCGGTAGACCATGTCTTCCGGGGCGGGAACCGAGGTTGAGGAGTTGGGTAAAGGCGATATAGATACACTGACGTTTCTCAGGGGTTTCCTGACAGAGATATTCATGCTCCAGAGCCCAGTTTTCATCGGCCTCAGCATCTTTAGATGGGCCCGGTTCTCTGGCGTTACCGGCGAGAAAGTCCTTTCGAAGGCCGGACCTGTCTGGTATGTCTGGGCCGATCCAGGTCCTGTCAACGCTAATATAAACACTGCTGCTAGCACCGCGGCCACCGTGATATTGCCTGAACCGGACTTGGATAAGCCCATAGGAACTATTTGCTGTAGTCCTCGTTAAATCTTGCCCATTCCTCAGAACCAACAGGAAAGTGCGGCTGCCGGGATTTGAACCCGGGTCATCGGCTCGAAAGGCCGAGATGATTGGCCGGACTACACCACAGCCGCATGAGTAGAAAAAGTCAGTCGGTTAACACTTTTAAGGCTACGCTGGTCTCAGACCCGGAGGTAGAGCCGGTCTTCCATCTTTTTTATCCGTCCTGTCAATGCCCTGCTTCCCTCAGACAGTTCGCCATCACTGTAGACCAGTAAGTGGGCGCCCTCGTCGCTGAGGGTGTAGAGGTAGCTGTCGGTGAACTGCTTGTGGAAGTTCAGCTGTCCAGTGACCGTGAGCTCCTCTCCTATCCGTGACCTGTCTATCTGGGAGGGTGTAAGCGAATCTGAATTCGCGGTCTCGGGCTGTGGGATATTCCTGCCCGAATCCATCCGGACCTCGTTGCGCCGGTCCGCGTTGTCTTTCATCCGCTCCACTGTCTGCTGTGTCTTGGAGTGCTCCCGTTCAAGTTCGTCTATCCTGTCCATCAACCTGTCGATTTTCTTTTCAAGCCTGTGGTCTTCTCCAGGCTCCTGATCCACCTTCTCTCTTATCTCTTCAAGTTCCTCTCTGGCGCGTTCCGCCTTCCTCGTCCGTTCCTCGTGTGTCTCGGTCCGTGAGTGGAGTTCACCGACGTGGCGGCTTATCTCGTCGAGTTCGCCTTCGAGGTTCTTCAGCCGCTCATTGTCCGCCGAGTTGGTTTCCAGTCTGTTCAGGCGGGAGTCGAACTCGTTCCTCATCTCCTCTATCTTTTCCACCCCTATCTTGTTTGCAATCTTCCTTTCAAGCTGGGCTCTCTGTTCCTCCATCTGCTCCTCCAACTCTTCCTCGAACTCCTCCAGCCTCTGGATGGCCTGACGCCTGTTCTCGCTCGCGTTCCGGATATTCTTTATCTCATCCTTCAGGTTCCCTATCTCCCGGCTGGTGGTGTCGACACGTGTCTCGACTTCCGTCACGCGTTCCTCAACCTCTTCTACGTCCTCCCGGTCCGCCTTGGTAGATATCTGCTGCCGGAACTCCGCGAGCCGGTCGTCGAGCCCGCGGAGCGCTTTTTCGCGTTCCTCCTCGTTTATCCGTTTTATCTCGCCGATGATATCCTGGATTACGTCCCTCTGTATTCCCTCTACTGTGTTCAGAAAATGCTCTCTTTCCTCCTGCTTGTAGCTTTCATAGGCGTCCTCCCACTCACCACGGTTCTTCTGGAGCGACTTCTCCAGCGACTGGTTTATGCGCTGGATGGTCTCCTCCTCTGCAGTATCTCCCTCTGTATTCCCTACTATGAGGTCGGTGAGAATTCGGAGCATCTCCACAGGTATGACTTCGGGTTCTTGAATAAAAAGCTGAGTCCAGCGGTGGATATTTCAGCCTTTAACACCATATCGTTCCCATGCCAGACGACTGTATCTTCTGCAAAATAGTACAGGGTGAGATACCCGCGAACATGGTCTATGAGGACGATAACGTGGTAGCCTTCCTCGATGCAAACCCGGTCTCGAAGGGTCACACACTCGTCGTTCCCAAGCAGCACGTCGACAATATCCACGGCGCTGAAGAGATGGACTACATGTGGGACGCTATTGTCAAGGTGGCGAACGCGCTGAAAGAGGCGTTCGAACCGGGTGGCATAAACATCGACCAGAACAACGGCGAACTCGCGGGACAGGAGGTCTTTCACATGCACTTCCACGTCACGCCGCGCTACACTGGCGACGAGATAGAGCTAGACTACAACCGATCCAAGCTGGAGAACGGCGAGGAAATCTCCCGGGCGATTTCCAGATCCCTCGACTGAGTTTTAGGCAGGCCTAAACCTTTTTACCGTGAGTAATATAAGATGTCGCGGCTCTAAAGCTTGGTATGGCGTTGCTGGAAAACTTGGTGTTCGTTCTCATCGCCGGTATACTGACAGACCTCGCCACTGGGATAGGAGCGCTCCCCTTTTTCTTCAAGCAGGACTTCAGTGACCGCTGGATGGTAGCACTCTGGGGTCTGGCATTTGGCATAATGTTCTTCGCATCGATATTCGGCTTGATACCGGAGGGCCTTGCATCAGGTTCAGCCCTGGATGTGGCAGTTGGCGTCTTCATAGGAGTTGCGCTGGTGGAGGGAGCATCCCGGTTCCTCGCGGACTACGAAATAGACCCGGGTACCTTTGAGGAGGCCGACTTCAAGAAGATGGTGCTGATCCTAGGCGTACTGACCGTCCACAGCTTTCCCGAGGGCGTCTCGATAGGCGTGGCGTTCGCCGAACTCGGGTTCGAGGGCGGGGTACCCATCCTCGGCTTCCTCGTCCCGCCGCTCGCCATACTGATGACTGTAGCGATATCCATCCACAACATCCCGGAAGGAATCGCCATATCCATCCCCTTCCGGAACATGGGGATGAACAAGTGGAGGATGCTCGCCGCGACAATCTTCTCGAGCGTTCCGCAGCCCATCGGAGCGGTCATCGCATTCGTATTCGTGAGGCAGGCTCAGGCGTTCATGCCCGTCGGCTTCGGTTTCGCGGCGGGAGCCATGATATACCTTGTCATCACCGAGTTCGTGTCTGAGGCCCGGGAGCAGGGAGAAAGCCTCAAGGACTGGAGGAAGGTGTTTGTCGTGGGTATAGTCGCGGGCCTGGCGATAATGGCGCCGCTTTTCTACTTCCTCTAGAATCGAAAGGGATAAAGAGAACGCGTCTCTCTTTATCTCTATGCCGACCCAGCTCGCAGGCTGTGTGATAATCGAGGACGGGAAAATACTCCTGCTCTACCGTGGAGACGAGGAACACTGGGAGGTTCCCGGCGGGAAGGTCGAGGAAGGTGAGTTTCCTACCGAAACGGCGGTCAGGGAGGCGGAAGAAGAGATAGGAGTCACGGTCGAACTTGAAAAGCCGTTCTTCTCCGGAGAGTTCATGCATGGTGGCGACCTCTACCTATGGCACGGCTACCTCGCGGAAGTAGTCAATAACGAACCAGAAATCCAGGAGGAAAAGTTCTCGGAGCTGGAGTGGTTCGACTCTTCCAGGCTAGAAGAGGCGGAGCTGGCGCCGAACCTCCAGCAGATACTGCCGGGTCTGAGGCGGCTACTCGGATGATTTAACAACCGCCGTGTCCGAAGTAAAAACATGCTCGGGCTCTTCAGGCAGAACGAGGTAGACCAGGTGTACGTCTACGAACTGCTGAAGAAGTTCGCCTTCGGCCTGATAAGCGTCTTCATACCTGTCTACATCGCGTCGGAAACCGGATCGGTTCTCCTCATCTTCCTCTACATGCTCGGCTACGTTGCGGTGTTTGCGGTTTCATCCGTTCCCGGGGCCTACATAATCTCACGCATAGGTTTCAAGCACAGCCTGGTTCTCTCCTATCTTTTCTACCTGCCGGCATTCCTCGCACTGCGCTCTTTTTCTCTTGGTGTCGAGATGGTAGCGGGAGTAGCGTTGCTGGTCGGTCTGGGAAAGACCTTTCACTGGGTCGCGCTCCATGCCGAGTTCGCCGTGGACTCTGAGGAGAAGCACAGGGAGAGGGCTACAGGCCGGCTACTAGGGATACCCCGGCTCGCCACCGCTGCAGCACCTGTGATAGGAGGGTTCCTGATGGCGGCCTACGGCTTCCCCACGCTTGTCGGGGTTGTGCTAGCTTTCATGTTCTTCTCCGCTGTACCTCTGGTAGCGTCCCGTGATCACCGCGACCCGATGAAGTACGGCTTCTTCGACTTCTTGGACAGCCACCACTCCATGCTTGCGGGACTCTTCTTCCTGCGCGGGATAGCCATAACCACCGGCGCTTTTCTCTTTCCGCTCTATGTCTTCTACGTGGTTGGAGGCACAGTTAACGTAGGGGGAGTCACCTCTCTCACGAGTATAGGAGGGATGGTGTTCGCGCTCTTCCTCGGAAGAATAGCTGAAAAAGAGGATAATTCGAGGCTTATAGTGGTCGGGGCCCTGCTTTCCGGCTCCGTGTTCTTCTTGAAAGCGATGATAGGGACTGCGATGGAGGCGTTCATACTTTCCACGGCCGGAGGCCTGTTTTTCATGCTTTACTACATCCCGCTCTACTCTCGTCTCGCCAACGCGTCCGAGAAAGAGGACGTGCTGGAGTTCTACGCCTTCAGGGAGGTGACACTGGGAATCGGGAAGCTGGCCATCCTGGTGATGGCGCTTCTGGTCGCGTTAAACTTCTCGATTTTGGAAGGACTGAAGGCCGCAATCCTACTTGCCGCTGTTTCGGAGGCCCTGATACCACTGGTGATCAGGAGAATAGAGTGGGGTAGTTAGCTGTTGAACTGCTCGGAGATGTCCACGTCCTGCTTCTCCTCCTCGCTCGCTTCAAATAATTCTTTCTCGGTGTAGTCCATCATGTTCGCCATCACGTTGTAGGGTATCTGGCTTATCCGGATGTTGAACGTGTTGACCGAGTCGTTGTAGAACTCCCGCCGGTCAGCTATCTGTTCCTCTATCTCCGATATCCGGGACTGGAGCTGCTGGAACTGCTCGGTCGACTTCAGGTCGGGGTAGTCCTCCGCGACCGCGAAGAAGTTGCCAAGCGCACCCCTTATAGTCTGGTCAGCCTCGGCCTTCTCCTTGGGGTTGTTCGCGGCCTGGGCCTTGTTCCGTGCCTCGGTTATCTCGTTGAGCACCTCCTGCTCATAGTCCATGTACTCCTGCGCCGTGTCGATAAGCTTGGGTATCTCGTCGTTCCTCTGCTTCAGCAGGACATCGATGTTGCTCCAAGACTTGTCGATGTTCCTTCTGAGGCGTATAAGGCCGTTGTAGATCATCACGGCGTATACTAGTAGTCCGCCGATAAGGATAACGCCGACCACCATGAGAAGCAGGCTGGTTCCTGTTGCCATGATAGAAATCTCTCACGCTGAGTTTTAAAGCTTTAGAGAAGACCCATCAGCAGTACTAAGAAGCCGTATGACGCTATGGCGACGACCGCCCCGCCCCCGAGATAAAGCTTGTAGGACCAGCCCCAGTCCTCGCGGAGTTCCTTCTCCGACCTGTCGGATATGACGAACATGGGGGTGGAGCGGTCCTTGTTTATCACCGTATACTCCCCGTACTCGGATCTCCGGTTCATGGCCTTCCCGAAGACGTATACCTGTTCGCCGGACAGCACGTACTTCTCCTTGAACCGCCGGTCGTTATCGAATATGTCGAAGGCTTCGTTGCTGCCCTCCCGTATCTTGGGATTGCTCTCTATGAACTCTGAGATATAGTCCGGCGGTTTCTCTCCACCGTCAAGATGGATGTTCCGGTCCCACGGTATCTCCAGTTCCGCGCCTTCCGGGTCGACCGTCACAGTTCCGGTGCCGTCGTCCAGGTGGAAAGGTTCACCGTCGCGGCCGGAGTCGATGGTCACCCAGTTCTTGTGCTTGCCCTGCTGCTGGTACTCCTCGACCTTGTAAACGTAGAAAAGACAGTCCTCGTCCGAGATAGGAGCTTTAACAGTCCTGTCCGAGGGGATGGATTCTCCCTTGACCTCCACGAGCCCCATCGCCATGGAACGTATCTTCGAGGTAGGCGTGTTCCGGACCAGCTGGAGGTCCCGGAAGGTCCCGAACCCCGCTGCTATCCCGAGTAGCCCTCCTAGGAAGAAGAGCACGCCGAACATCACGGCCTTGAAACCGTCCTCTCCAGTCGGTATGCTCCCGAATATGAAGAGAGGTACCAGAGATAGAAGAGCAAACGCTATAAGTGGTACCGCCTTGCTGTTGCCTATCTCCAGCAGGTCTTCCGTTGATACCATACGGAAAACTGGGGTTTATCGAGTTAAAAAACGCTCTCAGGTTATCTTGTGCTCGCCGATTTCCTCGCTGGTGTCGACGTGTGTCAGGAATATGGTCCTGCAGCAGTACTTCTCAAGTCCCAGGTCGTCGAGCACCTCCTCCGGGTCATCACCGTCCTCGGTACGCTCCTGAAACTCGTTCCACTTGTCGCCGATGACCTTTCCGCAGCTGAGGCATCTGACGGGAATTTGCATATAATATCTTTACCTGTATGATTTCTGCTGTTTGTGTCTCGCCCCTTTGGACGACTGTGAGGGTTTTCGTGTCTCTGTTCTCCGTGGGTCCTCTACCAGCATGTTCCTGTCGTAGTCCAGAAATTCCCGCTTCAGGTCCTCGTCGCCGGTGTAGTCAACAAGGCCCCGGGCGATAGCCATCCGTATTGCCTCTGCCTGTCCTTGGATTCCGCCTCCGTTCGCGTTGACCTCTATATCGACGTTTTCCGTGATATCTCCTGCTATCACGAGAGGCTCCTTTATCCTCCTCTGGCTCATCTCCGGGAGGGTGTGGAGCGGCCGGGAGTTGATCCTCAGCGTTCCTTCGCCTTCCTTCACCGATGCCCGTGCCTTCGCGGTCTTCCTCTTTCCTGTTGCCTGTACTGGCATTATGCTTTTCCACCTCGCGTCCATCCCATGAACTCGGATACTTCGCCAAGTTTTACATAGTTCCGGTACTTCAGGTCGTCTCCTTCCTTGACGTCAACCTCCTCACGGTCCTCGAACTCTTCAGGGACGCCGATGTAGGTCTTCACGCGGTCGAAAGCATCTCTTCCCCTAGGCTGCTTGTAGGGAAGCATCCCCCTGACAGTTCTCTTGAGTATCCGGGATGGTGACTTCGGGAAGTAAGGACCGTCGTGCCGGGTGCCGCGGTCGTACTTCTTCTTGTATTCCTTCTTTACCTGCTCGCTGTCTCCAGAGATAACAGCTTTCTCGGAGTTGACAACGATGACCTCCTCGCCGTCCCTTACAGTCTCCGCGACCTTGCTCGCGAGTCGTCCAAGGACCTTGCCTTCAGCGTCGATTACTAGGGTTTCACCGCTCATTTGACTATTCTCACCTCTTCTCCATCAGGGTTTTCCTCGACAAGTTCATCGATGAACATGAACTCTCCCTGCTCATCTACTTTCTCCCTGGCAGAATTCGAGGCCTGGAATGCTGCGACAGTTACGTCCTTGTCCAGGAATCCTGCGCCCAGAAGTTTCCCGGGAACTACGACGGTGTCACCGTCGTCCGCGACTCTCTGGACGTCAGAGATATTCACCTCTGGACGTGTGCGATTAGTCTTTCCGAGATTGTCTGCCACAGCTTTCCATACAGGAGCGGTCTGCTGCTCCAGAAGCTCGATGGTCTCCAGAAGTACGGGATTGGTCGGATCAGCTTTCTTGTCGATCGTGATCACCTCGCGGCCTTCGCCACTACCGGTAATCTCAGGAGTGTGAAGCAAACTTTATAAATGAGGGGAAGCTCTGGGCCTGCACCCGGGCACGTTGACCCTCTCCAGTCCCATCCTGTACCTCTCTTCAGAATCAGATACAGTCGCCACGTAGAGCAGGTAAGGGGGGATGCCGGCCTCCCATCCTCTTTCCTCCAGAACCTTCCCAATATCAATGCTCGAGTTCAGGGACGGTGTCACGATGACTATCTCTCTTTTCCGGGGCTCCAGCACGGTCCGGTTTCCATAATTTTTGGAGTGGACTATCCATACTCGGCTCTTGCTACCTGTATAGAGGATCAGGCCGCCGCCGCGGATGATACTCCCTGTCTCGTTGTCCAGTATAGTGTTCTCCGTGAACTCCGAGAACCTGACTTCCAGCTGCCGTGGTATCTGCCTTAAGGACTGTCTCGTAATCAGTTTCGTTCGTCCTCTCCTCGTGGAGGTGGTGACGATAAGCGACTGGTCGCGGTAGCTGACGTTGAAACTGTCTGACAGCGGGTGCCAGGGGTCACTGAAATCTGGGTAAGGTCCATCGACGAAGTCCGGATCGTTCAGTGGAGGGACACAGGGCTCAGGGATGTGGATATCGCTCAGACCCTTGTAGAGGTGGTCTTCTGCGGCGTTAACTCTGACCCTGAAAGGCCATGAAACGGGGAACTTCTGGAAATCTCTCCTCGGAGTGAGGTTGAGCGTCCTCTCTTCCCCGGGTTCCAGTCTTGTTATACTGGAATTCCAGATGTGGTTGTTGGATTTCGAGGCTATCACCATGAAGACCGGTCTCAACGTCTGGTCTCCCTCGTTACTGACTGTTACTTCTATCCTTGACACGGTACCTGTCCTGTAGGGGTCATAGGCTTTCTCGGTTTCTACGGAGAGCTCGGGCTGGCTTTTCTCAAGCGAGTCTGCGTAGTAGAAAAGCAGGAAGAGGGATACCGTCACGACTACTACAAGTCTAGATACCGAGAATCTCATCCAGTTTCCTCAGACCTTCGATATCGTTCTCTAGACGGTATTTTGCGATGATTGCTGAAAGCGCCACCGGTATGAATACCAGATAGTACTTTATCAGCCCCCTGTAATTGAAGAACATTATAAGCGCCGGGACTATCCAGACAGTGTGCTTTACCCGTTCAGGCCTCTTCAGGAGCAGAGCTGTAAAGCCCAGGGACACAACTGCCATCGCGGCGGTGTAGACCCATCTACCTGCCTCTATTGCCCCCGAGAAAGACAGGATCGCGAGGCCCTGTCCCATGAAGCTTTCTGGGCTTCCTACCCCGAGGGAGAGCAGCGGCAGCCTGACCACGTTGTCCAACCACACGACTGGTGCACCGGCCATGAAGGGGAGGTTGGGAAGGAGGAAGACAGCTGAGGCAATGCCCCCGAACCGGGCTGCCTTTTTCAGGCCCTTTCTCCAGCTCTCGTCCTCCGCAAGCAGCCTGATTACGAGGAAGGGGGCTATAAGCCAGGGGAACTGTTTTACCGCACATGCTATCCCGAAGAACACTGCGGAGTAATCCCTGTTCCTTTCCCACAGTAGTACGGAGAGGGCGAGAGGCACTATCCACAGGAGATCGGCCCCGAGGTAGAGGTTCCTGACATAGAACGGGAGGAGCGGGAGAGGTAGTATCGGCAGCAACCCGAACTCCTCGGGTGTGAACAGGAGGAAGGTCAGGAAGAGCGGCGGTATCAGGAGCACGCCGAGCCACCTTATATTTATCCCGGCCTTCTGGAGGGGTATGTAGGGTATCACGGACATCGCGGGATAGCTGAACCTGTTCACTATGCTCCCGTCCCGGCGTGGCGTCCAGTAGATATCTCCCGATGTTATACTCCCGGGCCTCATCTTTACCGTGTAGGGGTTCTCTCCCTCTACTACTGCTTCTGATGCCTGTTCAAGGAAAATCATCGAATCCTGAGGTGGTGCTGAAGAGCTGATGAACACGGCAGAAAAGGCTGAAGTGGCCAGCATCAAGATCATGAAGCTTGCTAGCTCTACTTTCTCCAGTCCACCGTAATCGGTCAGTGCGTACATCAGGACCATTATAGAGCCTATCCAGATGCCTATTAGGGCGAGGGAGGTCAGCGGGTTCTCTACTATGCCGGCTTCGAAGTAGGTCCGGAAACCCAGGAGTATCGCGATTGACGCCGCGGTCAGGAGTACGGTTTTCCTAATGTAGTGTTCGGTTTCCGTTTTCATTGGTTCGGATTTCTTGAGTTTCTATATTAAGTTTTAGAACCCTCTCCCAGGTTCAACCGGCGCCTCCCGTACGCTTGACTCGTACCACCAGGACTCGTGGCTCCCGCTGATGACTATGGCGTATTTTGTGCCCGGCTGGACAGGCGCGAACCTCTTTTCAGCCTTGAGGACGTATCCTGCGGTTTCCCCGGGTTCCAAGGTTTCAGGCCCTTTCACCGTTTTCCACTTGAGGTATGAGGCCGAGCCCTGGTCTATGACCCGGAAGACCGGTTCAAGGGCTGCATCTTCGTGGTTCTTGACCCTCAGCACCATCACGTTGTACTTTGCCGAATCACCTGATATCGAGAGGTTAACGCTCTCGATTTCCAGGTTTTTCCAGCCCCCGCTGTGGAGCATGGTCCCGTAGCCGATGGAGAATAGCAGGAATGCCGCGACTGTAAATCCCGCGATGTGCTTCCTTTCCATGCCTTCTATCTCCATATTCTCACCTTCTCAAGGTAATAGGCCGAGCTGAATCTTGTCTGGCCTGTTTTAAGGAGGACTGCGTAGTAGGCCACGGGCACAAACATCGTCAGGTAGTAGGTGGGCGATCGGTGGTTGAGCCAGAGCACTAGAGCGGGCATCACCCATGCAGTCCATCTAGCCTCCTCGTAGAGGTAGTAGAGCACAAGGAGCGTCAGAATTCCGGCCACCATCAACGCGGAGAAAAAGGTCTTCGGCATGTAGATGACATGCTGTGTTTTCAGCATGACGACTCCGACCCCGAGCGATTCCTGGGGTGCGAGCAAACCGCTGTAAACTAGGTCGAGTATGCCTCTCACCCACGCACCCGGGCTCCAGATGAGGAAGAGGAGGTTGGGGGTCAGGAAGGCGAGTCCGCCGTATAGCCCGATGGACCTGATCTCTCCTAGGAATTCGGATACGGTCTCGGACTGCCTGAAAACCCAGACCGCCAGGAAAGGCGCAATCAGCCATGCCGTCTGTTTCACCGCGAACGAGAGCCCGAGGAACACGGCCGACCATCTCCGGTTCTGCTCGGCCCAGAGCTTCATGGATACCAGCAGGGGGAAGATCCAGAGCGAGTTCATGTTGTAGGCCAGATCTATAGATGCTAGGCCGTTTATGAAAAGCACAGCTACCGGCGCCAAGACAAGATAGTCCCGTGACTCATGCATCAGATAGGCGAGTACTGTAAGAAAGAACAACCCGGTGGTCACTGAAGTACTTGTAATCCCCAGTAGCGCCTGCGGCACGAACAGCAGGAAGGAGAGGGCGGGGTAGGAGAGCCTGCTTACCGTTGAGCCGTCCGTCCGTGAGGTCAGGTAGGTGGGCGTGTCGTCGTACCGCCCCAGGTCTTTAGTCATGTTCGCTGTATACGGGTTCTGTCCGTCGATGAACTGGCTGGCGGAGTGGAAAACGAAGAACGTGACATCGGATTCGAGTCCGGAGTCGGAGTTAATTATGTGTCCCGAGAACAGAAGGAGTGAGACCACGATGAATACCAGGATGCCTATGGGCCGGGCCCACCGGTCCATGCGGGAGTCGGAGAGCGCTACCGCGAATACCAGGAAAGCAGCCAGAAACCCGGCCAGAACTGTCAGGACGGCTAGGGGTCGAGAGAAGGTCCCTGTCGCGAAACCTGTCTCTATAACTGTCTTGAGGAGTACCGCCCCAGTAATCAGGCTGATAACTGAAAAGACGATCTGTTCTCCACGTTTATCTTCCATCACACAGTTCAGGTTGGTGAGCCAGAATATTTAATCTTGTCAGACTCTCCTGACCCAGGCAGCTTCCAGCACTTTCTTCCCGAAGTATAGTGAATCCCTTGTAAGCCTCACTTTCGAGTTATCGTTTGCCCTCCAGGATATCGGAACCTCCACTACATCGATGCCGAGCGACTTTGCCTCGAGCAGAATTTCTGTGTCCCAGAAGAAACCCTTTTCCGACACGCGACCTTCCAGGCTCTCGAAAGCCCTGCGTTCAAACGCCTTGAATCCGCACTGGTGGTCCTGAAGGCCAGAACCCAGCAGGTTCCTCACAGCCCAGTTGTAGACCCTGCTCGCTATTTCCCTGTGTAGAGCTCTTTCCACCTCCTTTTCTCCGTATCGGCATCCTATAGCAATTTCTGCCTCCCCGTCCTCAAGCGGTCGTGTAAGCTGTCTGAGGTGCTGGAGGTCGGCCGCGAGATCGGCATCAACGAACACCAGGATATCGCCCTGGGCCGCCCTGAAGCCTCTTGAAACGGCCTCTCCTTTCCCCAGCTTTCTATCGCTGTGTATAGATTTCACACATTCGTTCTGTGAGGCCAGCCGTCTCGCGATCTGTTTGGTGGCGTCGCTGGATCCATCCTCGGATATGATTATCTCGTAAGCCCCGGCACCGAGCTCTTCTAGGCTCTCAAGCAGTTCTTCGACTGTCTCTTCCAGCACATCCGACTCGTTGTGGACAGGTACGACTACGGACAGGGAGACGGATTGGATCCCGGCCATCATTTTCAATTGGGCGGGCCAGTGTTAAAACGGGGGCTGGTTGAAAGATAGTCAAATATTACTGCCGAATGTCCGCGTTCACCAGCTTCCGCGAAAACTTCTACTTTAAGCTTCTCCGGCGCCGACCCGTTCCCGGAGGTTGAAAGGTATTTCCCTATATTCAGGGCGTGGTAGTTCCATGTTCCGTTCTGAGAGGGTAACAGAACAGTTGTAACTCTATCTGATTCATCAACCCTCGAACTGGAGGTATTGGAGAAAACAAACCTAAGTATTTTCTGTTCTCTTGAATCCGGCCTGATTCTCACCCCCGTCGAAGAGGCTATACCTGTCAGAGTGAGGGGCTTAACCCTGACATACAGCTCTTCGGATTGCTCCGCTCTCTGGCTGTAGTATATCCTTGCAAAGTCCAGGTTACCCGGGCTCCATGCATCCAGTCTCACGTTGCTGTTTTTCCAATCGGCGTCCACTCTTCCTCTCCGTGCGATGTCGGATTTTACGTCCCATTTGTTCTCTATATGGCTGTCTGAAAGGTCCAGAAAGTCAGGGTTCTGTAGACCCTCAAGTTGTCTTTCTATCCTGTAGGTAGGGCTCAGAGCATAATGGTCAGGCTCTTCCCTGCTCTCGGAAACGGAGAAAACGAATTCGTCGCCGTAGGGGATGGCGGCAGAACGGTGAAAGGGCTCTATTAGGTAAGTAGAGTTCTCCCCCGGTCCGAGTTCTCTCTCGCCTTCGACAATTTTCCACCTAGCGAATATCTTTGTAGTGGTTCTCAGGGAGCCGAAAAGGGGTTTCAGGCCGTCTTCTCCGCTGTTGTGCAGCTGCAGTCGGGCTTGGGTGAACCGTCCCAGGTGATCTGGATCCGACACGTTCAAAAGTTTTATCTGGACTTCCAGCTCGTTGCTGGCATCCAGTTTCATGCCTGACACCAGCAATCCAGATGCCAGTGCGAGAACTATCCCTGCAAGGATTATCCCCTTCTTCCTCTCCTCAAGTTCGTGAGGTTTCAGCATCTTTCCCGGATTCAAGATATTTCCTGGAGTTTAGGAGCACGACTGCAACAGCCACGACGCCGAAGTAGACAAAATACTTGTTGAAGGAGTAGAAGTTGAACCACATTATCAACATCGGCATAACCCAGGCCGACCATTTCACCCTTTCGAAGTAGAGCGCGTAGAACGCCAGAAGCCCGAGTAAGGAGGCATACATTGCATAGCTGAAGAACTCCACTGGCAGAGTTGCCAGGCCGAATGAATTAACGAAGTTTAACCCCATTCCCTGGACGAAGGAGGTCTCACGTCCAAGGGGGAAAACCGCTTTGAACCATCTTGCAGGGTCCCAGAGGATGAACGGCAGGTTGGGTAGCAGGAAACCGGTGCCACCGAAGAAGACTGTCTTCTTGATCTCCTGTATGAAATCATTGTACTCATCGCTTTCTGCGTAAAGCCAGATGGCAAGGAAAGGCGCCACAGGCCAGACTATCTGTTTGGTGGCAAAGGAGAGCCCGAGGAAGAAGGCCGATTTACCTCGTTGTTCCTTCTTCCAGTGGTGTATAGCGATTATAAATGGGAGTATCCAGAGGAAACCGAAGTAGTTCTCTATACTCAACGCCAGCATGTCCGGATTGGAGAAGATCACCAGGAAGGGAGCGAGCGCAAGCTCTCTGGGTGAGAACCAGGTCAGCAGGAGGTATGTGGCGGACATGAAGATGAGAGCTGTCAGGTTGAGGTTCTGTATGCCCAGGAGTAGCTGGGGCAGGAAGTAGAGAAATGAAAGTGCGGGGTATCCATAAGAGCCTACGTAGAAGAAGTAACCGTATTCGGTCGCCTGTTCATATCTCTCGAATGCAGATGTCATATAGTGACTGTAGGGGTTTTTGCCCTCCAGTACGAGGTCTGCGGAGTAACGCGAGAAAAGGCTCACGTCGTTGTCAATACCCATACTCGGATCTTCTGAGAGTTGGACCATGAGAGCGAAAGAAACCACGACTAATACCAGAACAGCGGCTTTCCTGCCCTCAAGGTACTTTGAACGATAGACCGAGCTGAAGATAAGCAGGAGTCCGAGCATGACTATGGCTGTCGCAGCTATCATGCCGGGAAAGTTCCGGAGGGAGAAAACCCCGAACCTGACGTTCTGTCCTATATGCAGCAGTGTTATACCGGACGTAACCCTTAGAACAGGTTCTAAAGCACCTACACCTGTATCCATTTCCTCATGTCCTCCCACTTTTTCCCGGAGCGAATCGAGCGAGACCATCTGGCTTAAGCTTGTGTTCGGAGTGAATTAATAACTTCGACGACGGCGGATAACCAGTTTAAACCGCGTCAGGCAATAATTTACCATGCCTATCCGGATAGGAGAAGAGATAGAGAGGTTCACCGCACAGCCCCAGCCAGTGCTGGAGGATGTCGACAGATTCAGACATAGACTTGAGAACGAGCTCAGGGAGGTAATCCGTGAGGCGGAAAGAGGTGTAGAAAATACGCCGGATATAGAATTCTATCTGGTGAGATCGCCGGCCGACAGCGAAGTCGATATCGACCCGGACCGGTTCCTGATATCGCTTTCTGTGGCGATGTTTGCGGCAGGTAACAGCGATCCCTCCATCTTTGACCTGTTCGAGAACACGGGTGAGCAGAGAGTCGGGCGGGCGGCCTTGGGTCTCTACTCCGAGAGGAACGACCTTGTGACCAGTACAGCCCTCTACATGCCCGGCGATAGCGACTACATAGCGTTCTCAAAGATACCGTCAGGTATGATGCCGGAATCCGGTTCCATACCGCCGATACTTGCGTCTCTCTGGAACTTCCTGTCCTCGGGGATAAGCGGACAGGAGCTCGAGGCGAAGGTCAACCACGAACTCACGCATGCCTACATACAGCGCAATGTCCCGAACGCTAGGCAGTCGGAGGAAACACAGGCTATCAATGAGGCCGCAGCCCAGGTGGTGGACTACCTGGGCTCGGGGAGCATGGACCCCTCTGAAGAGTACCAGAGAGAGGGTATATCGAAAGAGTACTTCCACACGGCGCAATGGTATTTCCAGACGATTGCCGAGCAGAGGGAGCGTCCTGGTGCTATAACGCTGATACGGGAGAGGGCTGTGGAGGCGATACAGAGGCTCAACCAGCGGCCGAATATCGATATACTCGAGGCCCTGGACCCCGATGACTACCGGGAGTTGAGGAAGCTGAGAAGCGTGCTTTTCCTGGTCGAAAGAGTGGAGAATCATGTCTTCAACGCACTGGTCAAGCTGGGCGTTGTTCCAGAGGAGGAGGCGCGGAACTTCCTCAAGCACTTGGAGGAGGATCTCGAGAACCAGTACATCATAGGATACAATAACCTCTTTCCTGAGGATATGATGCCTTCCCAGCTGGGTGAAAGCGTGGCGGAAGAAGGTAGGCAGCCTGGAAGCCTCGACGACCTGACCGATGAAGGAGGCCTGAGGGCGAACGACTTCATGAAGCAGATGGTGGAAGGTACTAGGGACCTGAACAGGATACTGGAGCAAGAGGCGCTTGACTGGCGCGAGGAAAAGGAGATGAAGCAACTGCTGAACAATCTCGGCGGGGTCATACGGCAGTACCGCGAGGATGATAAGCTAGAGAGCTACCTGGACAGGATAGGAGAGGAGAAGAAACATGCGGACAGGATGCTGGCCAAGTTCACAGATTCCAACACCACCTCCTCTGCGGCCCTCAAATCGTCGGAGAGGACGCTTGAGAAGGAGCTGAAGCAACTGCTTGAAGTGTATCGTCGGATAGTGGAGACCGGCATCGATTACAACCAGAAGATCATCGACGGCCTCGAGACGCTCCACGGTGAGGAGAGTCGGGCCGCGGAGATTGCCCGGGAGTACAAGGACAGGGAGGGATACGAAGAACTGAAGGTGATGCACGAGGTAACGGAGGAAATCCTGGAGCTCTGTGAACACACCCAGAAAGAGCTGGAAGAGGCCCTGAAAGTCCTTGACGAGGCGGAGAGAAAGGCCGAATCTCCTGTTAGAAAATAGCTTGCCGGGGACCGGATTTGAACCGTTCGAAACTCGGTGGAGTTTCTGTGCGCCACAAATCCCTGATGAAAACAAATTGCCGGGGGCCGGATTTGAACCGGCGAACCCCTGCGGGACAGGATATCTAAATCGAAAATCGGGGGATTTTCTCTAACTCTCTTCTCTGGCGAGAAGAAAGTGTTCTTAAGTCCTGCGCCTTTGGCCGCTCGAAAACCAAAGGTTTTCTGCGACCCCAAAGCTCACCGAGCTTTGGCCACTTGGCTACCCCGGCATATGTAGAAAAATCGTGACGTAACTTAAAGAAACCGGCGCGTTTAGAGGTCTTCGACTGCTTCCTCGAACTCATCTAAGTCCTTCTTAACCCTCTCGAAGGCGTTCTGGAGCAGTTCTTCGTTGGAGTAACCCGAGGTGGATTCAATCCTGAAAACGAACTCCCCGTCACCCGTCTTCTCGTACCCGACTGTTCCACCCTGGTGCTTCGCGTGCTCCTTTCCACGGCCGAGAACCGCTTCTCCCTCGAGTTCAAGTCCCTGGCTGTCCTTGAGGTCTACTATAACGGTGTCGGGGTTAACGGGCTCCGATTCGTCGTTATCCGTCTTGATATCCTCTGCAAGAACTGTGCCAGGCCCCTCCTGTTTTATGGCGATGTGAACTGAATCATCCTCTTCAACGTTCTCCGGGACGGTAAGAGGAACCTGTCCTATCCGGTGTGCCAGCATCTCGTCGAACAGCCCGGACTCGTTCTTCTGAACATCAAGATGGTCTACCGCGAGCGTCGGGATGTCTATCATCATGGCTCGCCTTAGAGTATTTGCGACCGCTTCATTAGCATCTTCAAGCGTTACTTCTAGAACGCCATCCTCTTCATCTCCTATCTTTAGATCCATACTATCACCTATACGCGTCTACCCCGTTTTCCGCCTTTCGATCTGCATCCGTCATGAGGAATTGGTGTTACATCTTCTATGTTTCCTACCTCGAGTTCGCTCCGGGAGATCGCCCTAATAGCGGGTTGTGCGCCCTTGCCCGGCATCTTCTGCTTCTGGCCCCCTGGAGCCCTGACCTGGATATCTACCTTTTCGATACCCTTCTCAAGGGCTTCCTCTGCGGCCTGTTTTGCGGCCTTCATAGCGGGAAAAGGTTCGCCCTGTAGACGGCCCTTGTCAGTCACTATACCGGACGAGATGCGCGATATCGTCTCGGCTCCCGTCGCGTCCGTGATGTGTATTATAGTGTTGTTGAAGCTCGAGTAGATGTTAACTATACCTTTCTTCGTCACTGTTCTTCACCTTCCTCTTCTTTTTCATCTTCCTCTTCTTCGCTGGTTTCCTCATCCCCGGTTTCTTCAGCGGCTTCTTCTACCTCCTCTTCAGTTTCCTCTTCAACTTCTCCAGTCTCTTCCTCCTCAACGGTTTCCTTGGTCTCTTCGTCCGTGTTCTCCGGTATGATTACCTCGACCTGTTTCTCTTCTTCCTGTGTGAGAAGGTATCCCGGGATGGTTGTGCGTTCCCCACCGATGTAGACGTGACCATGGGTGACAAGCTGTCTGGCATGCTTCACAGTGTCGCTCATACCCCTCCGATTTACAGCCGTCTGGAGACGCCTGTCAAGTATGTCTGTTACGCTGAGAGATAGTATCTCTCCAAGTTCAGCGTCCTTGCGCACGAGGCCGAGGTCGTTGACTTTCTTCAGCAGTTCCTGCCTTTCCCGCTCGTTCTCGGAGGCCGCAAGCTTCCTAGCCTCCCTCCTGAGGTTTCTCAGCTGGCTCTGGGCCTTGTAGACCTCTCTCTTGTTCTTCAGTCCGTAGTCCTCAATCAGCTCGTCTTCGCGGCTGATTCTTTCCTGGCTCCATCCCTCCTCTGGGGTTTCGTACTGTTTCTTTAGCTTCTTGACCATTCAAAACACCTACTCCTCGTCCTCTTCCTCTGCGGCCTCTGCAGCTTCTTCCTGCAGCCGTGCGCGGGAAACACCAATCTTCGCACCCGAGCGGAACGAGGACTTGGTCTTCTGTCCGCGTACGGGCAGACCGATACTGTGGCGCCATCCCTTGTACGTGCCGGCCTCCTTGAGCCTCCTGACATCGAACTCCTGCTTGAGCTCGAGGTCGGAGCCTATCAGGTGGAGATCATCGCCGGTCTCCCTATCCTTTCTCCGGTTCCTCAGCCAGGAGGGTATCCCGACGTCTTCAGGGTTTTTGATGGCCTCCTCTATCTCATCGATTTCTTCGTCTTCCAGGTCGCCTATCCTGGTGTCGGTGTCCATCTCCATCGCCTGTACGACTGCGTTGCCGTACATCTCACCTACACCCTGTAGCGAGCCAAGCGCCTTCGCGACAGGCTTGGTGCCGTCGATATCTGTTCTAGCGATTCTTACGACTTCCCTGGTTTCAGCCATGCGTAACTCAGAAATCCGAGTTAAATCTTATAAAGGTGTACAGGGCTCTACCGCTCGTCTGTCTTTTTTATGAGGTGCCAGCCGAACTCGGTCTTCACGGGGTCTGATATCTCTCCCACGTCCATGTTGAACGCTTCCTTCTCGAACGGCTTCACCATGTCGCCCCTGCCGAAGAAGCCCAGGTCGCCCCCGTTGTCGCCAGAGGGTCCCTGGCTCTTCTCCTTCGCCGCTTTCTCGAAGGTCGTGTTCCCGCGTTCGATGTCCAGCTTGATCTGCTTCGCGTGTTCCTGGTTGTCGACGAGGATGTGTGACGCACGTACTTCCTTTGGCATGTGAAATATGTTGAACTATTGACGTTAAAAATCTCTCCATAGTTGGGCGTGGTAGGGTTCCGAAGGTTTATAAATAAAGCCGGAAACAGGCGGGGTCAGAACCTCCAATGAATATCTCCGGCCTAGTCGATGCGGCCACCGCTGCATTCGTCATACTAGCTATATCGGGCATTTTAGTTGGCCTAGTGACCAGCGGGAGGGTTCCAGATATGGATTTTTTGAATCTTATAGTACATTTAACACGGTCTGCCTTCGAACTTCTGATAGCGTTGGTTTAGCCCCCCCAGGATTCGAACCTGGGTCAGCGGCTCCAAAGGCCGCTATGATTGACCGCTACACTAGGGGGCTCTACGTTCCCTGCGTGTATCAAGCACCGGAGAGGTGCGTTCTACACCAGGGGGCTCTACATATCTGGTATATCCTAACAGTTTTGAACAGTCGAATCCTTAAGAAACGGCTAGTCGAGTTGGTCTCTCATACCCTCCACGGCTTTATCAGATATAGCTTCTACCACTCTCGCGGCCTCCTCACCGGGAGCTTCCAGTCCCAGGATATCGGAGAAGAACTGTTCAAGCACCTCGTACTTCTCCTCTAGCACCCCTGCCTTCCTCTTTCCCAGGGGGCTCAAGGTGAAGCCCTTGTAGGGCGCGCGGCAAACAAGCTTCTTATCCTCGAGCTTTTCGACTGCCTCCGAGACGCTTGCATCGGACACACCCAGCTTCTCTGCCACCTCAGAGGTAGTGGTCCCGGCTTCACCGCCGGATGTCAGGTCATGTATAGCCTTGAGGTACCTTTCGCGGGACGCCATGTCGTGCTTTTAGGCACAAGAGATAGAAAGCTTTGCGGTTCGTAAAGTTCCATGCAGGAACTGGATGAGAAGGACAAAAAGCGCCTGATAGAGGAGGCCAGAGAGGCCAGAGTAAACGCTTTCACCCCCTACGGCCACTCGAAGACGGGTGCCGCGGTCCTAGGCAAAAGCGGCGAGATATACAGGGGATGTAACGTCAGCAGCGTGATTTCCGGCATGGGGACTTGCGCCGAAAGAAACGCAATAACGAACGCCGCGTGTCAGGGGGAGTACGTTTTCCGGGCTATCTGCGTTTACTCGGAGAAGGAGGGAGAGTTCAGGCCGTGTGGTATGTGCCTCCAGCTGATGAACGAGTTCGCCCAGCTCTCGGAGGAGAACGACATGGAGATAGTGGTGGTAACGGCCGACGGCACTGAGGAGATGTCGTTGAGGGAGCTGATACCCGATCTATACGGCCCTGCACACAGAGACGCCGACCTTGAACCCTACCGGTGATATCCTGGAACCCTATACAGTCGCCTTCTTCTCTATCTCGATTTTGTCTCCTGCTTCTGGACTTCCGAACTTCTTGGCAGCGCTACCTCCGCGGAGAAACACCTCCAGGAACGCTTCTTCCCCGCCAGAGGAGCCGGGAGCGAAGGAAAGTTCTCCCTCGCCCACCTCGAAAGTGTTGTCCTCATATCTTGCATCAAGCACCTTCCCATCTATGGAGATGTCCAGCCGGGTGCCAGTCTTGAGACAGAGTTCTGACTCGCGTACTGTCGTCTTGATGTTGCCATAGCCGTCGATAAAGGCGATTCTCCGGTCGGGGATGTTAGGTATCGCGGAAGGATCAAGTTTTCGTCCCACGTATTTCTGGTCGTCCTCCATGATGCCTGCTATGGCTTCCGGGAAGAAATCCCTGGAACGGAACTGTGAACCACTGTCTGATGTCTCCACTTCGTATAGGTTCTGGATAGCATCTCTGACGAAGGAGAGAGAATGGCCCGAGTTGACTGTGAAGACAGGCACGCCGTTCGCCAGTTCTGCGTAGACCAGTTTCTCACCGCAGTTCTCCGCCTGCCGTGATGAGTCGTGTTTCCGTGGAGCGGTGTTGGCATAGACCGCGAGATCGCTAGCGGGGTTGTGGAGACTGTACTGTGCGATCCAGAAACCAGTCGCGATGGTAGAGAAGGCGGGCACAGAAGTGGTCTGAACGTATTCGTCGGGTTTGAGATGTTTCAAGCGCTGGACGACCTCGGAGAAGGCAGGATCGTCTTTACCGTAGTCGGCTATTAGCTGTATGAACGTGTTTGCACCTCTGGGAAGGCCTCGGGGAAGGAAATTTTATAAAACAAGTGAAAATAGCCCCACCAGGATTCGAACCTGGGTCTTCACGCCCAGAACGTGAAAGGATTGACCTCTACCCCATGGGGCTGTAAGCTATAAGCTCTGTTAGGGGTATCGAACGGAAACTTTTAGTACGTCATCTACACCCGGTCTAGGACCGCGTAGAATATCACAATAGTTAACGTGGTGAACAGCACGGCGGGTGCGAATATCTGGAGTATCTCTGTCGATGGAAACACGCCGAGGTCGATACCGATCAAGAGGATGACGAGGGTTTCGATGTCCAAACTTAGGAGTGACGCGGCTACGGTCATCGGCTTCTCCATATCGTGCATCTTCGGTATCGCGTAACCTATCGCCAGCTTTGAAACGGTGGAAAGCAGGAAAAGGAAGGTCGCTGCCTCGAGGTTCGCCAGCATCCCCGTCTCCCCGTAGATGTGGAGCCCAAGCCCGAACCAGGCGAAGAAGATGGGTATGAACAACCCCTCGCCTATCGCCTCTATCTTCTCCTGGAACGCCCGGGAATCCGAGAAGTCGGAGCGAGAGATAATCACGCCGGCGAAGAACGCCCCGAGCACGCTCGAAAGCCCGATTATCTCCGTGAGGTAGGCCATGAAGAGCAGGAGCGCGACTGTTATCGCGAACTGGGCTTCCGTCTCCTCGAACATTATTATGTAGTCGTCTATCTTGTGGATGAACTCGTGCAGGAGCACGAAAACAAAGATGAAGCCGAGTATACCGCCTACCTTCATCGCTAGGCTGGACAGCGAGGTAGAAGCGGTAAGTACGAGTATGGTAAGTACGCCGAGACCGGCGGTCACGTTGATGACTGAGGACTTGATGGTGTACGTGCCTATCTCCTCCCTCAGCATGTTCCTCGACAGCATTATCTTCGAGGGAACTCCGATGTCGACGACGGCGTAAGCCAGCGCGATAAAGATGTACTGCTGTATGTCAGCAAACGGGAGATAGCGTGGTCCCACGAGTAAAAGCGCGGTCATTATAAACAGGAAGGAACCTATCAGGACGCCGAGCCCGAGGTCGAGGCCTTTCCTGTGCTTGAATATCTCGGCCGCGTTCTCCTCCCGGAGACCGGCCTGGAAAAGTATGAGGGTCGCACCGATAGTCCCAAATCCGGCTACCGCGTCAGCCTCCACGAGGCCGAACAGCGATGGTCCAAGCGCTAGACCGGTCACGATGTAGCCGATTATCGACTCTAGTCCGATCCGTTCGAAGATCTCTCCTACTATGAAGGAAACGGACAGCAGTACAGCCAGGTCGAACAGGATAGAACTGCTGATTCCTGCCGCCATTATATCTCCTCCACTAGCCTGTTCTCGTGGACCACTCCTACGATGTCGTCGTCCTCCTCTACAGGTAGCGACCGCAGGTCCTCACGGTCCATCAGGAACGCCATCTCACCTATGCTTTCATTCGGGGGGACTGTTATCTCGTGCTGGTTCATGAGGTCTTCCGCGGTCTCCGCGACGTACTGCTGGTTGAATGAAAGGCCGAGAATCCCGATCATCTTCTCCTCGTCTATCCTTTTCTCCGGTATGAGGAGTTTAAGAAGGGAATGTTCGTGTATCTCGCCGACCAGTTTGCCATCCTTCCTTACTATCAGGGTGTTCTCCTCTCCCTTTACGCGCTCTGCCACCTCGTGGACAGGTGTGTCGTGCTCGATGAAAACGGGCTCGTCCATGAACTCCCGGGCGGTATCGGCCATGGAGAGAAATTAAGACTGCTGGCTTAAATGGTTTAATCGCCGGGGCTGGGATTTGAACCCAGGAGGCCCGTCACAGGCCACCGGTTATCTTCCATCGAAGCTCACATATGTTCGCTTCTCAAACCGCCACCTCAGAGAGGAAGCGGTGGTCTCAAGACCGGCACGTTCAGCCAGACTCCGTCACCCCGGCAAACCGACAGCTCCATGAAGGAGTGCCTGTCCAAGAAAACTAGATTGTAGAAGATTTAAGTCAGGTGGGTGCTTACTCCGTGAGCTCTATCTCGACGTCGACGCCCTCGGGTACGTGTACACGCATGACCTGTCTCAGGGCGCGCTCGCTCTCCATTATATCTATAAGCCGGTTATGGATATGCATCTCGTAGCGCTCGATCGTGGAGCTTCCCTCTCCGTCCGGCGCCTTCCTCGTCGGGATCTCCAGGACTCTTGTGGGGAGGGGTACAGGGCCTGAGACCTTGGCGTTATACTCCTCGCCTATATCAACTATCTCCTCTGCAAGTTCCTCTATCTTGTCCATGTCCGTACTTCTTAACCTTACACGCGCCCTCTGCATAGTCCCCTAAGATGAACTAATTTTTATAAAGGATAACAGGTTCTGGAGCTAGCGGTCTCCAAGCAGACGGTCGAGGTAGAGGCTGTCGTCTTCAAGCTTCTCGGTCGCGAGCGAACTTCCTATCCCGATAGCCGCGCCTTCATAGTGACCTGCTGCTAGGCTGATTGCTCCAAATGCTAGGGTGGTCGCTGCAACTCCCTTCTTTGCCGCGTAGGGATCGCTCTCTATCTGCCTCTTCTTGTCCATGGCGTAGCTTATGCCCGAATCAAGGATGCTCGCTGAGTCCTCCAGCGTTTCCGTTTCTGCGTCAAGTGTGCTCATTGGCTTACTGCCTCTTTTGGAGTGGTAGAATTTGGGATTAAATTAAAGAGAAAATAGGTGAGGGAGTCCTACTCCTTCTCCGTGACGCTCAGTGCCATGCCGGCTCCGACCGTCTGACCCATGTCCCTGATAGCGAACCTCGCCAGCTGCGGGATGTCATCGTTCTCCTCGATGACGAGCGGCTGCTGTGGTGTGATTTCGACGATTGCGGCCTGTCCCTGCTTGATGTAGTCAGGGTCTTCCTCGATCGTCTCACCGGTCTTGGGGTTCATTGTCTTCTTCAGGTCGGTGAACGTGCAAGATACCTGCGCCGTGTTGACGTGGAATACAGGTGTGTATCCCTCCGAAACGACGTTCGGGTGGTTCAGGACGATTACCTGCGCCTCGAAGGAATCAACTACCGTCGGGGGATTATCCGTCGGTCCCGCGACATCGCCCTTCTTGACATCGTTCTGTCCGACTCCACGCGTGTTCCATCCGATGTTATCGCCAGGCTCTGCGCTCTCGACCTCTTCGTGGTGCATCTCGATGGTCTTGACCTCGCCGGAAATATCCGAGGGCTTGAAAACCACGTTGTCACCACCTGAGAGCTCTCCTGTTTCTACACGTCCAACGGTGACTGCTCCGATACCGGAGATGTTGTAAACGTCCTGGACGGGAATCCTGAGGGGCAGGTCAACTGCCTTCTCAGGCTCCTCGAGATCGTCAAGTGCGTCGAGCAGGCAGGGACCGTCGAACCAGTCCATCTCGTCGCTGTCGGTAGCGACGCCCTCTCCCTTGAAGGAGGAGACGGGGACGAAGTTGATCGAACTCGGGTCATACCCTACGCCCTGGAGCAGTTCCGATACATCGTCCTTGATGTCGCTGAACTCGCTCTCGCCGTAGTCGACGAGGTCCATCTTGTTGACCGCGACGATCAGCTGGTCGATTCCCAGCGTCTTGGCAAGGTAGGCGTGCTCCTTCGTCTGGGGCTGGATTCCGTCGTCAGCCGCTACCACGAGTACACCTGCGTCTGCCTGTGAAGCTCCTGTAATCATGTTTTTGATGAAATCCCTGTGGCCAGGAGCGTCGATGATTGTGAAGTAGTAGTTGTCAGAGTCGAAGTCCTGGTGGGCGAGGTCGATGGTTACGCCTCTCTCCCTCTCTTCCTGGAGATTGTCCATCGCGAAAGCAAACGAGAACGTTTCCTTTCCCGCCTCCTCGGCAGCGTCCTCTAGCTTTCTCATCTCTTCCTCGGGAAGGTTTTCGGTCTCCCACAGGAGTCTTCCGATAGTGGTCGACTTCCCGTGGTCAACGTGTCCTATGAATACCAGGTTAATGTGAGGTTTATCAGCCATATTTCGGTTTCACCTTTGATTGCGTATAAACCCGAATTCACGGTTAAACTTTAAAAAGGGTTTGTGGTCTGGGGTCCGAGACCGGGTGGGTTGAGGTGGTCCGGGCTTCTTACTCCTCGGGTTCCGGTATCTCCTGCTTCATGCCCTTCCGCTCCCGGATAGCCATTATCTTCTCCTCCTGGA